>JAEZOA010000028.1 GCA_023441625.1 Bacillota bacterium
TGTAAAATATATTAGTAATGCTTCAAATGCTAATACACTAATAAGAATTATTACAATAAAATTGCTTACCAACCTGGCCTTTATGCTTTTTTGAGGAGTAGTATCTAGATTTTTTAAAGTCATGCTACTTTTCCTTTCTCCACCTGTACCCAGTACCCCAGACAGTCTCAATATACATCGTTGGAGATTTTTTGTCCTCAATTTTACTTCTAAGTCTTCTTATATTTACATCAACTATCTTGGTATCTCCTAAAAAATCATAGCCCCATACTTTATCTAAAAGCTCATCTCTTGTAAACGCCTTATTTTGATTCTCAAGAAATAACTTTAGTAATAGAAATTCTTTGGGTGTTAACAAAACCTCATTGCCTTCCTTGTATACTCTTTGAGAGTAATTGTCAAGCCTGAAAACTCCATTATTTAGATTATTCTCCTTCACGCCTAAATTCCCGTTAATTCTTCTTAATAAAGAATTAGTCCGAAGAATTAACTCCATCGTATTAAAGGGTTTTAGAACATAATCATCAGCACCATTCTCAAGACCTTTTATTTTATCAATATCTTGCCCACGAGCAGTAAGCATAATAATACCAATATTAGAAAACTCTTTTCTAAGCATTTCGCACACTTGAAACCCATTAATACCTGGGAGCATAACATCTAACAAAACAACATCTGGATTTTCAAACCTTGCCTTACTAATGCCCTCTTCTCCTGAAGCGGCTTCAAAAACAATAAAATCATGCTTTTTGAAATTAATTTTTAAAAACCCTCTTATGCTTTCCTCATCTTCTATAATCAGGATTTTATTTGCCATAAGTATACCTCACATTATGTTTATGAATTGTAAATTCCAACTAAATTCAACAAATTAATTATCTAATTTAATTATACATGTATATATAAATTTTGCTATATAATAAAGTGTAGCTTATTATATAGAGTAAGTCCTACCTATACTTAGCTACACTTATTTTACTTATGCTATGATCTCATGTAATAATTGAGTTCAGTTCTTACTTTCTTAAACAAGCATTTTCGTATACTTTTCCATTTACCAATTCTATTTCCCTTGCTGAATAAAGTTCATCTATTGTTACAAGCTGATATCCTTGAGAGTTTAATTCCTTTATTATCACTTCAGCCGCCGAAGCTGTTGATTGATAGATATCATGCATCAAAACTATATCCCCATCCTTTACATTGTCCAGTACCTCTTTAACTATTTTTTCTTTGTCTCTAGTTTTCCAATCAAGTGTATCTATTGACCATAATATAAGAGGTGCTCCAGAAAATAGCTTCACATTTTTATTAATACTGCCATATGTTGGTCTTACTATGCTTGGCTTAATATTAGTTATATTCTCTAATAACTTATTAGTTTTAGTAATTTCTTGTGTTATTGACTTTGTGCTTAATTTTGTTAAACGTTTGTGATTATATGTATGGTTTCCTAATTGATTACCATTTTCGATTATGCTTTTAGTTACATTCTTATACTTTTCAGCCCTTTCCCCTAAAACAAAGAAGGTTGCTAAGCTATCATATTCTTTTAAACAATCCAATATATCCATAGTATATTTATAATGGGGCCCATCATCAAAAGTTAGTGCTACCATTGGCTTATTAGGGTCTATTTGTCTTTCGGTTTTTTCCTCTGGATTTTGAGATAATGTATTTTGAGTATGCATTACAATTGCTTCTTCAATACCTGATGGTGTAGTTTGTTCTTGATAATTTATTTTACTGGTTATATTATTACCATCATAACTTTGCCCTGATTTTGAGGGGTTTATTACATCTAAACCGGTATTATTTGCGGCAATCTCCTCTGAACTAGCTTGAATATATCCTTTATTGAGCTTATAACCTTCTACTCCTTTAGCATTAAATACTGCAATAAAACTCATAAGTGATAATATAGTTAATGTTAGCGCTATATATTTCTTCATTTGTCCACAAAATCTCCCTCATTTATACATGTTCTGATATGATTTTATTAATTTAAGACATATAAGTGGTTACAAAACAGTAAAAAAAAGGTTACAAAATAGTAACCTTTCAATAATACAACCTTATGTTATGATTTGGTATTGAGCATAATATTTCATTATTTATTAGCTGTGTAAACCGAATAATTATAATACTTCCATATTACATCTACATCAATAAATCCAGCTTCCTTCAGCATTTCAAGATGTTCTGACAATGAAGTCGGTCTATCTTCCTCGTGATATTTAGGTATCCATTTACTTTCAACTTCATACTCAGAAACATTCTTACACATAAAGCTTTTCCACTGCTTCATATAACGCTCCTGAAGAGCCTCCGTGGATGCAAGGACTACATCTGCATTTACAAAAATACCTCCTGCATTAAGTGCAGAATATATTTTCTTATAGAAATCAAGTTTGTCTTCCTTTGTCACAAGATGATGAAGTGCAAGGGAAGACACAATTGCATCATACTTTTTATCAAAACTGAAATTATAGAAGTCACAGTTTATATATTCGGTCTCAGGCGCGTCATACAGCTTGCCACCTGCTATTTGCAGCATATTACCAGAGATATCAAGGCATGTAAGCTTGGCATTTGGAAAAGTATTTTTTATTGCTCGTGAAACTGTGCCAGTACCACATCCCAAATCAAGAACCTCAAAATCCGAATTCTGCTCAAATGAAATAGTATTTACTATTGCTTCAACCATTTGATGATAATATGGGATGAGATTTTTTATTATATTATCATATTGCTCAGCTTCCTCTTCAAAATGTTTTTTAATGCATTCCATATTGTTCATAATCCACCTCCGACTAGAATTCCACCACTTCTGCTTCATTTTCTCTTGTATTGATTTCCATTGTCCAGAAGAAAGCTTCTCCATGCGGTATTCTAAAAAGCACAAGAGAATCCTCTGAATTCTGAGCACTTATTGCCTTTAAAAATGGTCTCTGCTCTACTAATTTTTCTTTCATCCCCATATCATTAACAATCTCTACTTCTCCGGATACCCTTAGCATTTTACCACCGGCAGTAGCCTCAGGTGAATAAAAGCAAACTTCAATTTTAGGATTTGCAATGATTTGCTTATATACTCTTTTCATTGATCCAGTATGAAAATAAAATCCGGATTCATCAGCCAACCACATAAGGAATCCCCTTACCTTTGGTCTTTCACCATCAACAGTCGCTAAGAAACACGCTGGATACTTATTTGCGAACTCTAATATATCTTTTATGTCCATTTTGTCATCACCCTTCTATAAAGTATTAAAAATCATTTTACTTTATATATAGTGATTAGTTCTACAAGAATCCTATCAGGCTTTTTAGATATTTAACCTTTTCCCAAATTTTTACGGTATTCACTAGGAGTAATTTGAAACGCACAAAAGAATCTATCTGATAAATATGCAGTGCTCCCGAAACCGCATTTCATAGAAATTTCAGTTATAGTATCTTCTTGGGCCAATAGTAGTTTCTTAGCTATATCTAGTCGAGTTTTTAAAAGATACTCGTTAGGAGTTAATCCAGTTTCTTTTTTAAAAATCCTTGCAAAATGCGTTGGGGAGATGTTTACTTGCTTTGCCATGTCAGCTAATGTTATTTTTCTTTCAACATTATCATGGATAAACTCTATAACATTAATTACTTCAATCCTGCAGGAAGTTTCGATTCTTTTAGGCTTTTGGGTTAGTACACTTCTTATAATTGAATGGCAAATTTGCATACTCAATGCTTTTAATACTTCCTCATGACCTGGCAACCTGCTTTCAGCCTCTATAATAAATTCTTTTATATACGGTAAAAGTATTCTTGAATTCTCATAGCCTTGACCTACGAACCTTGGAAGGTAAGAATTATACTTTTCAAATTGCTTTTCAAAATATTCTCTTCTAATAAATATTGCTACATATCTCGGAATGCCTCCCGTGGACACCTCATGGTGAGGAATGTTAGGAGAAACGCCTTGTATCTTCCCCTTTTCAGCCCCTACCGTCTTATTCTCAAACACTAATTGTGTCAGTTTATTAAAAGAAATAATAAACAAATATGAAGGATGAGTATGAAATGGGGTAACTGCATACAAACAAGCTCCAGCAACAGGCATAAATATGCCTATATCATCATGGATAAAACTGTCTATATATTTTAATTGATCTGGGGTAATCTCCCCTACTAACTTACTTATTTCACTGAACTTCTCTAGCATTTAACAATCACTTCTCCCTAGTTTCTTATTCCGAGTAATATATTCCCAATGATATCATATTTTGATAAAACCATAAAGATAGCTTACTTACAGAAACTGTGTATCGTCAGTAACCTAGTTGCGCTCATACTTATCTCAATATAAATAAAGCCGAACCCTAATTCCATTAGGGTTCGGCTCTTCAATAAATACTTTTTTATTTAGTTCAAAATTCAAGTTCTTTTGATATCCCTTGCATTGCCTTAAGTGTTATTTCAATAAACTTCTCAAGCGTTAAGCCCAAATCATTTAGGTACTTTGTTATGTTCTTATTTACATCTTCACAATAGTTTTTGCTTTCTAAATTTTTTAGAGCACCTTCTACTGTAACCTCAGAGATTTTTTTGTCTGGATGCAGCAAAGTACCTTCAATAACCACGTCGGTAATATAACCCGAAACAAACAAAACCTTATCCATTTTTCTATTTCTTGGAATATTATTGTAACTATTATGAGCTCGAATAGAATATACAATTGCCTGATCAATATCAAAATTCTCTAAAATATCTCCAGCAACAATTCCATGTCGTGAAAGATTATTAGCTGTTTTATCATAATCTATATCATGAAGTAGTCCTGTCATTCCCCAAACATCAGTATCAGCATTATAGTACTTAGCAAACCCCTTCATTACTGCCTCAACTGCAATTGAATGCCTTAGTATTTTTTTATCTGATACTCTAATTTTCAATTCTTCAAGAGCTTGATCTCTAGTTATCATGTTTGTTCCCCCTTGCTTATACTACTATCGTATAAGTATTAGCCAGCAACTAGTTACTTAAAGCCACCAGAGTCATAGTACCTCGTTACTGTCATATATTAAAATGTAAGAATATCATAACAAAAAACCCAAGTGCACATTGAGTACGCCTGGGCTCACTTTTTAAAATTCACCAAATTAAGCAGTATACTTCATTAGTAAGAAAAGGGCAACTGAAGTAACAAGGAATGCGATTGCAGCTACAGAAGTAAACTTAGAGAGCAATGCATCTATAGTACGTCCCTTATTTTTACCAAAAAAAGTTTCAGCTCCACCAGCAATTGATCCCGATAAACCTGCTTGCTTTCCAGACTGAAGTAATACTATTACAATAAGTGCAAGAGCAAGAAGAATGTGTAGTATATTAACAATCCATTTTGCAATTTCCAATTAAAACACCTCCTAAAATAGATAAACAAAACTCGGCTGTGCGTAGTAAAAGAGCCTTGTTGCACTTATAATTCACATGAAGTGCAAGTAACATTCTAACATATTCTAAAATAAAAAACAAGTCATAGAAGGACTTGTTTTTTATCAAATGAAAAACCCAAATGAAAAACTTTAATTATTACTTACGCTTGTAGATTGAACCATGCCTTAAGTCCAGGATATTGAGCTACTTCCCCTAATTCTTCTTCAATCCTTAGGAGTTGATTATATTTAGCAACTCTATCTGTTCTGGAAGGTGCTCCAGTTTTGATTTGTCCAGAGTTTGTGGCTACTGCAATATCAGCAATAGTCGCATCCTCCGTCTCCCCTGACCTATGAGAAGTAACAGCAGTATATCCAGCTCTATTAGCCATTTGAATTGCATCTAATGTTTCAGTTAGTGTCCCAATTTGATTTACCTTTATTAGAATGGAGTTTGCAACCCCCATTTTTATACCTTTTTCAAGTCTTCTAGTATTAGTTACAAATAAGTCATCGCCTACTAGCTGAATCTTATTTCCTAGCCTTTCAGTCAGTAGCTTCCAACCTTCCCAATCCTCCTCAGATACTCCATCTTCTAAAGATATAATTGGGTACTTATTTACTAAATCAGCCCAATAATCAACCATTTCTTGTTTTGTCTTTTTAATATTTGTCTTCCAGAAGAAATAGGTTCCATCCTCTTGGTACATCTCCGTTGCAGCAGCATCTATAGCTATTCTAAAATCATTTCCTGGCTTGTAGCCAGCCTTCGTAACTGCTTCTAAAATAACCTGTATCGCCTGCTCATCTGTCTCAAGATTTGGCGCAAATCCTCCCTCATCTCCTACTGCAGTACTCATACCCTTGCTTTGCAAGACCTTTTTAAGATTGTGAAAAACTTCTGTACACATCCTAAGTGCCTCTGTGAAACTTTCAGCACCAACAGGCATAATCATAAATTCCTGTATGTTTACGCTGTTATCAGCGTGCTTACCTCCATTAATTATGTTCATCATTGGAACTGGCAATGTCTTTGCATTTACTCCACCTATATACTGATAAAGTCCCAACCCCAGAGCCTCAGCAGCAGCCTTTGCAACTGCAAGTGATACTCCAAGAATTGCATTGGCACCAAGTCTCTCCTTGTTGGGTGTGCCATCCAACTCTATCATAAGCTTATCTATAGCAACTTGATCAAATAAATTCATTCCCTCTACTTCTGGTGAAATAATGCTATTTACATTCTCAACTGCTGTTTCAACGCCCTTACCCATATATCTATCACTATTTTCATCTCTTAATTCAATTGCTTCAAAAGCACCAGTTGATGCTCCAGATGGTACCGAAGCTCGTCCTACATATCCCCCCTCAGCAATAACCTCAACTTCAACAGTTGGATTGCCTCTAGAATCAAGTATTTCCCTTGCAAAAACACTTTCAATTGGTATATACTGTTTCATACTTTTCTCCCTTCAAGGTAATTGTACTTATTTAGAATAACATTACAACAATAGCGTTGTAAATATTTCCCTATCAAACCAATCTATTTGAGTTATTCTAATTGAAATGCTATCTTTAGTATATGTAATCAAGTTAATAACATACCTAAAAAGTAACGAAGATGCTTATTGTTATAGTATAATATGCTAAAATAATTTAAAAACTATACATTATAAGCCAAAAAATATATACCCCTTAACTAGCCTATTTAAACAATTAGTTTTTAAGAGTTATGGCCTTGTAATTTCATTTTATTTACTATCCTTCATCCATTTCAGTATTAGTTCATCTAGCCTATTATTGATAGATATAAGGGTTGTGTTTTCATTTATACCATCCTTGTCAATACAATTGTATAATTGCTCTCTTGTTAACTGAATTTCATTCTTAACCTTAGTTTTTTCTTTCTCCATTCCATTCTCCTTGTGCACATATTATACTTTTTTGTAATTTTATGTATAGTATATCGCATATACTGTTCTTTTTCAATATATTATGAATATTTTGTTCGTTTTTTTTAAGATTTTTGGACAAAATGGTATAGTGATATTTAGGAGGAAATAATATGTTATTCGGTGATCGATTAAAAGGATTAAGAGAAGAAAAAGGAATTACTCAAAAAGAATTAGGAAAAGTAATTAGTATCTCTGATAGGGTAATTGGTTATTATGAATCAAATGACAGATTTCCTAGAGATGAGAAAATTTTAAAAATACTCGCTGATTATTTTAATGTTTCTATTGATTACCTTGTGGGGAGAACAAATCTTCGTACACCTCAAGGTGAATATATAGCCGAGTCTAAAGTTCCTTATAACTTTAATATTGACGGCCTTCCTATTGAAGCTATTAAAATGATAGAAGAATATATTGAATTAATTAAATTAAAGTACAACCCTAAAAATAATTCACAACGCTAATAAGGTATATAACAACGCAAGTTGGTAAGCCAACCTTGCTTATGTAAAGTAAATAAGCTCTCGAAAAATCTGAGAGCTTTAAAAAGTTATTAAATTTCTATATCATCAGTATAGAGTTATTTCTAAAAATCTGTAGTTCCTTTTCATATTCATCAATTAACTGATGTCTTCTGTCTTCAAAAGTCCTATGGTCTTGAATAAAATCAGTATCTTCTGGAATAATGTTTATTTTGCTGTTCTCTGAATTATTAGTCTTTTGGGGCGATAAAAGTACTAACTTCCCCATAATGTTGCTCATATTTGCTCATCCCCTCTATTTCTATATAGCCTTTCTTTTTTACCTTACTTTTTCTTAGTATGTCAAATTTCTTAACCAAAACCTTAAATAGCTCACTTTGATAGTAGTTCACTGTTAGTATATGAATATATGCCATAAAAGGTTTAACATACTCCCGTATTTCCTCCTTAGTTCTTCCAATCAGAAATTCTTCTGTAGTTTCAATCTGTAAAAGAGATACTATCCCTTCATTTTCACATACTACTGGAATGGCAATATATTGAGCAACATTATTTTCATTGCTACTTTTACCATAAACAAACTCTTTTGCTATTTCTGAAGCATTTTTTAAAATAAAAATATTATTTTGATTTTTATTAAATATCTTTACATGATAGTAGCTTTGATCTCTATCAAGATAGAAGTGCTTATCAAATATGCTTGGCGATATTTGATTTGCATTGCCATAGCTTATCATCTTAATATATTGTATCCCTGTCTTTTTTTCTTTAAACCTTTGCATCAAAGAAACTTGATGAGAGTCATTCTCTGTTGAAATCTTAATAGCATCATAGATATTATGACAAACAAGTGCAGCAACATCCTGGTAACTAAGATTCCCAAAGTCAGACTTTGTAGGAATTAAACTTGATTTAGCGGATATGCTTTTAGTAATATCATAAATTTTTCTGCCTATTGTATCATTAATTACAGTTTCTCTATTCACTATTTCTTTTACACATTTAATTGTCTTTTCCTGATATTTCTGATAACTATCAATTAGTATAGTAAACCAATTGTATAGCACAATAAATACGCATGTAATTAGTATATGCCACTTATCTTTATAAAATTCCTGTTGATTAAAATTATATGTATCAAAATCTGAAAGTCTCATTTGGAAAGCAAAAACAATAGTAAAAAGAAAATTAACCAGTGTTCTTACATATGATGACTTTAGTAAAGTATAAAAATAAAAAATTATTATTCCTATTTTTTTATTTTTTCTAGACATTTTTTTAATAGAAAGGACTAATTTTGAAGGTTGTTTCATTAAGTATACCTCCCTAAGCTGTCTGTTAATTACTTCTATAAAAGCAACTACATTCCTCTATTAAGGGAAATAATATGCCACCCCGCATTAGAACTATTACAATTCTAAACAAGGTGGCATGATAATGATAAGACTCTACTTATCTTTGTAACAATGAAGTTCCTGTCATTTCAGCAGGCTTTTCTACTCCCATTATATCTAAAATAGTTGGAGTTAAATCTGCAAGCTTTCCTTCTTTTAGCTTAGCATCACCTAATCCTATGCCAATTAATGGTACAACGTTAGTTGTATGTGCTGTGAAAGCACCACCACTTTCATAGTCTAGCATCTGCTCTGCATTTCCATGGTCAGCAGTGATAAGAACCACTCCACCTTGAGCTGTAACAGCATTCACCACTTTACCTACACACTCATCTACAGCCTCAACAGCTGCTTTAGCTGCATCAAATACTCCTGTGTGTCCAACCATATCGCAGTTTGCGAAGTTTAATATGATAACATCATACTGCTTTGAGTCTATTCTCTTTACAGCCTCTTCTGCCACTTCATATGCACTCATTTCAGGCTTTAAGTCGTAGGTTGCTACCTTTGGCGAAGGGATAAGCGCTCTGTCTTCACCCTCATATTGAGCCTCTACACCACCGTTGAAGAAAAAGGTTACATGAGCATATTTCTCTGTCTCAGCTATCCTTAGCTGCCTGAAGCCTAGTTTGCTGATATATTCTCCAAAAGTATTTTCTAAAGTCTGTGGTTTAAAAGCAACAGATACATTTGGCATTGATTTGTCATACTGTGTCATACAAACATAATATAGTGGGAAGAAGCCTTTTGCTCTCTCAAAGCCCTTAAATTCAGGATCCACAAATGTTCTTGTTATCTCTCTTGCTCTGTCTGGTCTAAAATTGAAGAATATAACTGAGTCATTTGCTCCAATTGTTGCAACAGGCTTGCCATTTTCAATAATTGCAGTTGGCTTAACAAACTCATCGTACTCCTTACGTTCAAAGGATGCTTCTACAGCTTCTACAGCTGAGTTGGAAGTCAACCCTTTGCCTAGTACCATAACATCATAAGCAAGCTGTACTCTTTCCCAGCGATTGTCTCTGTCCATAGCATAATATCTGCCCATTACAGATGCAATCTTTCCAACTCCTATTTCTTTAAGCTTTGCTTCTAGTTCCTCTGTATATACCTTTGAGCTATCTGGTGGCACATCTCTTCCATCGAATAGGCAATGAATAAATACATTCTTAAAGTCATTTTTCTTAGCTAATTCTACCAAGCCATACAAATGTGTGATATGGCTGTGTACTCCTCCATCTGACAACAATCCGAACAGATGAAGATTTGAATTGTTTACTTTACAGTTTTCTATAGCCTTCAAGAACTCCTCTTTTTCAAAGAAATCACCATCTTGAATAGACTTAGTAATTCTTGTTAGTTCCTGATAAACTATCCTACCAGCACCGATATTGGTGTGCCCAACCTCAGAGTTTCCCATCTGACCCTCTGGAAGTCCTACATCCATACCGCTAGTATGAACTATTGTACTAGAGTACTTAGACATGTAGCTATCAAGGTTTGGTTTACTTGCTGCCTGTATGGCGTTCCCCTCAACTCTGGGATTGTTTCCAAAGCCATCTAATATCATTAAAGTTACTAATTTCTTATCCATAATTGTGTCCCTGCCCCGCATTTGGCGAATAACTCCATTAAGTGCTGGCAAGGGCTCGATCCCCCCTCTTTTTTATTATTTCGGTTCAACCTTTTCTCCCTTATAACTTGACCCTCCAGTACCAACCGGAGGGTCACTTACTTCCCTGATATACATCACAATAAATTATGCCAACTTGCGCAAAAAACGCTTGCGTTTTTTGATAAGCGAAGCTACTCAATGAACGCTGTATATGTCAACATGTGCAAAAAACGCTTGCGTTTTTTGATAAGCGAAGATAATCAATGAACGCTGTGAATGTATTCTTCGCTTTATTAAGCCTTCGCTATTACTGTAAAATCATCAACCTTAAGGCTTGCTCCACCAACTAGTCCACCATCAATATCTGACATAGCAAATAAATCAGCTGCGTTTTTAGCATTTACACTTCCGCCATACTGAATTCTAGTAGCTTCTGAAACCTCTTCACCATAAAGCTCTTTGATAGTGTTTCTAATAATCGCACATACTTCATTTGCCTGTTCATCAGTAGCAGTTTTACCTGTTCCTATTGCCCAGATTGGCTCATAAGCTATTACTGCCTTCTTAACTTGCTCAGCTGAAAGACCAAGTAATGCAACCTTTATCTGATATCTAACATGGTCAGCAGTAACACCCTGTTCTCTTTGTTCTAATGTTTCACCACAGCATATGATAGGAGTCATTCCATAATTAAATACTGCATGAGCCTTCTTGTTTATCATTTCATTAGTTTCTCCGAAGTACTCTCTTCTCTCAGAGTGGCCAATTATTACATAATCAACACCGAGCTCTGCAAGCATTGGACCTGATACCTCACCAGTGAAAGCACCCTTTTCTTCCCAATGCATATTCTGAGCTGCAACCTTGATATTTGAACCTTTAACAGCTTCACATACACCAGGTAAGCATATAAATGGTACACCAACTACTATTTCATTAGCCGCATCAGCAACACTTGCCTTTAATTCATTAACAAAAGCAACCGCTTCTGAAGCAGTCTTGTTCATTTTCCAGTTACCTGCTGCAATAGTTTTTCTTTTACTCATATTAGTCATATCTCCTTCGTATTTTAGGTTTAATGCATGATAGTCTTTCTAAATTGCTATTTTATAATTCTGTACTATTTATTCATAAGTACATCTATACCAGGAAGAATTTTTCCTTCTAAGTATTCTAATGAAGCTCCGCCACCAGTTGAAATATGAGTGATCTTATCAGCAAAGCCTAATTGCTCAACTGCCGCTGCTGAATCTCCTCCACCTACTATTGAAAGTGCGCCTGATTCTGCAAGAGCCTTTGCAACTTCTTTTGTTCCTATTGCAAAATTTGAAAATTCAAATACTCCCATAGGACCATTCCAAATAACAGTCTTTGCTTTCTTAATTTCATCTGCAAACAATTTAATTGTAGCAGTTCCAATATCCATTCCCATCCAACCATCTGGCAAGGAATCTGATTCAACTATTTTCTTTTCAGAATCATTGCTGAACTCCTTAGCTATTGCATTGTCTACTGGGAGCATTAAATTAACACCCTTAGCTACAGCCTTTTCCATCAAGCTCTTTGCTAACTCTACCTTGTCATCTTCACAGATAGATGTTCCAATATTATAGCCCTTTGCCTTTAGGAAAGTATAAGCCATACCTCCACCAACAATTAATGTATCAACTTTATCAATTAAGTTTTCAATTACAGCAATTTTATCAGAAACCTTTGCTCCACCCAAGATTGCAACAAAAGGTCTATTTGGGTTTGCGAGTGCTTTACCCATGAATTCAATTTCTTTCTTTATAAGGAAACCGCAAACAGCTGGCAAATAGTCAGCTAGTCCTGCTGTAGATGCGTGAGCTCTATGAGCTGTACCAAATGCATCATTTACAAATATTTCAGCTAAGCTAGCAAGTTCTTTTGCAAATGCAGCATCATTTTTTGTTTCTTCTTTATAGAATCTAACATTTTCAAGCATAAGTACTTCGCCGTCTTTTAATGCAGCAGCCTTTGCTTTTGCATCCTCTCCAATAACGTCGGTTGCCATTATAACATTTTTACCAAGTAGCTCGCCTAATCTAGCAGCGGTAGGCTTCATACTAAATTTATCTTCAAATCCATTCTTTGGTCTTCCTAGATGTGATACAAGGATTGTCTTTGCTCCTTTGTCAACGAGGTACTTTATTGTAGGTAGTGCTCCAACTATTCTCTTATCATCAGTAATTTTTAAATCTGAATCCAATGGTACATTAAAGTCAACTCTAACTATTACTTTTTTACCAGCAACATCAATGTCTTCAACTGTTTTCTTATTCATCATACTCATAAATTCACGCTCCTATATATTTTATTTATTTAAAAGAGTCTAATTTAGGAAAAATGTTCATTTGTATATTATCCACTTTTCCATCTAAATAACCAAAGTAATTTTACCTCTTTTTTATATCTATTTCAATAGTTTGTTAGTATATTAACAAAAATCCCTTTTATTTATTTGTGAATAAAGTCAATTACTATCGACTAAAGCCGATAGTAATTGACTTATATAAATTTAAGAAATTATAAGAACTCATATCTATGAAATCTTTCTTTGATATACTATAATTTTATGTGATAAGCATTTTGGGGTAAGCAGAGTTCTTAGATTGATTGAAGGGGAACAAAATGAAAATTAAAAAACCTAATATATCGCTTGATTTATTAAAAACTGAAAATATTAATGATATAGTTGAGGATAAACTAAATACCAATTATGACATTGAAAACTATCATTTTATAAATAGTACTATAAATGATATATCTGCTGTTACAATTATATATTATAAATGTATATTCGAAAAATGTAGCTTCAAAAAATGTGCTGTGCAAAACTTTGTATTTGAAGACGTTATTTTTAAAGATTGTGACTTATCAAATATGAATTTTAGCGAAGCTCGCCTTAGTAGTGTTGAATTTATTAATTGTAACCTGACTGGCATTATTTTATCTAAAGCAAGTCTCTGTGATATTTTAATTTCCGAATGTAGTATGCGATATTCGGTTTTTTCTAATTCAGATATCACACGACTTTTGATAGAAAAATCTAACCTTTCGAACAGCTATATGTGGGAGGCTAAACAGAAGGATTTACAATTCTCAGACTGCAACTTAAGCTCGGTCGAATTTGCTGGCACTTTGCTTAAAGGAATAGATTTTACGACATGCGAGCTTGATGGTATTCTTATTCGAGGTCCTGAACTAAAGGGGATGATTGTAACAGATTATCAAGCTGTAGAGTTATCTAAAATACTAGGATTAATTGTTAAGTAGTAGTATTTTACATGAATAATTCTACCATTGAGGTGATGACAAAAAAAAGAGTGGAATATCTAATTAGCTTAGATACTCCACATTTTTCATTACTCAAAACCCTGTAATCCTTCTAATCCACCTAATTCATTAATTGTATTCATTGCTACTATTACAGCTAATATAATAACTACCACTGAAACAACAAGGAAAACTATACTAAGAATAAGTCCTGTAATTGCCATCCATTTCTTTGATGACTTTCTTCCAATTATACCCATTATGATTCCTACTATTGAAGCAGGTATCCCGATAAATGGTACTACCAATCCTAAGATACTACTAAGTCCTAATACAAATGATGCGATTGCCTGACCTTTTTTATCCGGAACAGCAACTGAAGCTGATTCAGGTGTCATTTGGTTCACAATTTCTTCCATTCAAAAAGTCCCCCTAACAAAATGTTTTATTTAAATACTCATATATTGTATTACTTTTTACTTGTTTTGTATATATTTTTATTAAAAGGTGATTATAGGATTTTTGTAATGCCAATGTCCATTTCTGGCACTTGAGTCTTCTGCACATTTTTGCTCTTTAACAACAAATTAACTACTATTCCTATTACTAAAACTATCGTAACTGCTAAACCACCTTCTAATCCAAAGCTTCCACCATTCATTATAGTGTTTGTGTTTGTTGGTATAAAAGAAAGTATAGAAGCCTCTACTTGAATACCACTAACAGATATCCCAAAAACATTCCCTTGTGTAAAATTCCAGGTTGAATGAATTGCGCAGATACCCCAAATACTATCTGACCTCAAAGCATACAATGATGCAAATACTCCGAACAATGTAAGATTAATAAGAGAAAGCACCGTAATTCCATTATTAAAAATATGTATAAGAGCAAAAAGAACTGAGTTTGCTAATATAGCAAGTATTATTGGTTTTTTAGTTGCGATAGATACCATTAAATAGCCTCTTAATATTACTTCCTCACTCATTCCCTGTAAAATAAAGCCAAAGAAAAAAACTATAACAAGGCCTAAACTGTTACCAAGAATTACAGCTTTATATTCTAGTGATCCTGATAACCAAGCTAATAATACACTTGCTGCAAACATAATTGCTCCCACAAACAATCCTATTATATAATCACGGAAAGCATTTTTCTTTACAAATCCCATTGAGTATAAGCTTCGTTTCTCGATAAACCTAACATACACTATTGTGAGAGCGGTAGCTATTACTGTGCTGAACAGTGCTAATATCATAAGGCTATCTGTTAAGCCTGTAACATAGTCTTGATTTAATGCTGTTGGATCTTGAAGGTTTACTTTATTATTACTAATATCACTAATCATTTTAATAAGCGATACAATTAATGTTGGCAGGCTAGCTGCCAACTGCGTAACAAGAAACACAGCTATAAATATAATAAGCTGCAAAATAAATATTGGTTGAAATCTTGCCTTCTTTGCCTCTTGGACAATTGAAGGTTTTTTGTGTAAAACATCAAACATAATTAGTCCCTCCTAAATCTATTAAACATCATTTTGTTATCAGCTAATTGTACTTATGCGATATATTCTCCTTATATTACCATACAGTTTATTATAATTCACTAATTAGTTCAATAGCCCTTACATATGTAGCTATAGAATCTCTAATAATCTCTAATAATCGCACTTATCTAAAATTTAGTAATAAAAATCTCTTAACCTTAATATTATCATTAATAATGTAAGTCCATGTTGATGCTGGTGTATTTAAGCCCTTATTTATCAGAGCGTTATCATCCATCGAAAAATCTGTAGCCCCTAAGAAATTTAATATTTTTTCATCTAAATATTTGTATAGCCTATCAAATTCCTCAATAACAAGCTTCCTATACTCATCCAATGGATTTTTTTTGCCCCCATGCACAAGATCAATGCCTTCTCTGAAGCTCTCACAATCCTCCAAAAAATCGTACCAGCTTTCATCAATGCAATGTAAGGACACTTTTCGTTCAATTTCTGCCACTCTCTCTTTACCATAAGACTCACATAGCTGTTTATATTTCATTGGTTCTCTCGACTCCAAAAGAGACTTATACTCATTACACATTATTTCATTCCGTTTTTTACCCAAGAATCTCCTCTGATATTCAAGTATAAGTGAATACTTTTCTAAGGTTGCCCTTATCTCAAAATTTTGCCCATTTACAACTCTTTGAATATGGTTGATCAGTGAATTTAATTTGCTATCAATTATTTGATTGTCCACTCTTAACCCTTTATATTTTTTAGGTAAAACACTCTCAATTCCAAATGTAACTAAAAGATCATCTTCTAAGCTTACATAAAACCGAGATGCTCCAGGATCACCTTGTCTTGCAGCTCTACCTCTTAGCTGATTATCTATTCTCACACATTCATTTTTATTCGTCCCAATTACATATAACCCTCCTAGTTCAATTACTTTTTGCCTATCGATAGAATTATCGCCATAACCCAGCTTTATATCTACCCCTCTACCTGCCATATTAGTAGATACAGTAACAGTTCCCAAATTGCCTGCCCTAGCAATAATATCAGCCTCTTCATCATCATTCTTTGCATTTAGCACAACGCATTTTATATGCCTGTCTTTAAGCAGATTAGCCAGCATTTCCGATTCTTCTATATTTGCAGTGCCAATAAGTATTGGCCTCCCAGACTGATTAGTTTTTTGCACATCATCTACAATAGCTAAATACTTTGCTTCTTTATGAGTAAATATAGCATCTTGATAATCAATTCGGATACATTTTTTGTGTGGTTCAACTACAAAAACCTCTTTGTTATAGGAGCTATTAAATTCGTCTTCTGAAGACTTGGCTGTAGCAGTCATTCCAGCAATTTTAGGATATAAACTAATAAAATTTTGCAAGGTCATTTTACCTAAAATTCTACTGTTTTGCGTGCAATCAATTCCTTCTATTGCTTCAATAGCCATTTGCAATCCATCATGCCATTTTCTTTTATCCGCCACTCTTCCTGTGAATTCATCAATAATCTCTATTTGATTATCTCTAACTATATAATCAATATCTTTTTTTAGTAGTGTATGTGCATGGAGCAGATTATTTATTGACGTTAAGAGTTCTAAGTTATTTTCATAAAGATTTCCACATTCTAATACATTCTCTAATTTATTTATACCTTTTTCAGTAAGAAATACATTCCTCTTGTTTTCATCAGTAAGGTAATCTTTTCCCATTTGAAGGCTAGCAACGATGTCTACAAGATGTTTGTCAATCTTATGAGCATGAGTGATATTTCCAGCTATAACAAGCGGAACTCTCGCTTCATCAATAAGAATTGAGTCGGCTTCATCCACTATCACGAAATTAAATGGTCGATGAACAAGTCCCTCTACACTATAAACCAATGAATCTCTTAAATAATCAAATCCAGCTTCTTTTGAAGTCACATAAGTAATATCAGCATCATATGACAGCTTGCGTCGTTTACTATCCATCCACTCCTGAACATAGTCTACTTTGAGACCCCAGGCCTCATAAATACCTCTCATCCAGTTAGCATCACGTTTTGCAAGATAGTCATTGAAGGTAAATATGTGAACACCCTTTCCTGCAAGTGCATTTAATATTATAGGAAAAACAGCTGCGAGAGTTTTTCCTTCCCCAGTAGGCAATTGTACAATTTTGTCAAATTGTAGTGCTATTCCAGTAAGCAATTGGGAATCATAAGGCTCTAGCTTTAATACCCTCCTACAAATTTCTTTGGTTATAGCATAATTTTCTACAAGAAAATCCTTAATAAATAAGTCTTCCAGCATTAAATCTCTTAATATTAAATCAAAATTCCTTTTGGATATTTCATTAGAATTATATGAAGTTTGCTTATCCGAGAGCCAATAACTAAAACGTTTTTTATATTTCTCTATATTCTCTTTTAGTTCACAATCAGAATAGTTTGTAAAATCCAATTGATTTACTTTTTCTACCAACCTACAATAGTCATCATTTGACTCATGTTTTGATTTAAATGATTCCGCCTTAGTAAAGGCCTTAAATAATTTTTTAAACATAAAATCCTCCTATATTCTGGAATATAACAATTTCTTTATTCATCCATACAGGAGGACTTGGAATCTTCATGTTTTGATATAAAGTAATTATAAGCAAGTTAAGTTTACTAATAATATCTAGCTCGATAGTAAACTGGCCAGAAATTAATTTGCAGCATAGTACTAAAACCCTTATACTAATAAAACATTGAATTGCTGTTTTAAATAATTCAAGTTGGGCTAAAAGTGGACTTGGTAAAATAATATTATATAAATAAAGCATTAGAAAATTCATTGCACTTTAACTCCACATTTTTGATATCGTTTTTTCCTTATACTAATTTGCATTTAAACTGTGACTTTTCTATATTTTAAATACGAAATAGTATAACTTATTTATATAAAAAATCAGTTCAATTACTACAATACAAAAATAACCTAATTATTACCTTTATGCAACTAAAATATATTAGTTCTAGAATAAACCTCTTAACTTTCTTTATTGAATTCGCCTTACTTAGGAGAAACAACAGCAACAGCCCAACGAAATCGCCGGGCTGTTGCTGCTGTACTAATAAAAAACTAAATTTTAAATTTGGATACTGAATTCACCAGCTTATCAGTACTCTCCTTTGTTTTCTTAGCATAATTGAGTACTCCATTGGCTTCGCTGTTAACTGATACAGACTTTTCTGCAATATGAGAAGTCCCGTTTGCTCCTTCATTTGTAGCATTTGCTATTTCATTTATCGTTTTCGTCATATTCTGCATTGACGAGGATAACTCCTGCGTTGTAGCGCTAAAATCTGTTATAATATCATCAACTATATCTGCATCAGTATTATATTGTTCACTGATTTTAACCAGATTTTCATAATCGGATAAAACTTTTGTATTAATAAATTCAAGTATCTTCAAAGAATTATTTGATAAATTGTCAACTGAGTTAACTACTGTCTTTGTTACCCTTTGTATCTCAGAAGCAGACTGTTTAGAGCTTTCAGCTAGTTTTTTTATCTCATCGGCAACCACAGCAAAACCTTTTCCAGCTTCACCAGCTCTTGCCGCTTCTATAGCTGCATTTAATGCCAAAAGATTCGTTTGAGTAGTGATTTGCAATATAGCCTCTGACAATGTATTAATTTGCTCAACCTCTTTTGATTGTTCAATAGCCTCCTTTAGTAAACCTTCTGAATCATGTATAATATCATTGGCATACTTCTTAGATTCTATTGCATCTTCATTAAATTTCTTAGCTCTTATACTTATTTCATTTGCAGTTAATGCACCCTCTTGAGCTCGCTGTGCAATCGACTCTATTGCTTTATCTATTTCACTTGAAACAGCATTCATTTCTTCAGTCGAGGCAGCAGTTTCTTCCATCCCTGCAGACAGTTCCTCTGTAGTAGCAGATACCTCTTCTACCTGAGATAGTAGAGTAGATATTTTATTTTCCTCAACTATTACACAATCAGAAACCTCTGTTGCTTCTTGGATAACAGTCTTAATCACATTTCTTACAGAACGTTGCATTGTATCTAGAGACCTGGCTAGGCTTCCTGTTTCATCCTTTATTTCCATGAGTGATAGAGGAATATCTCTAGAAAAGTCTCCTTCTTCTATTATTTTTAATTTATCTGTTAATGTGACAATAGTTTTAGTAATTTTTCCTGCCAATATAAAACCAAGCACAATACTTATAATCAAACATATTAACGCGATTGAAACTGTTGATACTTGTAGCGGACCTAATCGTGACAGCATGTCATCCTTTGCTTCAGTTACAGCAAGAAACCAATCAGCACCATTTACAGGCGAATAACCTATGTATTTAATCACTTCATTATATTCATAATGACCATTACCTGCCTGGCCCTTAAGCATCTCCTTTTGTACATCCACCATGTCCTTTAGAGCAGGATTGCTTGCAAGGTTCTTTAAGGTATTATCCATTTTTAGTACAAGTTCTTTATTATAATTGGCAATAGTAGTTCCCTCTTTATTTATCATGTACGCCTGTCCTGATTTACCGAAAGTAATTTTATCAGTAATATCACTAAGCATGTTGCCATCGCATACTTTGAAAAGAACTCCTACAATATTACCCTTCCATTTCACAGGGACAGCATAGTTTATAATCATTCTTCCTTCTTCTGTTTTATCCTCAATAGGGTCTGATACTGCTCTTTCTCCCTTTAGTGCTTTCTGAAAGTATTCTCTTTCTTTTATGCTAACATTGTCTCCGTTAGGTGCTTTTGTATTTCCGTCAACATCTGCAAAAGCTACATTAATAACACCGGTTCTCTTTACTTCCTCCTGCATTACCGCTTTCTTGTCCTCCCAGGAACTATCAGGATTTCCTATTGTATCATCTAATGCAAGTACTTCCATAGAACTCCATTGCTCATTAAGTGATTTTTCAACAATAGTGGCCCCTTGTTTTGCAAGTTCCTGCAACTGCATGCTTGCGGAATTTGTAAGCGCATTGGCTGAAAGAATATAAGAAGAAGCTCCCAGTCCTACACATACTAATAAAATCAAACAGGAAAAGCTCAGTACAATTTTAATTTTTATACTTTTCATTCGCATTCCCTCCCATAAGTATTTGTATATTTTGTTTATATAATTGAAATATATCATAAACATTATATTAATTGTATTATATCACACTTTATAAAATATTTTGTAAATTATAATATATTTTACATATTTTGTACTGATTTTAATGTTATTTTGTAATATATTGTCATTATATAATAATTTTTCCATTATATTTATAATCATAAAATACCTGATTTATTACAAAGCCAATAAAGAGCACCTTTATAGAATATAAAATATATTCCAAGGCGCTCTTTATTGGCTTTAACTATAATTTTAATGAAGCCTTATCGTCTCCTCTATCATTGGAAACTCAATTCATTTTTGTCTTTTTACTTTTCATATCCATTTGGGTGTGTAAAATGCCAATTCCATGCTGTTTCTATGATTTTGTGTAAATCATTGTATTTTGGCTTCCAACCTAAAAGACTTATAGCTTTTTCAGCTGATGCAACAAGTATATCAGGGTCTCCAGATCTTCTTGGTGCATCAGTAGCCTTAATGGTTTTCCCTGTTACTGTTCGAGCAGCCTCAACTACCTCTCTATTTGAAAAGCCAGTGCCATTTCCAAGGTTGAAGGTATTGCTATCTGCTCCTTCTCTTAGATTTTTTAGAGCAAGCACATGAGCCTGAGCTAGGTCTGAAACATGAATATAATCTCTTACACAAGTACCATCAATAGTGTTGTAGTCATTGCCAAAGAGCTTTATCTCATCCCTTTTACCCTGAGCAACCTGCAATATTATTGGTATTAAGTGTGATTCAGGAGAATGAGCTTCGCCGATTTTCCCACTTACATGTGCTCCGCAGGCATTAAAATATCTAAGAACTGCATGCTTTATTCCATAAGCTACATCAGCCCATTTCAATATTTTTTCGACAGTTAGCTTTGTTTCTCCATAAGGATTAATTGGTATTGTTTTATCGCTCTCTTTTATCGGAATATTTTCTGGTATTCCATACGTAGCAGCAGTGGATGAAAATACTAGCTTGTTTACTAAAGCTTCTTGCATAACAGATATTAAATTTAAGGAGGCTACTACATTGTTGTTTTAACGCTAATGCTTCTACAGAGATATAGTTGGACTCTAGTTTTTTAGCTAGTTTTACAGCTTAATTTCTCTAGCTCCATCGCTTATCTCACTTACATAAAACTCTGGCGTTATTCCAGTCTGTTCCTTGTAATTCTTACCTACCTGCTCAATAAATAAATCAACCTTATCCTCTGGAACTATGTTAACAGTACATCCACCAAAGCCAGCACCTGTCATTCTAGCCCCAATTACTCCTTCTACTTTCATAGCCTCTGCAGTCATGGTATCTAGTTCTTGGCCTGTTACTTCATATAAATCTCTGATTGAGTCATTTGCCTCTACTAACAGTTTGCCCAGCTCTACTAAATCATTATTCTTTAACGCCTCTGCTGCTTTGAGAACTCTGTCATTCTCATAAATAACATGCGTGACTCTTTTTCTAATTACTTCATTCTCAAGCTTGGTCTTAAATTTTTCAAATTCAGATTTCGTAATATCGCATAAATTCTTTTTGTTTGGCAAGTACTGCTGTAATATTCTTAAGCCCTCTGAGCATTCACTAACTCTCTCATTATACTTAGATTCACCAAGTGCACGCTTTTTCTTTGTATTTCCAAGAACTATTTTGTAACCATTTAGTTTTAACGGCAAATACTCATATTTTAATGTCGAGCAATCTAAAAGGATAGCATAATCCCTTTTTCCCATTGCAGATGCGAACTGATCCATTATTCCACAGCTTACTCCACAAAATTCATTTTCAGCTTTTTGACCCAATACAGCCATCTCCACCATATCAATTGGCTCGGTTATTCCATACACTTCGTTGGCTAAAGTAACTAATGTAACCGCTGTAACCAACTCTATTGCAGCTGAAGATGAAAGTCCAGAGCCTAAAGGCACAGTGTCATGAAATAGCATATCTACTCCAACTAGCTTATAGCCTGCATTTTGTAATACAAAGGCCATACCCGCTTGATAATTTCCCCATTTCAGTTCCTTTGCACTTTCCAAATTATCCAGCTCTACTTCTACTCTATCTGGAAGATCTGTTGCAGCAAGCCTAAGTGCATTGTCGTTGTTCACCCTTGCAATCACTGTAGAATCAAGGCTTAATGCTGCTGGGAAAACAAATCCACCGCAATAGTCAATGTGCTCCCCAATGAGATTTACTCTTCCTGGCCCAGAGAATATTCTTAAATCCTCTTCGCATCCTCCATATATTTGACAGAATTTCTTCTTTAACTCACTATAGTTTTTCTCCATTGTTAAAGCTCCCTTCAAAATAGTTTTTATCATCACGAAAACACTTTATCTACAGTTCATTAATTTCATAAAACTATTAAATGCACCCATGCCTTCATAAGTTTGTTTAAACACCCCTGTATGTTCAAGACAAGTTTCAAATTTCTTGCCAATCTCATGCTTGATAATATCCTCTGCACGTTCGTTTGTGAGAGAATTGCCATAATTTAAAATAAGTTCTTCAATCCAAGTCTTATGCTTATATAGCACATGCTCCTTTTGACAAATATCTGCAAGGCTTAATTTCCCTGAAAGCATCTCTTTTATCTGTTCAACCTCTGTTTTTAGTCTGCCAGGCAATATAGCAAGTCCCATAACCTCAATTAACCCAATATTTTCTTTCTTAATATGATGAATTTCCTGGTGGGGATGAAATATTCCATCTGGGAATTCATCAGTAGTCCTGTTATTTCTCAGAACTAGATCCATCTCATATTTACCCTCTTCATTCCTTCTGGCAATAGGTGTTATAGTGTTGTGAGGAATTTTTCCATTCTCAGAATCAGAATATGCAAGGACTTCAATACTTTCATCGCTATACCCTCTCCACTTGTTTAAAACATAGTCAGAGAATTCAACTAAATCCTCAATATTTCTACTTGCGGCACGGATAACTGAGAGTGGCCACTTAACTATACCTATTTTAATATTTTTGAACTCCTTACATTCAAAATTTCTTATCACAGGTGCCTTTTGCATTGGGAATAAATAATTTCCACCCTGGAAGTGATTATGACTGAGTATTGAGCCCCCCACTATTGGCAAGTCTGCATTTGAGCCACATAGGTAATGTGGAAATTGTCTTACAAAGTCTAAAAGCCAGCTAAATGTCTTTTTTGATAAGACCATTGGTACATGCTTATCACTCAATACAATACAGTGCTCATTATAATAAACATAGGGTGAATACTGAAAATACCATTGCTCTCCACAAAGGGTTATGGGAATAATTCTATGAGTCTGCCTCGCAGGGAAATTTATTCTTCCACAATAGCCTATATTATCAATACAAAGCATACATTTAGGGTAATTAATTTGAGGCTGCTGCCTCTCCATCGCAATAGTTTTTGGATCTTTTTCTGGCTTTGTGAGATTTATTGTTATCTCCAAGCTTCCATACTTAGAATTGGTAGTCCACTTAATATTTTTTGCAATCTGAGCAGTTCTTATATAGTTCGACGCTGTACAAAGCTCATAAAAGTAATCTGTTGCGGCCTTAATAGATTGTTCTGTAGCTAATTCATTGAAGTTTCTAACAATTTCAGACTCCCTTGGCATTATGAGTCCCATTATTTTTGTATCAAATAATTCACGATAAGCGTATATATCTTTATCATATATTCCAGCATCACCTGCATATTCTACAAGTCCACTCAGTATTTCAGTTGGATACTCCATATCCTCATCAGTAACTTCTCCACTATATGGTTCTTTAAGTTTTAATAAGTTCAACAACTGATTTCTTGCAATTATCAAATCTAGCTTGTCAAGCATAGCATGCTTTATACCAAACTGAAGTAGTCTTTCAATTTCATAAGCCGGATTAATCATAATACATTCACCCTTATTTTTTAAAATAATACTTTTTTACTATTAATCTTTAATTATTACTCCGTTTATATTATCATTATAGTATTAAAACCATACTACTTCTCTGATTAATTTATTTTTTTATAATACTATTTTACGATTTTTGGGAGGTTATGTCATGAATACATCAAAAGTATACAAGCCAAAATTATTCCCTATGGATTTCCCTCTAAGCATTAAATTTACTAACATGGAGCCATATTACTGTATGAATCACACCTTTCATTGGCATAACTACCTTGAAATTGCGTTTGTGAAGCAAGGTAAAGGAATTTATTATGTTGAAAATAGGACCTATGAAATGAATGAGGGTGACATTGTTGTAATAAATAATATCGAGCCACACTATATGGAAGTGTTACCACCTGTAAATATGGTCATGCCTGTGGTTATGTTTGAGCCTCAACTGGTTTGGCCCTCCGAGAGCCGATTTGATTATCAGTATATGGAACCTTTTTTTGAAAGAAGTTCAAATTTTAATAATAGAATTGATAGTAAAAGTGAAATTGGACAGAAAATATTTTCACTGCTCACTGAAATTGAGGAGGAATATATTAATAAAACAGTTGGCTATAAGCTTATGATTAAAGCCAAGCTTTTGCACATTATAACTTATCTAATAAGGCATTATCAAGATAGTACTAAGAGCTCTGAAAGTATTACTTCTAAAAATAAAAGGCTAGAGAAACTTGGAAATGTTTTTGATTTTATAAATAAAAATTATTCACAAAAGATTGGACTTAATACCCTAGCTGAGCTTGCCTTTATGTCACCAAACTATTTCTCAGCCTTTTTTAAGCAGTCAACTGGATTTTCACCAATAGAATATCTAAATAAAATGCGTGTAGCTAAGTCAATTGAAATGTTGAGAAAAACTGATTATTCCATTGCACAGATAGCACTAGACTGTGGCTTTAACAACCTTGCAAACTTTAATAAAATTTTTAAGCATTTTACTGAAACAGTTCCTTCAAAGATACGTAAGGATAAATAGCATATTACCTAACGTTTATTGAGTTAATACATTATAACAAGCCCAAACAACGCAAGTTAGCAAGCCAACATTGCTTATGTTAATAAAAACCAGATTATCCGATTGAAACAAAACACCCTAATCAGATAATCTGGCTTTATCACCTACTCAATACTTCCAATCTTCACATCCACATCTACATCTGCGTTATAATCAACAGCATCAAATCCAAACCCAAAAAGCTTGAAAAACTCTGTTTTATATCCATCTATATCAGAAATGTCTTTAACATTATCATTATTAGCCTTATTCCACAGCTTCAACACTTCAGCTTGAACCTCAGCACCCATTTCCCAATCGTCCATGCAAATTCTACCCTTGTTGTCAAGCTTTAAGTCACCTGAATATACTCTGTCATTAAGCATGCGGTACATTTGTTCAATGCAGCCTTCATGAATATTTTTCTCCTTCATTATTTTAAATAAAACACTTATATAAAGAGATATAACAGGTATAGCAGCACTAGCTTGTGTAACAACTGCCTTATTTATAGATACATATGCCTTTGCTCCAATGTCTTTGAGTTGCTCTGTAATCTTAACAGCAGTAGCCTCAAGGTCATCCTTTGCCCTTCCGATAGTCCCTTCTCTGTAAACTGCATGTGTCATTTCAGGACCAACATATGAATATGCCAACGTAATAGCGTTACTTTCTAAAACATTTGCCTTTTTCAGTGCATCCATCCACATTGCCCAGTCTTCTCCACCCATTACAGCAATAGTTTGTCTGATTTCATCTTCATTAGCAGACTCTATAGTTATATCTGTAACCTGCTGGGTATGGAAATCAACAGTTTTAGACGTATAGGCAGGTCCAATTGGCTTAATAACTGAATTGAACACTTCACCTGTCTCTGGATGGATTCTTCTTGGTGAAGCTAAACTATATATTACCATATCAACTTTGCCAAGATCTTTTTTAATCAGTTCTATAGTTTGTTGCTTAATTTCATTAGAAAAAGCATCTCCATTTATACTCTTTGCGTACAAACCCTCTTCCTTGGCAATCTTCTCAAAAGCAGCTGAATTATACCAACCTGCTGAAGCTGTTCTATTCCCTGATGCAGGTTTTTCAAAAAATAGCCCAATAGTAGCTGCACCACATCCAAAAGCTGCTGCTATTCTAGATGAAAGTCCATAACCTGTAGAAGCACCAATCACTAATACTTTTTTGGCCCCATTAATCTTTTTTTGTTTTTTAACATACTCAACCTGCTGTCTAACATTATTTTCACAACCAACAGGATGTGATGTTGTACAAATAAAGCCACGGAATTTCGGTGAAACTATCATATATCCTTTAACCTCCTTTAGCTAGTAATTTTAAGCATTAACAAAATACCCTTGTATTATCCGATACAAACAACGCAAGTTGGCAAGCCAACATTGCTTATGAATAATAATTTAAAATTATTATAGCACAGTATTCGTTAAATTAAAACTAGATATTAATACTTGGTGATAACTTTTTAAACCACCTTTTTATATTCTTTATAATTGTCCCTCCAAATAAACCTTCTTTATGTTATAAATACCACTTTAATTTTAATATTATTACAGTTTAATTTTTGAAACCTACATATACTATTTATCATCTATTAAATTACAAAGGAGATCAAATTGAAAAAATCACTTTCTACCTTTTTTTTAATACTTATAGTTTTATTTAGCCCTACTTGTTTATTTGCTAAATATGACTACACTTTACCTAAAAAAACCGAGAAGGCTATTCCAATATTAGTTTATCATCTCGTGTCAGATAATATATTTTCAAAAAATACAGATTTATTCGTCAAGCCTAAAGAATTTGAAAGGCAAATTAAGTGGATATCAGAAAATGGGTTCACAACGATATTTGCTAATGAATTATTTGTGGGTAAGAATTATTCTAAGCCAATAGTACTAACCTTCGATGATGGGTATATTGACAATTATGAGATTGTATTTCAACTCGCAAAGAAATATAATGTAAAATTTACAATATTTATTATAACTGACGCACTAAATACAAGAAATAATTTAACCTCCGCCCAGGTATTAGAGATGTATAATTCTGGGTTAGTAAGTATTCAAAGCCATACTAAATCCCATTCTGACCTGCAAAAACTAGATTCTTCACAGCTCGAAGCAGAATTAAAGCAATCAAGAGAAGTTTTATTTAAGCTTTTAGGTAAGAATCCAACAGTAATTTCTTATCCATTTGGAAGTATAAATTATAGAGTAATTGAAGCAGTAGAAAAATACTATTTATATGGATATTCCACTTCAAATGGAAACTTATCCAACGGATGTAATAAATTTATGATTAAAAGATTTGGTGTTAGTAGGGGTACAACATTAGATAATATTAAAAAATATATAAATGAAATCAATTAAAATAGTTAATATAAACATAGAGAGGTAAATATGCTACCTCTCTTAGTATAACTTGTTTATATACGTAACAATAAATCACTATTTTAAGATTGATTGCAATTCATCTGCAACTACTTTCAAGTTGCCCATCTGCACAGAAATATCAATGATGTGTTTCGTATTTTCTTGTACAACCTGTGCGATTTGTTGGAACTGAACATTTTCAGTAGATATCTGTTCGGTAATTTCATTGTTTACCCTTACATTATCTTTAAGTAAGCGATTTTGTTCTTGATTTAATCCGTCAATTTCTTTCATTGCCAATGCAGATTTATTCAGTAGCTGTAACATGTTTCGAACTGATTCTACAGTACTATTTAGAATATCATTTTGTTTATTAAGCTGTATATTGCTTTCATCAACCTGTTGTGTTGTTAAAGCAGTTTCCTCCTCTATTTTTCCAACCAGCCTATAAATATCCTTCAATGATTCCTGAGTATTAGCGGATAGCTTGCCTATTTCAGATGCAACTACTGCGAATCCTTTTCCTGCTTCACCTGCCCTTGCCGCTTCAATTGAAGCATTTAGTGCCAAAAGCTTAGTTGAACTAGAAATCGCCTCAATTATACTTAGTGTATCATTAATTTGCTTTGTGCCAATTAACAAATTATTAATTACATTAACAGTTTTGTTATTAGATTCAACAACTCCATTACTTACTTCAACTAAATGTTTTAAGGCAACCTCGTTTGAATTAGATATTTGTAACAACTCATCAAAAGAATTATCAGTATTCCTTACTTTTTCCGAAACTCTGTCACTGCTATCGGATAAAGATAATAGATTGTCTTTGGAATCATTCGATTTTGTTAAGATTAAATCACTCATAGCTACTAGTTCTTCTACAATTGCATTTAATTCTTGACTTTCACTACTTTCGGCCTCGATACTTTCCATTACCACATCTGATGTTTCGGTTAGTTTTTCTACAGCTATAACTGCTTTATCAAGAATTTGTTTTGTCATATTATTATTTTTCTCAAGTTCATCATGTTTTGCATTTGCCAATATTCCACTAGTCATATATGTAAGTAATAAAATAGCTGCCTGACTTAAAACAATACAAACAATACGAAGAACCATTTCTGCTATAAACAATTCATCCATTACTGGCAGCAACACCGTCGGTTTTAGAATGAATGCTACCGTTAGAGAAACTGTGTAGATTACTACTAAAAGTATATTTAACTTATTGTCCAAAAACAAAGCAGGCATTATTAAGAAGAAAAAGATATACGCCCACCAATCTCGTGATGGAACTAAATATAGAAGAAAATTTAATTGTATCGTAAGCAAAATTACTAAAAACACTTTAGCTTTCACTATCATTGACTTCTTTATGATGCCATTTTCATCATTGCGATATCTAATAAATATAAGTGCCGTTATAACATATAATATGGTTGTAGAAACAAATACAATAACTCCAAGCCAAGGAATATTTGGATATAAACCTAATAACTTCAAACCACCAATTGTAATACCTGCAATAAGGCCAGATCCCGTAAGCGACAACAAAACAATTTTGTAAACTTTTTCTGTATACTCTTGCATTACTGTTCTTTCGCCCATTGTTTTTCCCTCCACTGTTCTTAATAGATTTCCAGCAGGCTTTTTCATTATATTCCACTATATTACATTCATATATTTACATTATATCTAAATATAAGAATATAGTCAATATTTGTAACATCTTGACATCTAATACTATTTTAAAATAATTTTCTTGTCGACTAATGTAATATTTTAAGCAATAACGGAGTTGTCTTTTTGTGTAAGTTAATCACAAAAAAGCCATAACAGAACTTTACATTCCGTTATGGCTTTTATAACTTTAATTTAGTTAACTAATTATTAAGCATCAACCTTTGCCATGTGTTCGATAAGGTTAACAACTTTGTTTGAATAACCCCACTCGTTATCATACCATGATACTAACTTAACAAAGTTTCCGTTCAATGCGATACCAGCATCAGCATCGAATATTGAAGTACGTGCATCGTGAATGAAGTCAGTTGATACAACTGCATCTTCAGTGTATCCGAGGATACCCTTTAATTCATTTTCAGAAGCCTTCTTAACAGCGGCTTTGATTTCTTCGTAAGTTGCTGCTTTTTCGAGACGAACTGTCAAGTCAACAACTGAAACATCAACTGTAGGAACTCTGAAAGCCATACCAGTTAATTTACCGTTCAATTCTGGAATAACCTTTCCAACTGCCTTAGCAGCACCAGTTGATGAAGGAATGATGTTTCCAAGGATTGATCTTCCGCCTCTCCAGTCTTTCGCTGAAGGAGCATCAACAGTCTTCTGAGTGTTAGTTGCAGCATGAACTGTAGTCATAAGGCCTTCAACAATACCGAAGTTATCATTTATAACCTTAGCTAAAGGAGCTAAACAGTTAGTAGTACATGAAGCGTTTGATACAACTGTCATGTCCTTAGTGTATTTATCATTATTAACACCCATTACGAACATTGGAGCGTCAGCTGAAGGAGCACTGATAATAACTTTCTTTGCTCCGCCTTTGATATGAGCTGAAGCCTTTTCAGTAGTAGTGAATACACCAGTTGATTCAACAACGTAATCAGCACCACAAGCGCCCCAAGCAATAGCTGTAGGATCCTTTTCAGCGAAAACAGCAATTTCTTTACCGTTAACTACTAATTTTCCGTCTTTTACTTCAACAGTACCTTCAAACTTACCATGAACTGTGTCGTAAATTAACATATATTTCATGTACTCGAGATCAACGAATGGATCATTGATTCCCTTTACTTCTACATTAGGGTTGTTTATTGCAGCCCTAAAAACAAGACGTCCAATACGTCCGAAACCGTTAATACCCATTTTTACTGCCATTGTTGTTACCTCCTAAATTTTATTAAATGAATCAAGCAAATAAATGCTTATCAATAATGAAAACTTGACTCACGCCAAGCCTTATTGCACTAACAAAAACCAAGTTGCACTTATACTATATTAGTTTAAGCGCACAATAACTAATTGAGTATCTTAGACCAAACTAATTCTATAATACTTTTATAACATTTTCAATAGTATAAATGCCGAAATTAATAATTTTTTAACAAAGTTCTACTGTGTATTTTTCAACTAAGCTTATAGGATTATACGAAAGTTTTGCTTTTCTTAAACCCTCAATCCCTAAATCCTGCTCTCTATTTACAAATTCTATGTCATTCCAATGATTTGCTAGGAATTGCTGGTTTATTAAGGGATAAAGTCCATTTATCTCTGCATTTGCCTTTTCCACATGAATAACAACTGTATTGCTATTTAGCTTTTCACCAACAGTAAAAGCCTCCACTTTACCATCCACCTTAATTAATGCCCCCTTTACTTTAAGTGCATTAAAATTGTTTAATAAATCCAGATTTGCTTTTCTTTCAGCAATAAGACTGCTACTTTCTGTATAATTTCTTTGTCTACACCATTTCTCAACTATATCTATACAATCCGAAATATTTTCATCAGAAATTTCTTCATATTTATATGAATGAAGCTTTTTAAATTTATTTATGTGATTTCTCTTTCCATCAAGTCGCTTCCCTGAAAGTGTGGAAAGCTTATGCACCGAGTATATATAATCAAAATTATCCCTGTCTTCAACTGAATTAAGCTTAATATCTAAACTTTCTAAAATAGAAAGCTGCTTTGCAGAAACTCTTTCAAACATAAATTCCCAGCCCATTCCAATAAAGAACTCCCTAAATGCTAAAATTGAATTCTTTAACCCTTCAGTATCATTATAATCGCCTATTGGAAAAAAACAGAATGGCTTTTTACCTTCCATTACAGATATTATAACTAAAAAACCATTAATTATGCTGTACCTTATTTTATAATAATCTCTCCATATGTAGATATTTGTAAAATTCAGTTCAGATAATTGTAGATTGGCAATACTAAAATATTTATCAAAAACTTCTTTGTCATCTAATGCTAGTTCTGAAACTTTTAAAGTTGTTTGCAATACAAAATCCCCCTATTACTAATAAATCACTTTACACTATCAATTATGTAAACTAAAAATGTTACGGCATCTAGCATATCCTTTATTGATATCTGCTCATTTACACTGTGGACATTTGTCATACCCACACTTATGTCCACTGACTTTATCCCCTTTGAATTGAAAATATTTGTATCACTGCCACCACCAGTAACAATTGCTTCAAAATCAAAGCCACATTTTGTTGCAGCTATTTCTAATATTTTGACTATTTCAGAATCTTTTTCAATATTAAATGCTGGATATTCAATTTCAGAGGTAAACTCTATCTGCCCACCCCATTTGGAAGCAGCCTTCTCAAAGCATTCACGCATATGGTTAGTCTGTGCCTCTAGTTTAGCTTGTTGTCTACTCCTTGCTTCACAATCCAGTTCTACTCTATCACAAACAACATTAGTAGCAACACCACCACTAATTATACCAATATTTGCAGTAGTCTCCTCATCAATTCTTCCAAGCTTCATATTAGCAATTGCATCTGCCATTATAGAAAAGGCACTTATGCCATTTTCAGGCTCCATACCTGCATGAGCTGCTTTACCTTTTACTACGACATGTATTTTATTCTGTGAGGGTGCTTTAACGGCAGCGCCTCCAATTTTGCCATCACTGTCTAAAACAAAACCATACTTCGCATAAATTTTGCTGAAATCCATATTTTTGGCGCCTAGTAAACCAACCTCTTCAGCTATTGTAAATGCTATCTGGATATCCCCATGCTGGATATTATCTTCCTTTAGCACTTTTAAAGCCTCAAGTATAATTGCAATCCCTGCGGCATCATCGCCACCTAAAACTGTTGTTCCATCACTCTTAATAATATCCCCATCAATAACAGGTTTTTTGCCAATACCAGGTACCACAGTATCCATATGGGCAGTGAGCAAAATAGCCGGAACATTTTTTGAACCCTTTATTGTACAAATAATATTTCCACACTCACCACCAATTCTGGTTCCTGCATTATCTTCTATTGGTGCATATCCCAAGTTCTCTAATTTAGATTTCAGAACGTTACACATTTTCCCTTCTTTACGTGACAAACTATCTATTTGAACTATTTCTATAAACTCATCAACAAGCCTGTTTCTATTTACCAATTTGACCACCCTTCCTTACCTAAAATCTATTATACCTTCAAGAAATTTTCATTCCTATTTTAATATACCCACTTTTAGGTCCTCTAATATAAATTTAAAAATAAAATTAACTCACCAATCATATTTAACTAAATTCCCTTGAGTCTCTAAGTTTACAAAGTTTTGTTGTCTGAGTGCTTCATAAACTACTATAGCAACTGAATTAGATAAGTTGAGAGATCTAATCCCTTCCTTCATTGGAATCCTAATGCAGCTTTCCTTGTTTTGCTTTAGCAATTCCTCTGGCAAACCTGCTGTCTCCTTTCCAAACATTACAAAGCAATCATCTTCAAACTTTGCATCACTATATCTATTTGTGGCTTTTGTCGTAGAATAGTAACACTTACTATTGCCATTTAATTTTAAAAACTCATCAAAAGTACTGTAGTATTTTATTTCTGCATCATTCCAGTAGTCAAGTCCAGCTCGTTTTAAATGCTTATCCTCAATTGAAAAACCAAGTGGGCCAACTAAATGAAGACGTGTACCTGTAGCTGCACATGTTCTAACAATGTTACCTGTATTCTGTGGAATTTCTGGTTCTACTAAAACTATATTTAATGCCAATTTAAAATCACATTCCTTTCATTTGATCTATAACACACTTACAATTAGTAGTATAGACTTTGTTTAACAATTGGTCCAGCTTCAGCAAGACCTATTTAACAGAAAAAAGATGGTAAATTAAGAACCATCTCTTTTTATTTAGCGGAATATTTATTTTATCAGTTATATGATTATTTCTCAATCCTCAACAGATATATCAATTTCCAAGGTATCTGTATCTGACAAATAAAGAGGAACGCATATTGTTTGCATTTTTGAAGGCGAAATTTGTAAATTCTCCCCAAGTAGTAAAGATGGAGGAGTTATTTCTATTCCTATACCCTTGTTATATAGTAAAGTAGCTGTATTGCCTAAAATCATATTTGTAAGTTCGGATAAGGCACTCTTAGATATCTCATTCAATTCATCTATTGGCATACCAAACATCATAGCGGAAGCTATCTGAAACGCCACTTCCTTGGTCATTGTAAAAATCGCTTGTCCCCTCATCTTACCAGTTATCCCGACAATTATTAGTATTGATTCACCTTTGTAAGGAGAAGATCTAAGGAAAACCTTTCCAAGCTTAGCCTCAATATTTGCTACCTGCTGCAAAACTGTTTGACTTGCCTCAATAAAAGGGTTAATGTACTCTATATTCATAATATTCCACCTTGTTATATGTATTGAACCTCAATATTACAATTAAAGGGCTATAAAACATACCTTATTATATACAATATTTATACATAATTCTATATATTTTTTGAAATTCCTCCTAACAATTTCATATTTAATAACTTCTAGTTTATAATCTTATTGTAAAAATAAGTAATCTATGCTATTTATCCAAATGGGTCTTTAAGAAAAAGTTTCTGTTTTAATGGTATGTAAGTACAACTTATATCAGTGGGAAGATAAATTTTCTTTAGAAGCAATCCATTGATATAAGTTTGTACGAAAATACTATTGTTAGATATTGTAAACTCTCTATTTCTTTGGCTTTGGCTTTGATATTGCTGCCATAATATATCCAAAAAACACAGCTGCTGCAAGACCTCCAGCTACAGCTTTAAAACCACCAGTAAAAGCTCCAAGCAGACCTATTTCATCGACCTCTTTAAAAACACCCTTTGCTAAACTATATCCAAAACCAGTAAGTGGAATTGTTGCACCAGCCCCTCCAATGTCGACTATTTTTTGATATATTCCAAAAGAGGCAAGTACAACCCCAACTACAACAAATAATACCAAGATTTTTGCAGATGTAAGTTTTGTTTTATCAATAAGAACTTGCCCTATGGCACAAATTATTCCTCCGACTAAAAAAGCACTTAAGTAACTCATTCGTTATCTCCTCATTATTGATGTAGTATTAATCCAAGCTTCTGCTAATACTTAAGGCATGTGCTATTCCAGGAATTGATTCCTTCTGTTGCAAGCTTATAGGGCTCATTAATGCACCGGTTGCAACAAATAACACCCTTTTTAAATTACCCTTCATTATCTCCTTATATATATGTCCAGCAAATACAGTGGCAGAACAGCCACACCCACTTCCACCCGAATGCATATCCTGCTCATTTAAATTAAAAATCATTAAGCCACAGTCATTATATCGCGCCTCTATATCCAGTCCATTCATTTTTAAAATATCAACACATATTGTTTTTCCAACCTTCCCCAAATCACCTGTCACAATTAAATCATAGTATTCTGGAACAAGACCTGTATCAGCAAAGTGAGCTAAAATGGTATCAGCCGCTGCAGGTGCCATTGCTGCTCCCATATTGTTTACATCAGTAATTCCTAAATCATTTATTTTTCCAATAGTAACATGAGTAATATATGGGCCAGCTCCCTGCGTTGCAATAACAACAGCCCCAGAGCCTGTTACAGTCCATTGGGCAGTTGGGGTTCTCTGTCCTCCAAGTTCTAATGGGAATCTAAATTGTTTTTCAGCTGAACAGAAATGACTAGAGGTCATACAAACTACATTCTCCGCAAAACCACCTTCAACCATCATACTTCCAATGCTCATCGATTCTGCCATAGTTGAGCATGCGCCATATAAACCTAAAAATGGTACATTAGTTTCACGTAATCCATAGTTTGCAGCAATACATTGATTAAGCAAATCACCTGCTAGTATACAATCAATTTTATCATTACTAAGTGCTGAATTCTGCAAAACCTTTGCAAATGTTTCCCTTACCAGCTTACTCTCTGCTTTTTCCCAACTATCCTCTCCCCACATCTCATCAGGAATAATATAATCAAAACAGTTTTTCAGGTTACCCTTACCCTCTTTTGGCCCAACAATTGATGCTGTAGCTTTTATGGAAGGGGGATTCTTTAAAAAAACTGTCTGCTTGCCAATGTGTTTTTCAGCCATAGCTTTCTCCTTTTGCAATGTATATTTGAAATTTACGTAATAAAGTAATGAATTATTCCCGCTATAATAGAAGAACATAATCCGAAAACAATCACAGGTCCAGCAATTACAAACATTTTTGCCCCCATACCCATAATATATCCCTCTGTCTTAAACTCCATTGCTGGTGACACTACTGAGTTTGCAAAACCTGTAATAGGTACTATTGAGCCCGCACCAGCAAATCTGCCTATTTCATCATAAATATTTATAGCTGTTAAAAAAGACCCTAGGAAAATCATTATAATGCTAGTAATTGATGATACTGTTTCAGTATCCAATCCACGAGCCTTAAGTAAGTTAATAATTATTTGACCAATAACGCAAATAATGCCACCTACAACAAATGCTTTAATAATATTTGAAAATAATTTTGAATTTGGTGATACACTCTTTACATACTCTGAATACTCTTCGTTAGTAAAACTCTTTTTCATAATTATGTCCATGCCCCGCATTTGGCACAAAAATTCATTAAAGTACTGGCATGGACTCGGTCCCCCTTTTCTAAATTATTGTAGTTCACAAACATCGCAAATTGGCAAGCCAACATTGCTTATGTTAAAAAAATAAGATATATTTCTATTTCTTAGTTTCTGAAGTAATAGCGTCACTTTCTCAACATACCTTCAGTAACATCGGATAAAAATATATCTTATATTTTTTACATGTTTATTAAAATTATTATAAAAATTTAAAAATAAAAAACTTTTAATATCTCAAATACGTAAATCGCCTTATTTTGAGTGCTTTCCGAATACATATTCATATATATTATAAGAGTAATAATTCCACATAGAACGAGAATTGCTATTATAATAAGTATTACTTTTTTCCTAAGTAAATAAGTAATCTTCTCCATTTAAGTATTCATCCTCTATCTCATAAGTTAATTATTATTTGCTATCATCTTTATTTTAATATCCTTTAGAATCTTTTTTTCTATACGAGATACCTGTACCTGTGAAATTCCAAGTAGCTTTGCTATCTGAACCTGAGTTTTTTCATTAAAATATCTTAATATTATGATTTGTCTTTCTCTAGCATCTAATGTATCAAGAATTTGCCTAATTGCTATCTTATCAATTAAATCCACTTCCCTAGAATTGTTATCAGCATTTATCCTATCAATTAAAAGTATTGGTGAGTTATCACCATCTCCAATAGTGCTGTATAAAGACTCGGGAGTACACCCTGCTTCGATAGCCATAACTAAATCTTCTGTTGATACATTCATCGTTGCTGCAATTTCGTTAATTGAGGGTTCTCTTCCAAGTTCCTTGCACATAATTTCCTTTGTAATACGTGCCCTAGAAGATATTTCTTTAAGAGACCTACTAACCTTAATTATTCCATCATCTCTAATAAACCTTTTTATTTCCCCAATTATCATAGGAACAGCATATGTAGAAAACTTAACATTATATGATGAATCAAACTTACTTATCGCTTTAATTAACCCAATGCTGCCTATTTGAAACAAATCATCAATTTCATAACCTCTATTCTGAAACCTTTTAACAATGCTCCAAACTAAGCCCACATTCTTTTCAACTAAAATAGTTTGGGCTTGTTTATCACCTAGCTTAGCATTATTAATAAGTACAAGAACTTCTTCATCAGTTATATCCCTCATAGCTCCCTAAACCTTCCTGTGATATATTCTGTCTAAATTCACCTTTATGGGCCCACAATTTCACTTAAAACATTTTGAAACATTCCATAATTATTATTAACAGGAATATATATATTTATACATTTGTTACAATTATTTACAGTTTTAGTGACAACTATATACAACGATTGTGTTATTTGATAAAGCTTATCACTTTATCTGAGCTATATTTTTTTGAACATTGTAACAGTGGTACCCCTATTGGGTTCAGAGACTATATCAACGCTATCCATAAAGCTTTCCATTACTGTAAAGCCCATTCCAGAGCGTTCCATTTCAGGCTTTGAGGTATATAATGGCTGTCTTGCCAGCTCAACATCCTCTATTCCTTTTCCTTGATCAGATATAATAATTTCAATTCCATCCTCAAAAAGCTTACAATGCATCTTTACTATTCCAGCATTATTCTCATATCCATGTATAATGGCATTTGTTACAGCCTCAGAAACTGCCGTTTTTATATCAGCTAGTTCTTCAACCGTGGGGTCAAGTTGTGATGCAAAGGCAGCGGCTACTACCCTCCCAAAGGACTCATTATTTGATTTACTCATAAATTCTAGCTTCATTTCATTAATTAGCTGCATTTTACGTTTCCTCACTCTCTTTATGGTCTTAAGGACTTATCAAGGCCATTTGAACTATTACTTTTAACTACACATGCTTGAGATAGCTTTATCTAAATCACTATAAGCAGGTATAATTTTTAATACACCTGACATTTCAAATATTTGCATTATCTTTGGATTTGCATTAACGATTGCTGCTTTACCATTTAATTTCTGAATATTCTTAAATCTTCCGACCACGACGCCAATACCAGAGCTATCCATAAAATTAACATTTGAAAAATCAAAAATTATATTTTTTACAGTAGCCCTTACTATCTCAAAATCTATTTTTTGTCTTAAATACTGGGCCGAATGATGATCCATATCTTCCATAATTTTTATAATCAGGGTTGTCCCTTTTCTTAAAAGCTTTACATCCAAAGCAAATTCCTCCTCTGTATAGTCACGTGGGTTACTAAACTCCCACTCTTAATTCACAAAGTACTAAATTCGCTATTTCCCCATTTTTACCTTTTTTCTCTAATAGCAGTAGCTATTTCGTCTAGTTTTCTCAGACGGTGATTTACCCCTGATTTTCCTAGTCTAGGATTTAGCATATCTCCAAGCTCTTTTAGGCTTAGCTCTGAATACTCAAGTCTTAGATTTGCAATATCAATAAGATTTTTTGGAAGATTACTAATTCCCATAGTGGATTGAATTAATTTTATATTCTCAACTTGTCTAACAGATGCATTGACCGTCTTTCCAAGGTTTGCTGTTTCACAATTTACTAATCTGTTAACACCATTTCTCATTTCTTTAAGAATTCTTACATTTTCAAATTCCATCAATGCACTATGTGCACCAATGATGTTTAAAAAATCCACTATGTTCTCTCCTTCTTTTATATAAGCAACATAGTTTCCTTTTCTGGTAATAATCTTTACATTAATCTGATAATCCCTCAATAGATCTTTAATAATCTCAGCACACATTTTATTTCGTGTTGCTATTTCAAGGTGATAGGTTTTTTCAGGGTCACTAATTGAACCTCCTGATAAGAATGCAGCTCTAACAAAGCTTTTTTTGCAGCAAAGCTCCTTTAGTGTATTATCTGCTGTTACAGAATCTCCATCACTAAATGCATTAATTTCAAAGTTATAAAGTATTTTATTAATAATCTGCATAGACGCAAGGATTATTGAGTATGATATGTTCTTTTTTAGCTTGCTGTTTCGCCTAATTGCAACCTCTGGTCCTATACCATATAGTTTCCTAATCACTGAATATACTCGTCTTGCAAAGGCCGCATGCTCAGTTACTATTTTTAAATTTCTCGAGTTTTTTTCTAGTGAAAAAAGGTTACCTGCTAAAATAACCCCCAACATTTCAGCTCTTATACAGCAATCACCATGTAATTCAATTCTGCATAGCTCATCTTTAACTAAAGTTGAAAAAGACACCTTCAATCACTCCCCAAATAATCTTCAATTCGAACATCCTCAACCGCTGCTCGTAAAATTTCAGATACACTCCAAGCCTGGGCAAAACACCCCCTTGGATAATAAGGTGCATCCCCATCAAATATTTCAGAAATACTTCCCAAGCCACTATCCTTTATATGGTCAACAAAGGGCATAATAAAATCCAAGGCATTTTTTCTTGCTTGCTGCGATGAATCGTTAACTCTGACATATGCTTTTATAAACCTTCCTAAAGGCCATGTCCATACAGTCCCCTGATGATAAGCACCATCTCTGCTTAAAACATCTCCAGAATATACCCCTCTATAATTTGAGCTATCCTTAGATAAAGATCTTAATCCATAAGGTGTATATAACTGCTCCCACACCTTCTCTACTATCTTTTTGGCTTTATCCTCGGTAACAACAGCATAGGTTAGTCCAATAGCAATTATTTGATTCGGCCTTATGCTGGTATCCTTACCCAATTCATTAACAACATCATACAAACAGCCATCCTTATCATTCCAAAAAACTTTATCGAATGATTCCTTAGCTTTATTTGCTAATTCTAAATAAATATCTTTATCTTCAAATTTTTTTGCTAGCTTTGACATAATCATCAGAGCATTATACCATAGAGCATTTATTTCAACAGCCTTCCCATGCCTTGGGGTAACCACCCATCCTCCAACTTTTGCATCCATCCAAGTTAACTGGGTATGTTGGTTACCAGCAGTTACAAGCCCATCTTCGGTCATTTTAATATCAAAAATAGTTCCACCTATAAAACTCGAACATATCTCTTTTAGACAATTATATATTTTATCTTTAATAAAGCTATAATCCTGTGTGTATTCTAAATAACTCATAACCGCTTCAAAATACCATAGTGCCGCATCAACACTATTATATGCTGGTTGTTCACCATCATCAGGAAACATATTTGGTAGGAGTCCATAATTCACATATTTTGAAAAAGTGTACAAAATATCCTTTGCATCCTCATATCTACCTGTTGCCAAAGTTAACCCACTAAAAGCAATCATAGTATCTCTGCCCCAATCAGTAAACCATGGATACCCTGCAATAACAGTCTTTGATTTAGTGGAATTCCTATATACAATAAAATTATCTGCTGCCAAAACCAACCTTCTACAAAGCTTATTATTATATGCTTTTTTTTCTAACAACTCTATGAGGCGTCCTTCTTCTTCCTTAATTATCTGCGAGGCTTCTATTTTAAAAACATCATAGCTCTCTGTAGTTGCAATAAAAGATATCACTTTAGTTTCTGATGGCTTTAGCGAGATATTAAAATATCCTGGTATAAAGTGGTCCTCGCAGTTATCTAGTCCTCTCTCTTGCTCAATAGTATAAAGCATATTGTAAAAATAACAATCCTCAAGCTTTTGATATTCCCCTATATTCACACCAATACGGAGTTTAATGTGAGAATCTTCAGGATAAATTGTTACCTCACCCTGCTTCTCTTGTGTGCTAAATTTCAAATATTCTCTATGATTCTTATGATGGTGGTCCCGAGAATTAACTAGAGGAGTTAGTTTTAATGTGGCTGCTTTTGAACCATTTCTAATCTCATATTGAACTACAGTAGTATTTTCTCCATACTTCATAGCAATCTTTTTCTTAATAATAATGTCCTTATAGCTATAAACAAACTCAGGTAAGAAATTATATTGTACCCTCTGTAAATACGCATACCCTTCGTTCACATAACCGTCTAACGTTTTAAATGAACTGAGTGATACAGAAGTATCATCGATAATTATATCCTCTAACAGATTTGACAAAAGTAAATATCTACTTGTAGGTGGCTTAAGTGCTGCTATTAGCAAGCCATGATACCTCCTACTATTTGAACAAATCAATGACCCAGAAGCATATCCTCCAATTCCATTTGTGATAAGCCATTCTCGTTCACTCCCCTGTTCGTAGCTGTACCAATAGCTCTTACCAAACTCCATCTATTTATACTCCTATCATTATTATTTGTAAAATCTGTTTTGAAGCGCCTAACTAATTTTATTATTTAATCGTTCCTTCGAATAGTAATAATCAAGAATCCTATTTTTATCCTGTGCCAAAACAAGTTCAGAAACCAACTCTATTATTTTCCTTGCCAATTTACTAGAATCATGTCTTACCAGATTGTTATTTACTGCCATAAAATCCCCAGAAATAATTTTAATTCCCATCTTCTCAACTATCTCTGTATCAACCTTTACCATCTCAGCTCCATCGTTTAAATATTTTTTCTCTAACTCCTCTGGGATAGACGCTGTATTAACAACACAATAATCAATAATCCCCTTTTTTGAATGCTTTTCAATAGCTTTTATATGGTCGCTAAGAGTATATCCCTCTGTTTCGCAGGGTTGTGTCATAACATTACAAACATAAACAATAATGGCCCTTGTTTTTCTTAGTGCATCACAAAAGCCATCTACTAAAAGGTTTGGTATAATACTGGTATAAAGGCTTCCTGGCCCTAAAACAACAATATCAGCATCTATTACTGCTTCAATAGCTTCGCCTAAAGGCTTTACATTTTGCTGATTAAAAAAGACTTTATTAATCCTTGACTTTTTACCTATGTTCCTGTGTCCAATATTAGATTCACCTAAAATAGTATCTCCATCATCTGTTTCAGCGCATAATCTAACATCCTCTAGGGTAATAGGTAAAACTTTGCCTGTCACTGCTAAAACATCACTCATTTTCTTTACAGCCTCTTCAAAGCTGTCTGATATACCATCCATTGCAGCTAAAAATAAATTCCCAAAGCTCTGTCCCTTAAGCATTCCATCCTGGAACCTATACTGCAATAGCTTCTGCATAATAGGCTCAGTATCAGCTAAAGCAAGGATACAGTTACGAATATCCCCCGGTGGAAGCATTCCCAGATCCTCTCTTAAAACACCAGACCCACCACCATCATCAGCTACTGTAACAAGAGCAGTTAGATTAGAAGAATATTGTTTAAGTCCTCTAAGCATAGTAGAAAGTCCAGTACCTCCTCCTACAACTACTATTTTGGGCCCCTTTACCAATATACGTTTTTCATAAAGGAGGCTACTTAAACCTTCAGAATTGAAGGAGGCATTTATATTAGGGCTTAGTGCTGCTAGCAAAGAGTTAATTATTGCTTTTATTGCAAATAATACAGTAGCAACTCCCAATAATGTTAAAATTATAAATAGTATAATAAATATTGCACCTTTTTTGTAATTATTTATTGAGAAAGCAATACTAAAGCTAATTAGTAAAAATCCTGCAACAAGCAGTAAAATCCACCTCTTGATTTTAGTGCCAGGCATCATTAAATCTATGGCTCTCATTTCCCAACTCCTCTACTATCCTTTTCGATATCTCTATGTTCAATAATGGCTCTATGCTGTTTTTCTTCAAGCCTTCTGAAAAGCTCATCAGCGATTGCTACAGACCTATGTCTACCACCGGTACATCCGATTCCAATATCCAACTGAGATTTTCCCTCCTTGATGTAATTTGGAATTAGGAAGTCCAGCAAATCATCTAGCTTTGTTATAAAGCCTTTTGTTTCATTAGCATTGAGCACAAATTCTTTAACCATGTCATCCTTACCGGTTTTCAGCTTCATTGGGGCTATATAATAAGGGTTTGGAATAAATCTTACATCAAAAACCAAATCACAGTCTGTGGGAATTCCATACTTAAATCCAAATGAAACAATATTAATTATTATCCCCTTAAAAATCTTTCCTTCCAGGAAAATACCATTTATTTCCTGTTTAAGCTGTCTTGTGATAAGCGTTGAGGTATCAATTATATAATTGGCTTTTGATTTTATACTCTCAAGAGCCTTTCGCTCCTCTTTTATTCCCTTTAACAAGCGTCCCTCTTGTGATAATGGGTGCTGTCTTCTACTTTCCTTATATCTATTTACTAGAACATCATCATCTGCCTCTAAAAATAGTATCTCATAAGAAAAGCCAGATTGTTTAACCTCAGCAAGGGCTGGGAAAAGATCCTGTAGTAGCTCTCCTCCTCGTATATCAATTACAAGGGCTATCTTCTCCATTTTACCCTCACCCTGAGCGCTAATTTCCGCGAACTTTGGAATTAATGCAGGTGGCAAATTATCGACACAAAAGAAACCAATATCCTCCAAATAGTTTGTTACAAGACTCTTTCCAGCTCCTGACATTCCTGTCACTATTACAAATCTCATTTGTATCCCCCGTTAGTATAGTCACCTATAATCCTTATCTCTGGTTCAAGCTCAACATCAAAACGCTTCTTTACAATACTTTGAATATACTTTATCAATTCAAGAACATCCTTACAGGTAGCATTGCCTGTATTAATTATAAAACCGCTATGCTTATCAGATATTCTTGCACCACCAATGCTAAAGCCTCTTAGTCCGCAATCATCAATTAGTTTGCCAACGAAACAGCCTTTGGGCCTTTTAAATACACTACCTGCACTTGGCCATTCCAGTGGTTGTTTATCTCTTCTTTTAAAGTTGAAATCGTCCATTAGCTCTTTAATACTTTTACTGTCGCCCTTTCGGAGCTTCAACTGGGTTTTTAACACAATTCCTTTATTCTTTTGAATAATGCTGGATCTATATGAAAAACAATGCTCTTGACCTGTTACAGTAATTATATTCCCCTGTACATCCATATACTCTGTCTGATAAACAACCATAGCCATCTCACCAATATATGCCCCTGCATTCATGGTTACAGCACCTCCAACAGTACCTGGAATTCCTTCTGCAAATTCCAGCCCTGAAAGTGAGTTGTTCTGCGCAATTTTAGAGGCTTTAGAGATTAGCATTCCTGCCTCAAGCTCTATTATTTCATCGTTTACTAAAAACTTATCCATGTTATCATATATTTTAATAACTACACCTCGAATACCCTCATCAGAGACCAAAAGATTAGTTCCATTACCCATTATCATATAAGGGATTTTAGAGCTAATAAAATATTTAACAAGTTCTCCAAGCTGAGCACTTCTGTTAGGTAAAACCATGATATCTGCTGGTCCACCTATTTTAAACGAAGTGTGATTACTCATAGGTTCATCAATTAAAACTCTTTCTTCTCCTAAAACTGAAGTAAGTCTATTAACTAACTCTTGATTTACCAAATTGCAACACTCCACCTTTCCAACTGCTGAGATGAACAAATTTGAAATAAAGCTATATAACTAATCATTAATTAAATGTGAAATCCTTTTTCTTCGCTCTAGCAGATATTCTTCCATTTTAATAACTGAGGTTGTAACTACTAGCTCTTCTGGAATATCAGCCTCTTCTAGCAGTTTAGTTACATTATTAAATCTTCCAATATCGAAGCTTATATGTGCATCGCTTCCAGTTGTCATTCTCACGCCATATTTCTTGCACATACGAGCTATTTCAAGGCAATTCTTTTCGCTTCCTTCCCTTACAAGAGCTGATTGATTGTTTATTTCAATAAGCTTATTATAATCCTTCGCTGCTTTAACTACTCTTTCAATATCAAGCTGATAATTTGGGTTTCCCGAATGAGCCAGTACATCAATATATGGGTTTGAAAGCACCTTAATTGCAGCATTTGTATGTTCCTCTTCCGTTGCTGGTTGTATACATATTTCATGATAGCTTGCGAGAACCAAATCCAAATTCTTTAGATAGTATTCTGATAAATCAACTTCACCCTCATAATTAATAATATTCAGCTCCACGCCTTTTAAAACTCGAACACCATAAATATAATCGGGTATTACTCTTAGATTACCAAAATGATATAGAAATGGTGCTCCTTTCAATTTTGGACCATGGTCAGACATATTAATCATCTTCATTCCATTATTTAAGGCCTCTTTTGCATTTTCTTGGATTGTACTATATGCGTGTCCGCTAGAAATGGTATGTGTATGTGTATCAACTACTATTTCCAATTCTTTCTCCCCTTAGCTATTTCTTTTTTTATTTATCTCTGCCGATATTACTTTCACCTATCAAATGAGGAAATAAGCAATACTACGACTTTCTTATTTATTATTATCTGTCTCTTGAGTATTCTTGTTAATGTTTCCAAGTACTCTATCACTTAAAGCTTTCGCAGCATTATAACCCATTTTCTTTTGTCTGGTATTCATAGCCGCAACCTCAACAATGATTGCTAAGTTTCTTCCTGGACTAACAGGAATGGTGAGACTTGGAACCGATATCCCCAGTACATCAGTATACTCTTCCTCGAGTCCTAATCTATCGTATACCTTTTTGTCATTCCAGTGCTCTAGTTTTATTACCAAATTTATATTCTCCGTCATTTTAACAGATCCAACACCATATAGATTCTTAACATCAAGTATTCCTATCCCCCTGATTTCTATAAAATGTCGTATAATATCAGGAGCTGTACCAACAAGGGTTTTTTCAGATACCTTACGTATTTCAACATTGTCATCAGCTACAAGCCGGTGTCCTCTTTTTACTAGTTCAAGCGCGATCTCGCTCTTTCCTACACCACTTTCTCCAAGTATAAGAATACCCTCCCCATATACTTCTACAAGCACACCATGCATACTTGTCCTAGGTGCCAGCTGAAGGCTGAGATATCTAATTACACCACTCATAAATCTTGATGTAACATCATCTGTTCTGAGAACTGGAATGTTATATTTTCTACCAACTTCAATCATTTCAGGAAATACCCCAAGTCCTCTTGCCACAACCATACAAGGAAATCCACACTTAAAGAAATTTTCCAGTCTTCTATAACGGTCACATTCTCGTAACTGCATCAAATAAGCAGTCTCTCCCTTACCAATAATCTGCATTCTATCTGTTCCAAAATACTCCATGTATCCAGCCAGTTGCAATCCTGGCCTATTAACATCCACAGATGAAATCTCTATACTTTCATAATTTTCACAGCCTGTTAATTCTTCTAATTGAAACTCTTCCATTACCTCTTTTATGGTTACAGAAAACACAACAACACCTCGATTCCTTCTTTAGCTTTTATATTATAAATATGTTATCTCTTAAAAACCAATACATACCCAAATCATATTATATAATACTGATTGACAAAAGGAAACACAGCAAATGAACAAATCTGAAAAAGGGCTGTTTCAACAATTAAACAGTTGTATGACCTAAATTTAAGTAATGAAAAAAGCTACAGATACCTTTAAGTATAAAGGATACATGTAGCTTTTGGAGCGGGTAGTGGGAATCGAACCCACGCAATCAGCTTGGAAGGCTGATGTTCTACCATTGAACTACACCCGCAGAAATTTATTTAGTAGTGCAAAAATTAGAAATTATGGAGCGGGTTAAGAGATTCGAACTCTCGACTTTCACCTTGGCAAGGTGACACTCTACCGCTGAGTTAAACCCGCATAACTAATCTGCAAAAGCTATTATACAGAGCATTTGGCGTTTTGTCAACCCATTTTTCAGAAAAAAGAAAAAACTGTCGACCTATATGTTACTATTCAGCTCTCACACAACCTCTTGCTTGCCAAATCAATCAGCTTTTGTTTATCATTGAGCTCTGGATTTTCTATTACACATTCAAATAAATAATTGAGCATGTTTTTCAAATCCTTACCAGGCTCCATACCAATTGAAATCAAGTCATACCCATTAATAGCCAAGTCCCTCCTATTTAAGCACTGACGTTCGCTTTTTATCCTGTTATATATTTTTATAATATTATCAAACTTTATCATTCTTTCGTCGAGATAGATTCTGTTCTGTCCCATCGCATCCGCTTTCTGTACTTCAATAAGCTCAAGAAACGAATCTTCACCAACCTTGCTGATAACTTGTCTGATAGACCTTTCGGTGTCAAATATACCTATATCATGATAATGAATAAGATTTGTAATTTTCTTGATTGCTTCTTTATCAAATCTAAGCCTATTTAAAATAACATTTGCATATTCAGCACTTACTTGCTGATGCCCATAGAAATGATCAATACCGTCATTATCAGTAGTCCTTTTTTGCGGCTTTCCTATATCATGTAAAAGCATAGTCCATCTGAGTATACTGGTATTTTTCACATTTTCTACGGTATGCATTATATGATCTGCAACATTATACACATGATAAGGATTATTTTGCTTGGTATTATAGCATGCTACAAATTCAGGAATAAGATATTCTAAAAGTCCTGTATGATATAAATAATTAAAATACATAGGCTTTGGGGATATTAATATTTTATCAATTTCTTCCCTAATTCTTTCGTAACTTATATTTTTAATTAAGTGGGAGCATTTTTTAATAGCATCAAAGGTGTCTTCTTCTATTTCAAAGTCAAGCTGTGCACTAAATCTGATTGCTCTAAGCATTCTTAATGCATCCTCATGGAATCTTTTATTCCCGTTACCAACAGCTTTTATTTGACAGTCCTTTAAATCCTTCAACCCCCCAAAATAATCTATCAAACCTTCTTTAGGATTGTATGCAATTGCATTAATAGTGAAGTCTCTTCTAGCTAAATCTTCCTTTATATCTGAAGTAAACTCAACGTAATCAGGTCTCCTAAAATCAGAGTATTCTCCATCAATTCGGTATGTAGTAACTTCAATATTTTCTTTATCAATAACAACACTTACTGTGCCATGCTTAATCCCCGTATCATAGGTCTTCTCGAATATTCTTTTAATGTCCTCTGGAAGTGCATTTGTTGTTATATCCCAATCCTTTGGTGCTCTGCCTAGTATACTGTCTCTAACACAGCCCCCAACCATAAAAGCTTCAAAACCACATAAATTTAGTTTTTCAATAATATATCCTACATTGTTTGGGAAAACAATTTTATTATAGCTCATTTCTTACTCCTCGACTTGTTTTTCAGACAATCTTTCTTCTATATGTTGTTTAATTATATAAAATTACAATAAAATCTTAACCTATATTAATTGTATCACAAATTTTACAGTATAATACATCTCAAAAACAGCCTCAAATATTAGACATAATTATTATGTACAAAAGCAACTATGCTAGAAATTGAGATTTCGGCAATTGAACCTAAACTCACCTTCTTATTATAAGGGCAAAACAGACAAAACATAATATTATCATTGATACCTTTACATGCATTTCCTAATGTACACAAGGGTGCTGCCTTTGGTAAAACCAGCAACCTAACAACTCCGGAGCTCTGACCCAGTAAAACTCCTGTAAAGCCTCGACCGGCATCACCCCCAGCATTAACATATAGTGTAACAGTTTGCCCTACAAATGCTTTAAAATTTATTTCTTGTATACACTTTTTATTTTCCCTTGGAATCATGGAATCGCGTACTTTTTCATTATGTTTAGTCTTTTTGTGTAATGATTTCTTTTTAAATAATCCCATCACTTATACCTTATAAATAGACTCTTAATTTATTATATTACCTTTTTTGGTTATTGCGAATTATTTCATTTCTAATTTGTCACATAAAGTTCAATGATGAATAGTATGGTATTATCCAGGTAATTTTTTATTGCTGCACAAGTAGTAATGGTCACAAATTTTACTTGGAGTACTTAATTAAAATTTTCAATTATTTTTTGGAGGGAGTGTTGAGGAATGTCAGGTAATAACAAAGGGTTCTTTGGTGGAGACTGTTTTGATAACAATACTATATGGATAATAATTATACTTATTATTATCGTACTGTGTTTCTGTAACAACAGTGGTCACGATTGCTAAAAAATTATTTATAAGCTTTGCGTTTATATTGGGTACAGAAAAAATAAACCACAGGGACCAGTAAAGGCCCTGTGGTTTATTTCTTAATGGAATACCAATATTTTAAAGATCAACCTTTTTAAGTTCAAACTCTTTTTTCTTCTTTTCTTCTTTTTTTGAAACTATCAGTGAAACAATAACACTACCTATTAATATAGCAAATATTGTAATAAGAGACGCTACAATAGGAATATGTAAACCGAAAAATAAAATTCCTAGCTTAACTCCTGTAAACATCAATATTACTCCTACACCGTACTTAACGTATTTAAATTTCTCGTGTAATGCGCTAAGTGCAAAATATAGGCTTCTAAGTCCAAGAATTGCAAAAATATTAGAAGTATATACAATAAACGGATCAGTTGTTATTGAAAAAATTGCAGGTATTGAGTCTATAGCAAATAATATATCCGAGGATTCAATAATTAATAGTATTGCAAATAGTGGTGTTGCATATAATACCTTATTTTGTCTTACAAAAAACTTTTCTCCATGCATTGTATCTGTAACTGGTATAAACTTTTTCAATATTCTCAAAACCTTACTATGGGTATAATCCTTTTCTTTATCATGACCAAACATCATTTTAAAACCACTAATAATTAAAACTATTCCAAATAAATATAAAATCCACTCGAGCTTACTTACAAGAGTTATTCCTAATAATATAAATACAAGTCTTAAAATAATTGCTCCAAATATTCCGTAATTTAAAGCTCTACGTTGATACTCTTGTTTTACCCCAAAACTTGAGAATATAATTAAGAATACAAATAAATTATCTACACTAAGACTCAGTTCAATCATATAACCGCCAAGAAATTGTAATGCTTTTTCTTGACCTTCAACTACTAATATTCCAATATTAAATAATAAAGCTAGTCCTATCCACATTAAAACAAATTTCATTGCTCTTTTGGCTGTCATTTTAAGTGCCTCCTAAGTTTAGATAATTCAATAAAAAAAGCCTTGAATGTATATAACTATACCATTCAAGGTCTTGCTTTCCAATTGGAGAATAAAGCCAGGCTTATTATAGCCGATTGTTGACTTTATCGCTTTTAAGCTACTCCCCTTTACTCGTTACTAAGTTTAGCAAATTAATTGTCCATAGTCAATAAAAATAATTTAATTAATTTAAAATAAATCCCATTAAATCCCAATTTTTATTATGAATAAACGTTTTAAATATTATTGCATTTTTATACAATAAATTGAATATATTAATATAAAAGTATCTAAAATTAATTGAAATAAATTTTTTTATTCACTTTTTTGCATTAATATTCAAAATAGTGTTTACTAATTTTAATTTTATATGTTAGAATTACTATGGAAATATTGATACTGCCATATGGCTCATTATTTCTTAAATATTTTCTATCTTAAGCAATATAAACATCTTCTAAATTACAAATAGGACACTTTTATTCTACAAAAGTGCCTACTACTTGTACATTGCCTATAAATTAAATGGATTTTTCATGATTCAGAGTTTTATTAAAATATTGTACAAATTAATTTAGTATACAAAAAAAGACTAACTATTAAAAGTCAAGTTTTAAAATGATATTTTTTGAATAAACTGCAGAAATGCAATTTAGATATTTATGAACCTTGAAAACTGCATGACGAATAGAGCATCTGTTAAGGTGCTCAAA
>JAEZOA010000050.1 GCA_023441625.1 Bacillota bacterium
GTCACCCCCAAGGCTTCTGTTGATGAAAATAAGGACATAGTCTTTTTATCATCCATAGGAATAGTTTTTGGGTCAACTCCGGTAATATCTTGAAGCATTCTAATCATTGTGGGGTCATCATGTCCCAGTATATCCAGCTTCAATAGATTCTGGTCTATTGAGTGGTAATCAAAATGAGTTGTTATAATATCCGAATCAGGGTCATCTGCAGGATGCTGTACGGGGCAGAATTCAAATATTTCTCTTCCCTTAGGAACAACAATTATTCCACCGGGATGCTGTCCTGTGGTTCTTTTAATACCTGTACAGCCTTTTGAAATTCTTTCAATTTCCGCTTTATTAATATGGATATTTCTTTCATCAAAGTACTTTTTCACATAACCAAAAGCTGTTTTATCAGCTATTGTACCAACAGTTCCCGCCTTAAAGGTTGTACCCTTTCCAAATATAACTTCTGTATATTTATGTGCCCTTGCCTGATATTCTCCAGAGAAATTTAAGTCTATATCCGGCTCCTTGTCTCCATTGAAGCCTAAGAAGGTTTCGAACGGTATATCTATTCCATCCTTTGCAAGCTGTTCTCCGCATACAGGACAAGGTTTGTCCGGCAAGTCAAAACCGTTATTGTAGCCGTAATCTGTAAAATCTGAAAACTTACAGCCAGGACACCTGTAATGAGGCGGTAGTGCATTAACTTCTGTAATACCCGTCATATATGCTACAACAGAGGAACCGACAGAACCTCTGGAACCTACAAGATAGCCATCCTCATTTGATTTCCATACCAGCTTTTGAGCAATTATATACATTACTGAGAACCCGTTCTTTATGATAGAATCAAGCTCCCTATCAAGCCTCTGCTGTACAATCTCAGGTAATGGGTCACCATATAGCTCATGGGCTTTTCCGTAAGCAATGTCCTTTATGGTCTGCTCACAGCCTTCAATATGGGGAGGACATTTTTCAGACGAAATGGGGCTTATTTGCTCACACATTTCAGCTATCTTATTTGTATTTGTAACTACAACCTCATAGGCCTTGTCCTCTCCCAAATAGGAAAACTCCTCAAGCATCTCCTCAGTTGTTTTTAAATATAATGGCGCCTGATTATCTGCATCGGTATAGCCCTGACCAGCCTCAAGTATACGCCTGTAAATTTCGTCCTCAGGATCCATAAAATGAACGTCTCCTGTTGCAACAACAGGCTTATTTAATTGTTCACCAAGAAGTACAATTTTTTTATTAATTTTCTTCAAATACTCTTTATCCGGAACCTCTTCTTTTCTCACGAGATAATCATTATTCCCTAAAGGCTGGATTTCAAGATAATCATATTCTTTAGCAATAGCTTCAATTTCCTCATCCGCTTTTCCATGTAAAATGGCCTGATATAGTTCACCTTCACTGCAAGCACTTCCAATAATTAAACCTTCAGAATACTTTTTATAAATGCTCTTTAATATACGTGGTTTTTTATAAAAATAATCCAAGTGAGAAAAGGATACAAGCTTATACAAATTCTTTAATCCCACATAATCCTTTGCCAATATTATTGCATGATATGTATTAAGCTTTTTATACTCTGACTTCTTAGCTTCATCATCTGAACCAAGTCTATCTATATCCTCAAGAGCTTCACAGCCTCTTTCCTTCAGCTTTTCAAGCATTATTTTAAAAACCTTAACAGTAGTATCCACATCATCTAAGGCTCTGTGTGCAACCTCGACCTTTATTCCAAGATTTTTGGCTATACGACCTAATTTATAAGTTTTAAATTCAGAGAAAAGGTCCTTTGCTAAGGACAAGGTATCCAAATATGTAAATTCGAAATTATGACCTAAGACCCTAGCATTATGCTTTAAAAAACCAATATCAAATTCAGCATTATGAGCTACCAAAACGCTTCCTTCTATAAACTCAAGCAATTTTGGAAATACCTTTTCAATAGTTTCTGCATCCTTTACCATATCATCAGTTATATTTGTAACCTCAACAACTCTTGCTGGTATTGGTTTTTCAGGATTTACAAAGCAGCTGAATTCATCTATTACCTTTCCATCTCTAAGCTTCATAATTCCTATTTCAGTTATTTTTTCTGTTATTGGTGAAAAGCCTGTAGTTTCAAGGTCTAATACGCAATATGTGGTATCAATACTTTGTCCTTTAGGATTTGTTACAGAAGGCTTTTTATCCGGTGCTAAATATGCTTCAACCCCATATATTACCTTCATGTCCGGATTGTCTCTTCCCAGAAGCTTGTGCGCCTCAGGATAGGACTGTACCACGCCATGATCTGTGATAGCAATAGATTTCATTCCCCAACTCATAGCTCTCTTGATTAAATCAGAAGCACTTGTCATTGCGTCCATCTGACTCATCTGTGTATGCATATGCAGCTCTACTCTCTTAACGTCAGCATTATCCTGTCTTTTCCTTTTCTTCGTACCATCTGTTTCTACTATAGTATTAGCAACAAGCTCAATCTCGCCGGAAAATTTGCTATTACTTGCATTTCCAGCAAGTTTAACACCCTTTGCCTTCTTGAGCCTTGATAGCACCTCGCCTTCCTCACCGGGCTTAACAAAGGTCTTACAAGTCATGGAACTGGAGCCGTCATACAAATTAAAGGAAATTAAAGTCTTTCCGCTTCTTAATTCCTTGGAATCAATATTTGATATATCACCCATTATAGCTACTCTTCCCTCATCGGGTATAATGTCAGTGATTTTAATTATAGTTTCCTTTATATTAGCATTTCTACCTAAAATTAAAGGTGTATTTTCTTTTTGCTCACCCTTTTCTGCTTTTATATCCTGCTTTGTCTGTGGAGCTTCCTTTTGTATTACAGAATAATTATTGTTCACTGCTGAGCTTGTTTGTTCCTTTATAAGCTGTATTTCTTTCTCTTTTGTATGCTCCTGAAGTCTCTTTAAATCCTCGGTGTTTACCCTATCAAAAAAATTTATTTTATATGATGTACCATATAGATTTTTTATAGTTTTACTGATTTTTTTATCATAGCCCATACCTGCTAATACATTTGCTGCCACAATTTTAAAATTGAAATTAATAATATTATCCCTTACTTCGAGTTCAGTATTATTCATTACAGCATTTAATAGAGGATGTTTATCTGACATAGATGATAAAATATCCTCAAGTTCGTTCTCTATAGGTCTTTTAGCTACTCCCTCAGCATATTCCACTGTAATTTTAGAATCATTTAACGAAAACCTTTTTCTTATAAATCTATTCAGGCCTTCAATTCCTTTTACATTTATATATTTATCAGAGCTGATTTTAAGCTCGAGAATTTTGCTCCGCTTTTTTAGAACAGCAGACTCTACAATCGCTGTACTTAAATTGCCCTCTGTATTATAATCACTAAAAATTTCACTAACTTTCTTCAAGCTATCCTCCATTTCGCCGGTATCACCAGCGACACAAACAGTAATTAAAAAGTATATGGTCATTGCTTGATTGCTCATACCACAAAAAGCTTCAATTATGTATTCATTATATAAGATTCACTTTTGTTTGTCATGTCTAATAACAAATTTGGATTGATTAGAATAAATGTATGAAGTTCCTTAAAATATAATAAAATATGAATAAAATAAGCATGTTTATCCAGAACCTGCGATTCCTTGGTATTAACCTAACATGCCTTCCAAAAACATTAATCACAAACTCCACATAAGCAAGAGAAATAAAAACAATTCCGAATATAGGAAAAACATTGAATTTTAATGAATCCACAATATTCCCACTTAATAAGCTTTGAACACTTCTTGTGTTACCACAGCCTGGACAATATATACCGAAAATAGTATAGGAAGGACAGGATGGTAGAGAATAACCTAAATCCCGGATATTATTTCGGAATATTAAGATAATACAGACTGCAATGAATGGAAAAACACAAATAAGTATTTTTTGCCATTGGGAATAATTTTTCACGCTTAACCTCCATAATGAATAGCTGCTGTTACAAACAAAATTTCTAGGTTATCTTATTAAAAACCGGTATTTGTGCACGTACACTATCTATCAAATCTAAATCTATTTCACTTATAACTATCTGCTCCTTTTCATCAGCCCTTACCAAAATACTTCCCCACGGATCGCAAAGCATTGAATTACCATAGGCCACATAGTTGGCTGTGGTATCTCTTGCAGACGACACAGCAGCATGAAACACCTGGTTATCAAGTGCTCTGGCTCTGGTTAACAGCTCCCAATGTGCTGGCCCTGTTGTCATATTAAAGGCACCTGGTGTAATAAATATTTTAGCACCTGCTTTGCTCATTTCACTATACATCTGACTAAACCTAATATCAAAGCATATTGCAATTCCTATCCTGCAATATTCCGTATCAAATACAGTGATTTGATTTCCACCAGATAATACATCAGATTCTTTAAAATATATTCCATTAGGAATGTTTACATCAAACAAATGTACCTTTCTATGCTTGCCGATAATTTGTCCATTTCTGTCAAAAGCCAAACTTGTATTGAATATTTTTCCTTCATTAATTTCTGGAATTGAGCCAGCAATAACATATATATCATTATACTTTGCTGCAGCTGAAATGACTGATACAGTTTCACTATTTTCTATATTTTCAGCATATTTGAGAAAGCTATGAGTATCATAAGGACAATTGAACATTTCCGGCAAAATAGCAATATTTACATTGCTTTTACTGCACTCTTCAAGCATCTGTACGGCTTTTTCTAAATTGTCCCGTTTACTATCAGTCACTTTCATTTGGCATAATCCAAGTGTTATATTATTCATAAATATACCCATGCCCAGAATTTCGTAGAAAAACATCAAAGGAAATGTGCTTTCCCTTTACACAAATGGCATGGGCTCGGTACCTCCTTTCGCAGCTTCCTCTTACTTTTTGTGATTTCTTTCTACCTTACACTAATTGCTCTTAATTATATTATATAACCTTTGTTGCTAAATGTAACGAATAGCTTGGCATATACCTTCCTCTTAAAAATCTATTATGTCCTTAAGGATTACCTCAGCATGATGATAGCGCTTTCTTTTCTGAGTTTTGTCACAAAAATTTATACTATTATTAGGACACCATTGTATGCAGGCTGTACATTGCTGGCATTTATGTTCCCACATTGGACGACCATCTTCTAAATGAATGTTTTGCACCGGGCATACTTGAATGCAAGTTCCACAGCTGTTACAATTCTCATTGCAGTTGAAGCCTACATCATATGCAAGGAATTCTTGTCTTATATTCATTACTTTTTCTCGTTGCTTATCATTTTTTAGTATAAGCCTTTCCAATAATCGAGGGCCCGCTGGTGGAGTGCATTGATTTTTTTTAATGATACTAACGATATTTCTAATGGTTTTTTCTGATTTTCTATAAACGATTTTTTCATAAGTTTTTGGAAAAGCTCCATACTCTGTAATTGAATTACCTGGCATCATAACAGAAAATTCACCATCAAGCTTATATCCCAATTGGTTTATTTGCGTCCGAATATTTTCTAACGCTATTCCCCTGCAAATGCCATTAGCTGACACAGCAAATTTATATTGCTCATTTTTAAAGATGAGTTTTTTTACAAAATTTTCTACAAATAACGGTGGTTGATAGTAGTATACAGGAAACACAATTCCTACCCTATCATATGTAGTTGTATCCAACTCATTTTGCTTTGAGCATATTTTTAAAAGCTTTGTATCCCCTAGCTTATTGGCTATTTTTTTAGCCACAGCTAGATTATTTCCAGTTCCAGTAAAATAATATATAACATTACTCATAAAACAATTCCCCTTTTTGTTTTGTACATATTTGCAAACACAGCTAAATTTTATTATGAAATTTGTTAATCAATATTTCAAAACTAATCATACTATTAATATCCAGTAAATGTCAAGATATTATGAAATAATATTTATAAAATTTCAAAACATGATATAATAAATAGGTATATCATTTTGAGGAGTTTATTTAATGAACAAATATGAAATTCGTACAAACAAAAAGAAAGAAGCCATTCTTAAAGCTTCTCGTGAATTATTTTTAAAAAAAGGTTTTGTAAATACAAATATAAAAGAAATTGCTACACTTGCAAACGTATCACAGGTTTCAATTTATAATTACTTCGGCAGTAAAAATTTTTTAGTAAAAGAATCAATATCCTTTATCATGGATGATATAGTTAAATTAGCAGAGGAAATTTTATCCCTTGATATGCCCTTTCCTCAAAAGGTAAGGAAGGCACTTGCACTTTGTTCTGAGGAGATAGGTCATTCAATAGAGGAATTTTTTTCAGTTGCTGCTCTTGAGGACTCACAGATGGTACAAGCTATGATGAGCACTATAACTGATAAAAAGATGGTTATTTACAAAAAATATATAGAAGCCGGAAAAGATGCTGGATGTATTGATACCACTATCCCTACAACTACATTTTTAGATTTTACCAAAGCCTTTGATGCAATTGGAAATACTCCAGAATATCTTGAGCAAGATATGAAATACAGAGAAGATTTACTTAAATTATTCCTTAGGGGATTATTATATAATAGCTAAGTTAAATAATAATAGCTGCCAGCATAAAGTAAGATTATGTTAGCAGCTATATAAATTCTATGTGTTCAACTAGTTTTTCAAGCTATGCAAAGGAGCTGGTATTCTGCCACCCCTTTTAATGAATTCTGAACTTCCATAGGAACTCACCTTCATAACTGGACCAGAGCCAAGTAAACCGCCAAATTCAACTATATCTCCAACCTTTTTGCCTGGTGCAGGAATTATTCTAACCGCAGTGGTTTTTGTATTAACCATGCCAATTGCAGCCTCATCAGCAATTATTGCAGAGATAGTATCAGCTGATGTGTCGCCTGGAACAACAATCATATCCAGTCCAACTGAGCATACACAGGTCATAGCCTCAAGCTTTTCCAGAGTTAAAGCTCCACTCTTCACAGCAGAAATCATTCCAGCATCCTCACTTACAGGAATAAATGCACCACTAAGACCTCCAACAGAGGAAGACGCCATAACTCCACCCTTTTTAACCGCATCATTTAATAGTGCCAAAGCTGCTGTTGTACCATGGGTTCCGCACTTTTCCAAACCCATTTCCTCAAGAATATAGGCAACACTATCACCAATTGCAGGAGTTGGTGCAAGAGATAAATCAACAATTCCGAAGGGAACATTAAGTCTGCGTGATGCTTCTCTTGCAACTAGTTCACCCATTCTTGTAATCTTGAAAGCTGTCTTTTTAATGGTTTCAGCAACTGTACCAAAATCTGCACCTTTAACCTTCTCAAGTGCACATTTTACAACGCCGGGACCGCTGACACCAACATTTATAACACATTCAGGCTCTCCAACGCCATGAAAAGCTCCTGCCATAAATGGATTATCTTCAACTGCATTTGCAAAAACAACTAATTTTGCACATGCTAACGCTCCATTATCTGCTGTAAGTTCAGCACATTCTTTTATTATTCTACCCATTTGAGCAACTGCATCCATGTTTATACCTGCTTTAGTAGAGGCAACATTCACAGATGAACAAACCAACTTTGTAGTGCTCAAGGCTTCTGGAATCGAAGCAATAAGCCTTTCGTCACCTTTGGTATAGCCTTTATGCACTAATGCAGAGAAGCCTCCAATAAAATTTACACCAACAGTCTGTGCAGCTCTGTCCAATACTTGAGCAAACTTAGCATAATCTTCACTATCACAGCTTTCGGCAATTAAAGCTATAGGAGTAACAGAAATTCTTTTATTAATAATTGGAATGCCATATTCTTTTTCAATATTCTCCCCGGTAACAACTAACTTTTCGGCATATCTGGTAATTTTGTCATATATTTTATTACAAGAAGTATTTAAATCAGAATGACAGCAATCTCTCAGAGAGATACCCATTGTTATTGTTCTTATATCTAGATTCTCTTTTTGAATCATATCCAGTGTTTCAATTATTTCATAAGGACGTAACATTAGCCTTCACCTCATATTCTGTGCATTGAATTAAATATATCTTCATGTTGAATAAGGATTTTTAAACCCAACTCAATTCCCTTATTTTCTAATCTCTCAGATAAATCGTCAAAAGGAATATTACATTTAGATATATCAACAAGTGTAATCATTGTGAATACATCCTGCATAATGGTTTGTGTTATATCAAGTATGTTAACATCACATTGTGCTAATATATTACTTACACCTGCAATTATACCTACTCTATCTTTACCTAAAACTGTAATAACTGCTCTCACTTAGTATACCTCCTTAGTATGTTGTGACCTTATTGTCAACTATTAAAAGACTTGCAAATAGCCAACACATAAAATGACTAATAAATTGTATTATATAACTTTGTTATATAAATATCAATTGATAATAATTGATAAAAACTATAAATTTCTATAAACTATTTAAGAACATACGTTTGATTTGTGTTAAATCCTATGTTATAATTATTGTAAAATAATAGGAATAATATAAAATTCAATTACTTAAACATTATTTAAAGCTAGTCTAGTGATGACAATACTTTAGGTAAACTGTATTTAAATTTGGATTTTATAGAGGAATTTTTATGAATTTATTTGACAAGCTTGGTGTTTTGGCTGATGCAGCTAAATATGATGTTTCTTGTTCGTCCAGTGGAGGATCAAGAAATAATAAAAATGGCGTTGGAAATAGCCATGCCGCTGGTATATGTCATACCTGGTCCGATGATGGAAGATGTGTCTCTCTGCTAAAAATATTATTATCAAACGAGTGTATTTATGATTGCGTATATTGTGTTAATAGATCTTCAAATGATGTACCCAGAGCTAGTTTTACTGCTGATGAGGTAATAGAGCTTACTATGAATTTCTATAGGCGAAACTATATTGAAGGTCTTTTTCTTAGTTCAGCCGTGCTCAAGAACCCAAGTCACACAATGGAGTTAATGCTAGATATAGTTAAGAGACTCCGAAACAATCATGGCTTTTATGGCTATATTCATATTAAAGCCATACCCGGTGCTGATGAAAAGCTTATAAATGAAGCTGGTATGTTTGTTGATAGAATGAGTATAAATATTGAGCTCCCATCCGATAAGGGTCTTGAGGTTTTAGCTCCACAAAAGCCCAAAAAGGCTCTACTCAAGCCTATGCAGCAAATAAACAACAAAATTATTGAGTTTAAAAGCGAGTTAAAAACTTATAGAAGAGGAAACCAAGAATATACGGGGGGGAGCTCCAAAGGAATTTCAAGAGGGAGTTTTGAAAAAAATCACTTTGTTCCAGCTGGTCAAAGTACTCAGCTTATCATTGGTGCTACACCAGATAGAGATTTAAGTATACTGAAGCTCTCTGAGGCTCTATATGACAACTTTAATTTAAAAAGGGTATATTATTCAGCCTATGTCCCCACCTTGTCAGATCCACGTCTTCCCGCTCTTATTAAGCCGCCATTGCTTAGGGAGCACAGGTTATATCAGGCAGACTGGCTTTTAAGGTACTATGGTTTTGGTGCTGATGAGTTACTTAGCAAATCCAATCCTGACTTCAATCCAGAGTTGGATCCAAAAGCAAATTGGGCTCTCCGCAACCTTCATCTATTCCCTATTGAAATTAACACTATTGATTATGAGATGTTACTCCGAGTACCAGGTATAGGTGTTAAATCAGCCCAAAGAATTATTAGAGCCCGGAGGGTTGGCAGGTTAAACTTTGATAACCTAAAAAAAATAGGTGTGGTTCTAAAACGAGCTGGGCACTTCATTACCTGCCAAGGCAAGACCTTTGACACTTACAGCCAAAATGAAACTATTGTAAAGGATTCCCTTGTATCTGCAAAGCTACTTCCTCAAAGCAGGAAGGCTGTTGTGGGACAACTATCTTTATTATCAACTATCAATGAAACTGGCTTAGCAGAAAATATGTCTGATTTATATCTATTTGACTCTCCGGCAAATACCAAGCAATGGCTTAGTTATTATAATCAGCCTCAAGATGGGAGGTTACTACTTAGTGATATACATTTATGACGGAACTTGGGATTGCTTTTTAACTGCAGTGCATCATTATTATTATGACCGAGAAGCAGTATCAAATATTGAGTCTGCTCTCTCCTATTGTCCAAATCTCATCGATGAATATAGGGATATTAAATCAGATACTACTAAGGCAAAGACAGTTGAACAAGCAATTTTTAGTAAGATTTCTTCTGATAGCCTTGATAACATTATACGTTGCTTTTTTTCAGAGATAGAAGGGCGTGAATTGCGAATTTTAAATTATATAAAGCTAGGCTTCAAAATTGGACGTAGAATCGATAGTATGCTTGGGGATCAAATAGTTTTAGATGTTTTAATACCTGCAAGGAAAGTCATAGGTGAGTCTCATCTAATGCTTGGTATTCTCCGTTTTGAGCTCCTTGAGAACAATATTTATTATGCACAGATACAGCCTGACCACAATATTATTACTTTTATTGCTCCACATTTTAAGAGTCGTTTTGCTGATCAGAACTGGGTTATTCACGATACAAAAAGAAATCTTGCAGCACTGTATAATACAAAGAGAATGTTGGTTTCTTACATGGATTTAACCAACATTCCAAAACGCCATACAGATGAGCTCAAATTCCAATCGCTATGGAAAAACTACTTTAAGCATATAGCAATAAAGAGCAGAATAAATCCACAGCTGCAAAAGCGCTTTATTCCAAAGCGTTATTGGAAGCAGCTTACTGAGAAACAATAGAGGTATAACCAACCTTTCTAAAAGTATTGGTAATACCTCTATTGTTACATATTTATCATTTTTATCATTAATTCATTGAGCCCTTCTAGCTGTTTAAATAATGTAATGTTTTTATTTAATAACTTTGCAGTAGGTTCTTACTGTAGCTTATTAACAAGTTCCTTAAATACATTTCCACGATGCTCAAAGTTCTTAAACATGTCAAAACTTGTACTTGCAGGTGACAATATTATTGAATCGCCAGCGGTCGCCTCAGCATAAGCTCTATTAACAACCTCTTCATAATTTTCGCAATGGATTATTTTAAGATCATTATCGTTATCTGTTTGTTCAATATAATTATTATATGCCTCCTCTATTTTTGGAGCAGTTGCACCAATCAATAAAAGACATTTAACCTTTTCAGCAATTATTTGTCCAATTGAGTCATATGGTATTCCTTTATCCTTACCTCCTGAAATAAGAATAACCTTATTCTTAAAGGTACTCAGTGCCGCAATTGTTCTAGAAGGACTGCTATCTATTGAGCTATTATAGAATTTTATATTATTTAGCTCTCTAACCAACTCAATTCTATGTTCAACTCCATTAAAGGTAGTAGCTATTTTTCGTATAGTTTCAGGTTTCACAAACTCTATTGTAGCAGCAGTTGCCGCCATATAGTTTTCAACATTATGAACACCAGGTATTTTTATACTTTCTCCATCAACTATCTCTATTTCCTTGTCATCATTTTTTACAATAATTTTGCCATTTTGATAAACAACCCCTTTAACAAGATTACTTATCCTTGAAAAATAGACTGACTCTCCTTTTGCTTGATTTACAAAGCCTCTGGTAATATCATTATCATAATTAATAATCAATTTGTCGGCATCAGTTTGATGTATAAAAATATTTTTCTTTGCTTCAATATATTCGTTTAATGATTTGTGAACATCTAAATGATTTGGTGAAATATTGGTTATTACTGCTATTGATGGAGATTTATCAATGGTCATGAGTTGAAAACTACTCAGTTCCAAAACCACCATATCATTTTCCTTCACTTCATCAATTTTGCTCAACAGAGGCGTGCCAATATTACCACCAAGCCAGCAATTATAGCCTTCCTCGGTCAATATTTTATAAATCAGAGTTGTTGTTGTTGTTTTTCCATCACTTCCTGTTACAGCTAGTATCTTCGCAGGGCAAAGATTAATAAAAACCTCCATTTCGGAAGTAAGTTCGCTTCCTCTAGCCACTGCTTCAACAAGCTCTGGTAAATCTGGTCTCATGCCTGGAGTGCGAAATATTATATCAAAACCTTTAAGATTTAGTAGATAATCATTTCCTAGACTATATTTTACAGGAAGTGTACTTAGCTCAGACAGTGCATCACTAAGATTTTCAGGAGTATTTTTGTCAAAAGCCGTTACATCTACTTCTAGATTAATTAAATATTTAATTAAGGGAATATTGCTAATACCAATGCCTAATACTGCAACCTTTTTATTCTTGATGTCATTTTTAAACTGTACTAACTTACTATTCATTACATACCTCCTTTATTTCTAAAAATAGGTCTTTAAAATAAAATATTATTTGCAAAAAAATTATATCTATAGTAAAATACATATTGCAGTCATGTTACGCGGATATGGCGGAATTGGCAGACGCGCATGGTTCAGGTCCATGTGAGAGAAATTTCATGCAGGTTCAACTCCTGTTATCCGCACCAAAAGAGTTTGAAATTATTCATTTTCAAACTCTTTTATTATTATTGCTTTAATTTGAAGCATTATATCTTAAAAGCAATAATTATCCTCATCTTTTGTATAAAAAAATGTTTTTAAGGACTTAAAATTATATTTATTTGCCATAATTATTTGCTCTGTGCTTCCAACAAACAGAATACCTTCTGGATTTAGCGCCATATTAAACTTTTTATAAATATCATTCTTTGCTTCTTCTGTAAAGTAAATCAGTACATTTCTACATACTAAAAGGTCTATACCCTTTGGATAGGTATCTCCAAGAAGATTGAATTGCTTGAATTCAACACAATTTTTCACTTCATCCTTGACTCTATAGCTATCCCCAATTACAGTAAAGTATTTATCCTTCATTTGTTTAGGTAAATTCTCTACGCTTTTGGATGTATATATACCATTTTGGGCCTTTTCTAATGCACCTAAATCGATATCGGTTGCAAGTATTTTAATAGAGCTAAATGGAAGAAACTTATTTAAAACCATAACAAGGGTGTACGGTTCATCTCCTGTAGAACAAGCTGAGCTCCATATTGTAATATTTTTCTTTTTACTCAGAAGAAGAGGCAAAATCTCATTTTCAAGAACCTCCCATTGATTAGGATTTCTATAAAATTCTGAAACATTAATAGTAAGGTAGTTTATAAACTCATTAAATAAATCTTTATTAAGCTTTATTGCTTCCACGTATTCCTTATATGTATCAATATTATTCTTTTTAATTAAAGCGTCAATTCTTCTCTTCATTTGCTTCTCTTTATAAAGAGAAAGATTAATTTTCGTCAATTTGAATATTTCGTTTTTAAACCATTCATAATCCATATGTACCAACCACCTTATACTATTATATTCTTAAAGGCATATACTTGATTAATATATTTAATAATTCTTTTAATTTTATGTAATTAAAGGATGTACCAAAGTACATCCTCTATTTACAATAAAACTATTTCTTAAATTAATTGAATTTATAGTTCATGGTAACTAATGTTAATTTAACTCTGTCAAACTATCTGCTATTGTATTTGACATATCTTCTATATGTTCAGTTGGAAGTTCCTCAGCCTCATTAGTCTCTGAAGACTCTTCTTTCTTTGCACCAGCAGGGTCAATAGGATTAACTTCCTTAATGCTAAGGCTAATTTTCTTTGTTTCAGTATCAAATTCGGTTATCTTAGCTTCAACCTGTTGGCCAACTTTAAGAACTTCACCTGGCTTACCTAAACGGAAGTTTGATATTTGTGAAATGTGAACAAGTCCGTCAATTCCCTGCTCAATTTCAACAAATGCACCAAATGGAACCAATCTAACTACTTTACCAGTAATAACATTTCCAACCTCATACTTTTCAGCAGCCTTATTCCAAGGGTTGTCCTCTAATTTTTTGTGTCCGAGTGAAATACGTTTCTTTTCTTTGTCAAACTCAAGAACCTTAACAGTTATTTCATCTCCAACCTTAACTACTTCCGATGGATGCTTAATTTTATTCCATGAAAGCTCAGATAGATGAACAAGACCATCTACACCACCTATGTCAACAAAAGCACCAAAGTCCATAATACTCTTTACTTGACCTTTGTATGTTTTGCCAATTTCAATGCTATTCCAAACCTCACTAGAAGCACTTTCCTTATTCTTTTCAATTATTGTTCTCGAAGAACCAACTACTTTCTTCTTCTGTTTGTTTATTTCAATAATCTCAACCTGTAAAACTTGCTTAACAAATTCAGAAAGATCCTTTACAAATCTATCACTTATTTGTGATGCAGGAATAAATACTTTTACTCCACTTGCATAACCAATTACACCGCCATTTACTTTTTCAGAAATTTTAACTGATATTGGTTTTTTTGTCTCATAAGCACTTTCAAGAATATCCCAGCCTTTAACAGCATCAACCTTCTTTTTGCTTAACATTACATTACCTTCACCATCGTTAACTCTGATTACAAAAACGTCAATTTCATCTCCAACTTTAAGTGATTTTTCAGGATTAAAGTCTACATCATCAGAAAATTCATGCATTGGAATAATTCCATCCGATTTGAATCCTAAGTCAACATATACTTCACTCATGTTATATCCGATAATTCTACCTTTTGTGATTTGCCCTGTAGTTAAAGTCACAAGTGAGCTTTCAAATGCTTCAGCAAAGCTCATTTCCAAATCCTGTTTATCTAATTCACTCATTTTATGAATAACCTCCTTGATTACCCAGTCAGGTGTTGACGCCCCTGCAGTAATACCAATTTTTTTAATTTTTTTTATATCAACCGGTGGTATGTCACTGGCTGTTTGTATTTTATAAGTTCTTCTACAATTTGCTTTACAAATCTCATATAATTTATTGGTATTTGAACTATTTTCTCCACCAATAACCAAAACTAAATCAACTTCTTTTGATATTTTATCAGCCTCAGCTTGTCTTTTGTCGGTTGCATTACATATTGTATCAAATTTTATAACATTTTTAAACCTTTTATTTAAACTCTGATTAATTTTTTCCCATTTTTCTCGAATAAATGTAGTCTGAGCCACTACACAAATACCTTTTTGTATCTCTGGCAGACTGTTTACCTGTTCTACATCATCAATAATAAATGCACTACTATCGCACCAACTATTTATTCCTACAATTTCAGGGTGATTTTTATCACCAACTATTATTATTTGATAGCCCTCTTTATATTTCTGGTTGACTAAGTGTTGAATTTTCTCAACATATGGACAAGTTGCATTTACAATTTCCAAACCTTTGTCTTCTAACGAAGTAATAACGTCAGGTCCAACACCATGAGCTCTAATTACAACCTTTGCTGGTACTACTGCCTGTCCTGGTTCATCTATAGCTATTACTCCATGTTCTTCCAATTTATTGACTACTTGCTGATTATGAATTATTGGGCCAAGAGTATATATTTTGTTCTCTGCTTTTGTAGTTAAATCAAAAACTATTTTTACAGCGTTATTAACACCGAAACAAAAACCCGCAGTACTCGCAATAATTAAATCCATTAATACTAGCCTCCATTTTTATTTGCACCATATAAACACAAAATTCTTTCGGCAACCTCATCTATTGTCAAAGAAGTAGAATCTACTTCAATTGCATCTGCCGCTTTTTTAAGTGGTGCAAAAGCTCTGGAACTATCATTATTATCTCTATATATCATATCAGCTTTTACTTCATCAAAATTTACCTTTTCACCCTTTTGTACTAATTCATCATACCTTCTTCTGGCTCTTTCGTCTACTGATGCTGTTAAAAAAATCTTTAAATCTGCATTTGGCAAAACATACGTTCCAATATCTCTGCCATCCATTACAACTTCCTTATCAGAAGCTATTTTACGCTGTAGGTCAACTAATTTCAAACGAACCTCTTTAAAAACTGCAACATTAGAAGCACCAGCCGATACTTCCGGAGTTCTAATTGCTTGAGAAACGTCAATACCATCAAGAAATATCCTTTGAATACAGTTATCGTATGAAATGGTAATATCAATATTTTCAATCATTTTTGCTAGTGCTGATTGCTCTTTTGTGTCTATACCACTTTGAATTGCTTTCAATGCAACAGCCCTGTACATTGCACCAGTATCTAAATAAATAAAACCGAGCTTTTCTGAAACTTTCTTTGCTATAGTACTTTTACCAGCGCCTGCCGGACCATCAATTGCTATACTTTTTGACATTTAATCATTCCAATCTATATTTTTTATTAATTCATACTGATACAAACCCATCATCAACATCATTTATTTGCTACCAAATCAGGTCTTAACGCTACAGCACCTTTCATATATACATGGTTAATTTCATTATTACACTTATTGGTATTAAAATGAATCAAAACTCTAACACAACTCTTTAAGCTGCCTGGCACATCAATCTCAGATGTGCACATTAATGAAATATCAGTCCAACCTATCTCGCGAGCAGCAATTGCAGGAAAGGTAGCATTTAAATCACTAGTCACCGTAAAAATTGCACTAATAATATTTAAATTATCTAAATCATTTCTCTTTATTATTTCCACAAGAAGTTCTCTAGTTCCTTCTAGAATTGATTCTCTAGAATTTTCTACAACAGTTATTGCACCTCTTATAGCTCTTACACCCATGTAATATCCCCCTATTAAACTACTCTATGTCCAAGTCCTATTGCAACTTCATTTAAATTTAATAAGCCTATTCCAAAAAATACTGCCACACTAATGTGATCTTTATATCTTGCTATGCCTATTTTTCCACCAACATTAAGTCCAATTGCTTTAGGCATTATTTGTGAGATCGCCTCTCTGGTTGCTCCTGCAACAGCTCCTTGTTCTGCATGACTTTCAGATATAACACCTTCACGCTTTGAGGAAACAACTGCTCTTTCAACTATTTTCATGACAGAGGTAATAAATTCACCACCATAATCAACTGCGGCCGATTGTATTCCTATTTGACTAAACTCCAACTGAAGTTTCTTTTCGGATGCTCTATCATTAGTAAGTGCTATCCTAATTGCAGCACTTGAAATATCTTTACTTCCGAAATTATTACTATCTCCATTTTTCATATCTTCCTCCAAGGCTACATCTTCTGTAATACACAAAACAATTTTAATAACAAAAAACCTATAAAAATAATTATATAGGTTTTTCTTTTATAAAACAATCTTTACTTCATATTGCTTTAAGTATAAAGTTTACCATTATAAAGTTTAGTCTGAGTCAATTTGAACTTTTACTAGCTTCTGAATATTTGATTCAACTCTTGCAACCGCAGTGGTGCATTTTCTACTTATATTTGCAGATGCAGCTTCAACACTGATAATATGACCCATTAAGCTCCGACTCCCATCTATTTCGATTACATCACCATCTTTTACATTAATATCTATTATAAGATCCTCAAACATAGCTACATAATCACCATTGACTAATATCTCAATAGTCGGGTCAGGTTCACTGCCAATCATTTTAAGTGTTATTTGTCCTTGTTTATATAAGAACTCATCCTTACTTAATGGAACTCCCATGCTTTTATCTTCTAAATTCAAACTCTCTCTAGCAGCTGGTATTACTAATAGTATTTGAATAATAATAAGTACTAAAAAGCACACAATACATGTACCAAAAAGTAAATTTTCAAAAATCTTAGCTTTATCCCTATCTTTATTAGAGTCATTCTTGTATCTTAAAATTTTTGTTTTCATGCCCAGCCCCTAATTTGTATATTTACTTAATAATATGTACAAATTTCGAGCCAAATACACATGATTTCCTAAAACTGACAGTATTAATTTGAATATTGTTCTAAAGAGTTAAAGCCAAATTAATTCAAATCAGCATTATTGCAATTTATACCTGCTAAATATCCTGTAGAAAAAGCTATTGTAAGGTTAAAACCTCCAGTATAAGCATCTACGTCAATTATTTCACCTGCAAAGAATAGACCACTAACCTTTTTTGACTCCATTGTAGACGGATTAATTTCATTTATTTTAATGCCACCTGCAGTCACAATTGCTTCTTTAATAGGCCTAGCTGCAACAATAGTAGTTTCAAGTTTTTTAAGAAGAGTAACTAACCTTTTTCGTTCTTCTTTTGTTATCTGGTGTACAGCCTTTTCTGGTTCAATTGCTGATAAGCGAATAATAACAGGAATAAGTTTTTGCGGAAGTAAATCCTCAAGAGAATTCTTAAACTGTTTTCTGGAATATTTATCAAAATCTCTCTGGACTCTGTCATCTAGCTTTTCTTCTGAAAGACCAGGTTTTAAGTCTATTGAAAGTACAACATTATTAAAATCATATGAAAGGAGATGTCTGCTAGCACTAAGTATTACTGGCCCAGATACACCAAAGTGAGTAAAAATCATCTCCCCAAAATCAGAAAAAATCTCCTTGCCATTACTATTTTTAAAGGTTACCGAGATGTTTTTCAGAGATAAACCTTGCAAGTCTCTTATCCATGCCTCTTTAGCTATCAAAGGCACCAATGACGGCTTTAAAGCTGTTACAGTGTGTCCTAACCTTCTAGCCATTTCATACCCATCTCCAGTAGACCCTGTTCCAGGATAAGACATTCCACCAACAGCAAGAATTACTGAGTTAGCCTCCATAATGGTACCATTCATCCGTTCTATACCAGTCACTTTTCCAGCTTGTGTAAGAATCCGTTTAACTGGAGATTCTGTCACCACTCTTACATTACTCCTATTTAAAAATGTTTGAAGTGCATGCATTATGTCTTTTGAGGAATCTGATGTTGGAAAAACTCTCCCACCTCGCTCAACCTTAGTTTCAACACCTAATTCATTAAAAAAAGTTATCAAATCCTGATTAGAAAAGGTATAAAAGGCAGAATACAAAAAATTCCCATTACCTGGTGTATTCTCAATTAATCCCTCAACATCGGTATCGTTAGTTATATTACATCTTCCCTTACCTGATATGAGAAGCTTTTTTCCTAAGCGTTCGTTTTTCTCCAATAAAACTACTTCATTACCTCTTTGAGCAGCTATACCTGCTGCCATCATACCTGCTGGTCCTCCACCAATAACTATTACTTTATTTTTAGTCATATTAATCCTTCCATGGTTGGTCAATCTTTATATAACGTAAATCCTACCTGAACTAGCACTTTTTTATCCCATAAACATTATTAGTCTTTATTACAATTTTTCGTCATGAAACTCGTCTTTATCATATACATCATATTCATCCCAGATCTTCTCAAGCCTTTCAAAGGTATTATATACCTCATTTTTACGCCTCATACCTATAGCTACAATTAATGCATTAATTAAACTAAGAGGTGCGACAAGTGAATCTACAAAGGATGCCATATCACTTCGTGCTAATAAAAACATATCAGCACATTGTGCAACTGGAGACTCAGCACTGTCAGTCAAAGCAATTGTCTTAGCACCTTGATCCTTAGCAAACTGCATAGCTTTTATAGTTCTTTTTGAATAACGAGGATAGCTTATACCAATAACAACGTCACCTTCTTGGGCAGTTATAATCTGTTCAAACATCTCACTCACACTTGTAGTGTGTACAAGTCTAACATTATCAAAAATCAAATTGAAATAAAAACCTACGAAACTTGCAAGTGTAGCAGAACTTCTTACGCCGAGAATGAATATTCTCTTTGCTTTTAAAATAGTTTCAACTATTTCATTAAAATCCTCATGATTAACCTGCTCAAGCGTTATCTTAATCTTGTCCATATCTGACTGAAGCACACTTTTCAAAATGTTATCTTCATTTATTCTATTAGAAGATACTTCAATTCTCTGCACTGAGGTTAGCTTACTTTTAATAAGCTCCTGCAATACCTTTTGAAGCTTAGGATATCCATCAAACCCAAGCTCAATTGCAAATCTAACAACTGTTGACTCACTTACGCCACATATTTCGCCTAGCTTAGCAGCAGTAACATATGCAGCCTTATCATAGTGATTGACAATATAATTTGCAATAAGTTTCTGTCCTTTACTAAAATCGTCATATTTCTGTTGAATAATGTTTATCAAATCGTTATTTTTTTGCATATTCATATCTTCCACCAACCCAATTTAATTTTTAATTACTCCTTGAATTTTAAAGACTAAAAGGGAGTACCCCCCTCCCTCTTAATCCTTAAACAATGTATAGTTAAATAATAATTTTTTCAATACTAACATATATATATTACCTTTTTGCAGGATAAAAATCAAGCACTTGCATTTTAAGGATTAAGTCAATTTACTATATTTACTTAGGAATTTAAAACAACTTACACTGTCTGATACTCATAAAATATTTTTCTGATACGTATACCATTTACTTAATCATACATAAATATTTACAAATAATATATGTTTATGCAATACTAGAAGGTTTCTGCTATATTTTGTAGAATAATACTATAAATATCACAATATAATTTGGAGGCGAAATATATGAATAATGACAGATTACAAGAAAACAAAAAACAAGTCGAATCTGGTCTAGTTAAGTCAAGCCTTAAGTTTTTACCCTTTTCACTCGTTATAATCTTATTAGGGTATTTATTAAATTATTCAACTTTAGTATTCGTTGTGGGTTCAATACTATTTATGATAGGCTGCTTAACACCTTATATTTCAAGTAAACTTAATTCAAAAAATTTAGATTATATTACAATTATTTCCTTTTCCGTAATCAGCACTATTCTTTATTTGTTGGCTAATAAGCCTGGTCTTATTGTTTTATTCTTTATTCCAATTGGTATAGCTTGTAGTTATTTTAACATAAAACTATTAAGATTTTCATTTATATGTATAGTAGTTGGTATAAATGTAAGCATGTTTTACATTAGTTTTTCCCAAAAAGGTTTTGGTCTTAGCTTACTCATAAATATATTAGTAAACATTGTTTTTGTTTCAGCGTTAAATTTTATTGTTTATATTTTCTTTAAAGATTTTGTGCAAAGAGCCAACAATATATTTAATGATGTCATGAGTAAAGAGGATACTTTAATAGGAGTAAATAATCAAATTAGTCATACAACAAAGGATTTAGTAGATTTTTCGAAATCATTAGAGCAACAATCATTTGAAGCATCAGGAGGTACTGAACAGATAACTGCTGAAATTAATGATATGTTATTAGGTGTTTCAAATCAGTCTAAAAATATTGATAACATTTATTCGAAACTCTTAATAATTCAAAATGGAATTAAAAATATTCAAGAAAACATTCAAAAAATTTCTGATGATAGTATCAATACAAAGTTATTAGCTAGTAATGGTAAAACTCTTATTCAACAATCCTCTGAAAAAAATATCGACGTTTTAGATAATACAAAAACAGTAGAAGAAAAGGTACTCTTTCTTTGTTCTAATATAGATACAGTATTTAAGTTTGTTGATCAAGTAAAACAAATAGCTTCCCAATCAAAGTTACTTGCTTTGAATGCTTCGATTGAAGCATCAAGAGCTGGTGAAAGCGGAAAAGGATTTGCTGTTGTAGCTGAAGAAGTATCAAAATTAGCTGTACAAACAACGGCTACAGCTTCAGAAATATTTAATATCTTAGACAGCTTGAAGAAAGAATCTATAGAAGTTTCCTCTTCTATGTTTTATACAAAAAACACTGTAGAGGAATCAGTAAATTTATCTAGAGAAGTTGGCGTAAATTTTACAACAATAGCTATTAGCAATGAAAACATAAGTGAGTACATAGTATCATTATCAAGTGATGTGGCAGAGCATTTGATAACACCTATCGAAACAATTGCTGACGATCTAGCAGATATTAGAGATTCAATCCATTCTCATAATACAGCAATAAATGAGATGGCTTCTGTAAGTGAAGAATTAACTGCTATGACTGAAGAATTGAATGCTTCTACTATAAAATTAGCAAATATGTCTAGAACTTTAGAAAGTATCTTAGAGTAGTTAGTATGAACAATTAATAAAAAAACATTCACGTTAATAAATAATATTAGCCAGAATGTTTTTTGTTTTTCACGGAGTATATACTTTGACCTACTGTAATATAAGATTCATATTGCCATTATAAAAATTCGTTTGTAACATATAAACCACTTATCTTACAAATACTAACTATATAAACAGATTTCTTTGCATCAGCTGAAGTTTTCACTCCATCTTATGCATAGAAATGGGGTAAATTTCTAATAATTGTTGGAGTTAGCATTAAAGAATCAAAATGCAGTTATAATTTAACCGCGTACCTCCACAATAAATTTAATTACTATTTTTGCAAAAAGTCATGTGGAGGTTAGTATGATACAAATAGATGATGCTGGTAGCGGTAGCTTTGTTGGAGGAACCTGTATTGGCTTTTATAGGCCAGAAACTAATGATTATTATTTTGATATTATTCCTGTTGAATTATACAATACTGATAATTTTAAGAATAAGCTCTATTTAGATGATGTTGTTAATATAGCTATCAACGCTTTTAAAGCTTTAAATGTGGACAAACATGAAACTATTGAGATTTGTAGAGGTTATATGTTTGAAAAACTGAAGGACTGGCTGACCTCACAGAACTTTTGCTGGTATGTAACTCAAATTACTGGAAGAATTCAAGAGGTGGTTGAAAAAAACTTCGAGCTCTACACTATTAAACTAGGTCTTCCTGAAGAATATATAAAATATACCAGATATCCTTTTCATTTTCACAAATTGCTTCGATGGGTATATTCAGACTTTGATAATAGAATAAACTTATGTAAGGTTGGCTGGAAAAGTTGGCAAAAGCTCAAAAATATTTCACCTAGCGTTTCCTATGACAAAATGAAACATGCCAACTTTTATTGCTTAAAGTGTGGTAAGCACATAAAAATCGGCTCAAATGTTGCTGTTTTAGAGTTTTTCAGTAATAAGCTTAACTATGTGTATTTGCATAAGGGTTGTGAATGTTGAAAGAAATAATGAAAAATAAATCAAGGAGGTACCGAGGCCATGCAATTTTTGTCATAATTTTTTGTGCCAAATGCAGGGCATGGGCATAAATATGAAAATTATGAAATATCAAACATTATTTAAAAAATAGTAAACTCTTAAATACCTGCACTATTTCTTGATTATTATTTGTAAGTATTGCACTAAGTATAATAGAAAGTACCCACAATAGGAATACACTAACTCTTTTAACTATAAACTTGGCTCTTGCCCAAGTTACCTTGGTTAAATGTTCAGAAATGAAATCGTCTAGCTCAACATAAGTATTATAAGAATTCTGATAGTACTCAAACAAGTTAACATTTATCTTGCATTCTTCTCTTTTTGCATACTTAACTTTATTAATTGCATCCTGTTTTAAATTTCGAAACTTTATGTAGAAATCACCATTATCTATAGATGTTAGATCAATTCTCTTAGTTTGCTTTTCAAACTTAGCTATTTTATCACTATAATATACATTTAGATATTTATAACAATCAAGAATCATCCTTACGTTATGACTTTTAGACTTTTCAAGCTGCTTTTTAACTTCATCCTCTTTAATATTGGGAAAAAAACATCGTGCAATATGGTCATTAAAAGCTCTAATTTCATTTAACAAAGCAGTTGGAAATTTTTGATAGTTAGCTTCTATTTCAGAAAGTAAAGGTTTAACTACGTTTCTATAGTCTGCATACAATTCGTCAAGTATGGCAAGATTGTCTTTATCCAAAGTATAAATTCTCCCTAAAATAAATTATATTTTCGAAAGTTCTCGATCTATCTCCTTCATGCTTAGCAATCTAGATAAGGAAAGATACACAGACCCCCGACCAATTAATCTTTTATCTGTAACATTATCGTATTCTAGCTTTTTACCTGTTTTAGCCTCGATCAAATCATCAATTTCATTAAAATCTAATGATGAAATCTTATCAAAGTCAATACCTGTTCGTTTACTAATGTTTGCTTTAGTTTTCTCATTTAATAGATACATAAATAATCCTACCTCCTTGAAAGAGGAAAAATTTTACAAACAAAACAATGTTTAGTATATTATCATACATATGCAAAAATGTCAATATATTGCTTGTTTATTCTATTTTCCTACTATCATTATTACCATATTCAATAATTATATTAGCATGTTACTTAAAGAATATATGCTAATATTATTATAGCATATATTGTAAATTTTTAGTACTTTTTTTTTGACTATTATGTACAAAACAAACACTCTTAGATAGCACAACTACTATTATTGTTGAAATAATGCATAACACTGCGGCAATTTGGAAAAATGGTGCTATACCAGTTTTATCAACAATATAACCACTCAAAAAGCTCCCAATCAAACCTCCAGCACCATAACAGAATGACCAAAACAGTGCTTGCCCTGTTGATTGCTGGCTTTCAGACACCATATCCTTTATTATTTTTACCGCTCCAAAATACCAGAAGCTAAATGCAAACCCTGAAATAGGTTGCGAAGCAATCCATACCCATAGAACTGGATACAATCCAATTAAGGCCATTCTTATTCCATACAATATAGTACCTGTAATAACAATCTTCCATGTAGATACTCTACCAACAATTTTATCAAGCAAATAAAACATACAGATTTCAGGGATTATTTGTAATATCCACGATGTTCCCATTAATAAACCGGAAATTTTGAAATTATTAAGCCCAACTGGATAGAAATTGTCATAACCTTTAATTACAATACCAATAAGGAAAAATGAAAATAATAATACAATGTACTTACTGTCTTTTAAAAATGAAAACCTCTCAGTAATCTTAACCTCTTCAATTTTACAGGCTGTCTTTACGTTATTCTTATTGGGCACCTTTATAATAATAATCAAAGTAATAAATAAAATACAAATATGAACTACAAAGCTCCAAAAACCGATAAGAGTGTTTTTAAACAAGCTACTAGTAAACACTCCAATAGCATAGCCTATTGAGCCCCATAATCGTATACTACCATATTTGCTACTATTTACTGTTAATACTAAAGAATCAATCAACGAGGAAATTGAAGCAACAAATATTGCATATGTAGTTAATACTGCAAAAAAACCAATAAAAGACTTTACATATAGAAAACCAATAGCTGAAAGCATTGTAAATGTTAGGGCTATCATAAGTACTTTTCGTATACCCCATCTATCTGCTGCCCAGCCCCAAAATGGCTGAAGCAATAGCATAGAAGTAGGAATAATAGCCATCAGAATCCCTATTTGATAAGCAGTTAGCGTCCTGCTAAAATAAATTGTTAAATACGGAAACATTACTGAGCTTGCAGCGAAATATGAAAATATTAAAACATGTAATAAATATTTATTCTTCATTGTCACCTCATATCAATTAGTCATATAATTTTGCTTTACTAAATTTAATTCGTTTCAAAGTCTTCCAACCAGTGTCATTTGACTTTTTCCAATTTAAAACATATTATATATTTTGTTAGTTTATAATTCTCATGTTTTTTTGCTTATTATAAGCACAAATTTGCTATCCTTGGAGTGATTTTTTGAATAATCAAGCTTTGTACGAAACACCATGCTCACAAGACAAATTGTTTCCCATTAGTGTCTCTTGTTGCGCCTATCAAAAACATGGAAATGTTTTTCCGAATCATTGGCATGATCATATTGAGTTTCTGTACGTTAAATCTGGAAATGGTATATTTGAATGTAATTCTGTTCCCCATCATGTTAAGCCTGGAGATTTGATTGTTGTAAACAGTGGTGAACTGCATTGTGGTTATAGCCTTTCGGAGTATTTTTCATATAATGTTATAATAGTAGATCCAGTTGTTTTACAAAGCAGTTATACTAATACTATAGACATTAAATATATAGCACCAATAACTCAAAAACTTTTAATTTTTAATAATGTCGTTAATGATGATACAGATATTTTACACTGTATAAATAGAATTATTGAAGAAGCCAATGGAAAGAAAATTGGATTTGAACTTTCAATAAAATCAGATGTTTTCAGAGTACTTGTCCTTCTTATGAGAAGTCACGTTAAAAACACTATAAAACCTAATGTTTATGAAATGAGAAAAAAGGAATTGGAACGCTTGAATCCGGTTTTTCAATTTATTGAACAGAATTATGCGCAGAAGATTACAGGGTTATTTCTTTCAAAGATGATTAATATCAGCCACTATCACTTTTGTCATTTATTTAAGCAAATGACAGATAAATCTATTACTGAATATATAAATATTATTAGAATTAATAAAGCTATTGATTTGCTTTTCAGTACTGATATGAATATTACAGAGATTTCATTGGCAACAGGCTTTAATGACATCAATTATTTTATTAGACAGTTTAAAAAATATATGGACATGCCTCCAGCAGCCTTTAGAATAAAGCATTCAAAGAATAAAGAAACAAGTCAAAATCAATACTGACTTATTAAAAGTCCCTAATGAAGCAAAAGCTGTTTTTCAAAAATTAATTTCAGAAAAATGCTATAATTTCTTCAGCTACTAATTTACTTGAATTTAATACTAAAGATATTCCAGGACCAGGGTGTGTAGAACTACCAACAAAGAACAAATTATTAGCTTTACTTGACTTAAAATGGGGCCTAAAATAGTTTGTTTGTGTTAAAGTTGTGCTAAAACCAAAAGCTGTACCGCCATAGGCATTAAAATTATTTCTCATATCAACGGGAGTAAAGTAATTTTTATATTGAATATTTTCTTCTAAATCTTCTAACCCATTTATGTTTTTTAATTCATTAAGGATTGTCCTTGTTAAGAAATTAATTGTATTTTCATCCCAAGTTATATCATTAAAAAAAAGATTGGGTACACGAAGCATTATGTTTATACAATCACCTTCATTATTTATCATACTTCTATCAATTCTGCTTGGACAATAAATATATAGAGAAGGATTCTCAGGAAATGTACCTTTAAAAGCCGATTCTATATTTTTTTTAAAGTTTTCTCCCAAATATATATTATGGACTGCTAGTTGAGGATACCTTTTTTTAAGGCCTAAGTAAATGATAAAAGTAGAGCATGAGTATTTCATTTTAGAAAGCTTTTTATCTGTATATTTATCTTTGTAACAATCATCTTTTATTAAGTTTTTCATTGTATAAGGGAAATCTGCATTGCTTACTATTATATCTGCTTTTTCTATACCGTTATTTGTTTTTATACCAACGGCCTTATTTTGAGAAAAAAGTATTTCTTCCACTGTTACATCTGTCTTAATAGTTCCACCAAATTCAGATATTAACTTAGCTAAAACATTAACAAAGGAATACATTCCTCCTTTAAGATGCCACAATCCATATAGCTGAGAGACTACAGGTACAAGTGTGTAGATATTAGGACCTTCAAAGGGAGATATTCCTACATACATTGTTTGGAATGCCAAATATGCTCTAAGTTTTTCATTCTTGATATATTTTGAAATATAATCATAAGAAGTAGTAAGCGTATTAGTTTTAAACGCTTTTGTTAAAGTTTCTAAATTAAAAAAATCTTTAATATTATTTTGAGGCCTTTGCAAAAAATATTTATTAGCAATCAAATATTTATCATAAACATCAGAAATAAATTTATAGTATCCCAATGAATCTTCTTTTGAAATTCTTTCTAAACAACTTGTTAAAAGTGAAATATTTTTATTGAAATCAATAACCGAACTGTCACTTGCAAAAAGCCTATAAATGGGATCTATTTCTATGAACTCTAAATAATCCATATAATTTTTACCCATATATAAAAAAATCTCTTTATAAACATCAGGCATCATCAATATAGAAGCTGATAAATCAAATCTTAAGGTTTCAGTTTCTATAATATTAACTCTTCCACCAATTTTTTTATTCTTTTCATATATTACCACTTCATATCCATTTTTTAATAGTCTTAAAGCAGTAGCCAATCCACCAATTCCAGCTCCTATGATAATTACTTTTTTTCTCATTGAATAACTCCTCATAATCACTATACTAACTATTCATTTAGTATTTGCAGAAGACTTAATATTTATGAAAGAGTTGTATTTATTCTAAAATAAGGTTCAATACCACACGCAAAAGCGTACCTTATAGCTTCGTGATAAAGGTACGCTTTTGATAATTACTGTCACAAGAATTTAAAAAGAAGAGCTTTATTTTGATGAAGTTTTAAGTATTCCATATTTACCGTTGGTTAGGTGAGGTATTAGAACATGATTTTCATCAAGTACAGTTATAAAATAATATTTTATTGGTATTACAACCTTACCTGTTTTGTCTACTATACCATAGTTATAACCATTGGGACTTTTAGCAGCTTTAACCCCAACTACACTATATCCGTTATTTAACGCCTCTGCTTGTGGGTATTTTAAAGGGATAACTTCCTTCCCCTTTTTATCTACAAAGCCATAATTAACATTATAATACTGACCTTTTCCCACATTTGCTAGACCGTCTTTAAAATCAAAGACTATATCGTATTTTAATGGTATAACCACCTTGCCTGTTGCATCTATGAAACCAGAGTAATTTCTATAAGCGTCAGTTTTTGTTACTGATATTAGACCTTCCGTTAAGGAACCAATGGAGTCATAAGTAGGCGGAACTATTTGTTTGCCGCTTAGGTCAAATAGTCCAGCCTTTGTAGAAGCAATTTTACCATTCTCATACTGCTCAACATAAATGAAATCTTTTTCTCCTTCATTTAACCTAATAAAGCTATATTCTAATGGAATTATTTCTTTTCCCTTCATGTCAATAACACCATATCTGGCATCTGTGTATTTACCTTTGCCTACTACCATAAGTCCATTGCTTAAGCGCCAAAATTCATCATATTTGTTTACAAAGAGTTCTTTACCTTTATTGTCGATAAAGTAATTTTTATAACCATACTTCGTAACATTGGATACTTGAGCAATTCCATTCTTAAAGGGTTGTGCATCAGTGAATTTTAAAGGTATCACAATTTTGCCTGTTTTATCTATATAACCATATAAACTATATAAGCCAACTTTTTCACCCATATGAACCGCAGCAAATCCCTCACTGAAATCATCACAATAGTTATAAATCGGGGGTATTACCTCTTTCCCATTTGTATCAATAAATCCATATTTTGTATCAGGATATTCTCCGACGCATACTCTAGCTAAGCCCTCTCTAAATGGATATACATAATCATAATTAAGCTTTTTTTCTACCCCGGATTTGTTAAGCAAAAACCATTGATTATCTACATTTGCGATTGCAACTCCATTATAAAATTCTGGCATTGAATGATATTTTACCGGGGTAACTTCTTTTCCTTTTTTATCAATAAATCCATATCTATAGTGGTACATTACATCTTCTTTCATTACAACAGCCAATCCATCTTCAAAAGGATATATTTCCTTGTATTTGGGTTGCAATACTACTTTCCCTTTAGTATCAATAATTCCCCATTTTTCTTTAAGAGATACTTTTAACAGGCCTTCACCAATAGAATCAACTTGGTCATATTTCACCCATACTATATCGGATTCTGTGATTTGTTTTTTTGCACTGACAGTAGATGTAAAAGTGCATAAAATCATCACTAAGCTTAGAATTAGTAGTGCAAATCTTTTTACGAAGTTCATAAGGCTTACCTCCTGCGTTTTTAAGTATAAAGGATTATTCAATACTCATTCTGTAAACTCCTTCTTTATTAGAATTTTAGGCTGCATATAACCCAATTTTCTAAAAAAATAGTACTTAGAAGCTGGATTTTACATTACAAAATGGGAAATTCATTTTCAAAACGGGATTTTTGATTACAAAATCAGAAACTCGTTTTCAAAATGGGATTCTCGCACTACAAACGGGAATCTTGTGTTACAATTCACCTTTACCTTTTAATCAACGATAAATACTTAATGATTATCGTTAATTTTTTATTGACTTATGAATATTCTTAATATATTATTTATATAAAATATTAGGAAATATTAGGGGGCTTTACTAAATGGATAGTAAAATTACTAAAATTCGCAAAAAAAGCGAAGTACTTTCTAGAATTATTAAAATTCTACTAGGGTTAACAAGTGTCTTTTTCATAATAGAATTAATTTATACTGTATTTACTATATTTCTTCCATCAAGTGATTTGACAGTATTAAAATTAAACTCAGGATATTATATTGAAAACAGTTCATTATATATCAATATTGCAAGTTCTGTTGATAACAATATTATTCATAGTTTTGATACTCTAGCTGCAAACCCAAAACCAGCATTGTTAATTAATTTATTCGTAGCATTAATAATAACTGGGCTATTAGTAGCTATATTTTATCTTACTAATCAAATATTTCATTCTATTAACACAGACCATACACCATTTACCATAGAAAATGCGAAAAGGATAAAAATAATTGCTATATTACTCCTAATAATTGCAACTGTACCTATATTGTTACAATTACTACTTTATTATTTAATATATCTTGAACCAGGATCTTATACCATCGGTTCTAATTTTGCACTAATATTGTTTTCCTTAGTTTTTATGTGTTTGTCTTATATCTTTTCCTATGGATGTGACTTACAACAGGAAGTAGATGAAACCTTATAGAATGGAGATTTTTTATGGCTATTATTCTTAGACTAGACCGTATCATGGCTGACCGAAAGATTTCATTAAATGAATTAGCAAATAAGGTTGGGATCTCTAATGTTAACCTTTCGAACCTTAAGACGGGGAAAGTAAAAGCGATACGTTTCTCAACCTTGGAAGCAATTTGTGATATACTAGATTGCCAGCCTGGTGATATTTTGGAATATCAAAGAAGGAATAAAAATCAATAGTATATTTGTACCTATGTCAACCATAAATACTGATACTCGTATTATTCAATTTTGAAAACCATACAAACGTTAAAAAGTCAAGGATTTCGGCTTTTCGGTTATATGCAATCGTTACAGTTCAGAGTCCAATGTCATTTAGTTAATGCGTATAATCATATGGTTAGATTTTCTTTAATGGGGGTCTAACCATTTTTTTCTTAAAATTTTATTCAAAATCATAAAAAGTAGTTGACACATTAGAAAAAATGTGTGGCCGCTCTCGCTGTCAATAATTTTATTGGTAGCGAGAGCGGCCCTTGAATTAGAAATATATTTTATTTTTATTCAAGGGGGCACATTTACAATGCTACACAAAAAAATTAAAAAACTTTTTTCTTCTTCTGTCACAAGCGTTACATCAGCTATTTCAAATTATGCAGTCAATCCGAATAAATATCTGACTCGAAACAAAAAGCTTCCACCTGATTGACATCCTTCCCAACTCTAAAAATGTCTTTATAGGAGACAGAGGCTATTGCTCTTATAACAACATGGCTCATGTTATAAACAAAGGACAGTTTTTTCTATTTCGTACAAAAGACATTCATTCCAAAGGATTGGTTGGGAATTTTGATTTTCCCAAGAAGAATTTGACATTACCGTAAAAGTTACCTTGGTGCGAAGCCATTCAAAATAGCTAACACCTATAGATGGATATAAACGGTTTATAGATAAGGCAACTTCTTTTGATTTTATTGAATATGGCTCTGAATATACCTACGAACTATCTTTTCGTATTGTCAGGTTCCATTATCAGACTCATCCTATGAGTGCATTGTTACAAATCTTCCTGCTGACGAATTCCCCTCAGAGCGCATTAAACAATTATACTTTACCAGATGGGGCATTGAATCTTCATTTCGTAAGTTAAAATATACGATTGGATTGAGTAATTTTCATGCATATAAGCCAGAATATATTAAACAAGAAATATGGGCGAAATTGATTGCCTATAATATAACAGAAACTTTAATTAATCATGCGGTCATTTCACAAAAAGTTACAAAACATGAATATAAGGTAAACTTTAGTGTAGCAGCTCATATTTGTCGAGTCTTTCTTCGTCCCACAACAAAGAAAGACTCAATAGATGTAATGACTCTACTTCAAAGAGAACTGATTCCTATACGAAATGAATGGCAATATCCAAGACTGCAAACAGCCCATTTTCGAAAGCCACGGTATTTTATATACCGAGCAGCCTAAAAGCAGACTTATTAACTAATATAATATCTGTTTTTTAGTAGATGTAAATCTGCTTATTTGCCATGCTTAAACTACTTTAAACTTTGTCAACCTTCAAAACTTGTAGTCAAACTATCTTTGATTATAAAATTTACTACTTGTTTTTGTCGTAATTTAGTATCTTTAAAATTAACTAAATGACATTTAAACCATATTTGTATATAATTTAATTATAAGCGGGGTGGACCATATACAAATACGCTATAATAAACTTTGGAAACTTTTAATTGATAAAGGGATGACCCGTAAGTAACTTCGCAGAACTGCTCATATAGGAACAAATGTATTAGCAAAGATGGGAAAAAACGAGTTTGTTATTATGGAAATACTGGCTAAAATATGTGAGGTTTTTGAATGCGACATGGGCGATATTTGCGGATTTATAAAAAATGGGTTGTAATCTATGGCAAAAGAGTTGCTTGCTGAAAAAAGAAAAATAAGGCTGATGATTTTTGAAGTGATAAGTGTCAAATTAGAGATAATATAATGAGTTTAAAAAATTTCAGATGACAGATTTTGAAATCATTAAGCATGTTGAAAATGGTGCTAATTTTTATTTGAAATTATCGGGTGATGCTCAGCATATGGAGTATAATGACAATGGCGTTTATAGCTATATTATGCCAAAAGAAGGAGAGCAATCAAAAAAGCATTTGATAATGGTTCAAAAATTATTACTCTTAGAACTTTGAATCCTGGAACAAGAGAATTGTATACATCGTTAGGTTTCAGAATTTATAATTATGCTTTATAAACATTGCTTAGTAATATAGGTGGGTATTACTTAATTTCAGGAAATATTATTATTTATAAAGGATAAATAAAAAAAGGATAATGAAAGGAAGTTGATATTTATGGGTGACAGAAATATCGAGTACAGCGATAAATTTGGTATCGGTACTTTCAAGTATGAGATTATTAATGAACTTGGTGTTGAGGTTTGGCAAGAACTTATTAAAGACAGTGATATTCCTGATATTGATACCGAAGCCAGTTGTAAGTGTAAAAACATGGCAATTATTATGGAACGGTTTGACAAAATCATTGATAAACAAATGGCTAATAAAATTTTATCAAGAGTACGGCACGGACTAAAGCCGTCTCAATGTGCTTGGGCAAGAGAGAAATTCTTGAAATACAATAATTTAGATGTTTTTATAAACGATAGCGTTAAGGAAGGTATTGCAGATTTCGAAAAACTGTATAGCAAGGGTAAAGACTTTTACGGTCAACCAATAACTAAAGAAGTGCTTGATTTTATAAAGCAAAATCCAGGAATGCTTTCAGGCGTTCGAAACGGAAATAAAATGTATTTTACAGCTTTTCCTGCAAATATGTTTGAATATTTACAGGCTTCAGATTCTCGAATGAAGCGTTACCATGCCTGTCACTGCCCTTTTGCGAAAGAATCCATATTGGCAGACAAAATTGTTTCATCCACTTTGTGTTATTGTAGCTTAGGACATGTTAAAAATTTTTGGGAAGCGGTTTTTGACAGAGAACTTGATGGAGAAGTTGTTACATCCGCTCTTAATGGCGACACGCTCTGTACATATGTTGTTTTCTTACCTGATGATATTATGAATTCATATGTTAAGTAACAAAAACTAATAAGTATAATATAAGGTTAAGTTGGTTTACTATCTGGTTGTATTAACTGTCAGAAATATGCAATTTCCACAAATCTATTTTACATGCAACACAGACTTATGGCTTCAGCCTGACAAATACGCCCTTTTCTATTGCATTATGTAATCAACATTAACTCCAGAGAAAACAAAAAGCATAGAATTGAGGACACTTTCAAATTAAACCTACATAAGATTGCATTGAAAACGTTTTTCTCACAAAATTTAAAAGTAGTTTTCCCACATAGAATTACAGAGAAAACTACTTTTCTTTTTGCTGTCTTTTTGGTTATTATTGTTAAACCCCACACGAGATTGCAGATAGCCGGCTTATCACTGAAATCCTTGACTTTTTTAAACATCTAATAGTATTTAATCCATGAAATTACAATTTATTTTTGATATGTTTACAATTCAATTATATAATGGTACCTATATCTTCGCCCTAAACCTATCAAGCATGCCATACAAGCTCCATCTGTTCTGTGCTTGCTGGTTTCCTAGGCTTGAAATATTTCCAACACTGTATTGTTTGCCATCCCTCTTGCCAATTTCATTAACAGCAGCTGAAATAGCAGCTACAACTTCTGGATTAATTCCATTATTGGCTATTGATTTTGGTACAGCCTCAGCAGAATTTGAAGCTTTCTGCCTGTCTTCCATTCTCTGTTTAAAGAACTTTTCTGCTACCTGTGGTAGCATTGCATATGAGAGTACATCCTCATCCTGCTCGATATATTGTTTAACGGCCTCTCTAATCTTTTCTAGCTCAGGCTCAATCAAGTCTGCCGGCCTACAAGTTATAGGCTTTTCTTCTCCTAATATTTTCTTCTTAATTTCTTCGTCTATAAGTGCTGGTGTCTTACCGTATTCACCTTTAACTATACCCTTTGACTCCTTAGGCACCATCTTGTATCTTTCGCCTGTAATGACATTCATAACTGCCTGCGTGCCAACTATCTGACTTGTAGGGGTAACAAGTGGCGGGAAGCCAAAGTCCTCTCTAACTCTAGGTACTTCCTTTAAAACTTCTTCATATTTATCAAGTGCATTGGACTGTTTCAGCTGTGATACCAAGTTAGATAACATGCCACCTGGTACTTGGTATATAAGTGTATTAACATCAACACCCATTACCTTAACATCTAGCAACCCACTCTCAATATATTTTTCCTTTAGAGGTCTGAAGTAGTCTGCAATTTCACTTAGCTTTTCTAAATCTAAACCTGTATCATATGGTGACTCTTTAAGTGTAGCAACTAATGGTTCAGTAGGTGGTTGTGAAGTTCCCATGGCCATAGGTGATATAGCGCAATCCACAATATCAACACCAGCCTCAATTGCTTTCAGATAGGTCATCGAAGCAACACCACTGGTGTAATGGGTATGGAGCTGTATTGGTACTTTAACATTTTCTTTAAGGGCTTTAACTAGTTCAAAGGCCTGATAAGGTACTAAAAGTCCAGCCATGTCTTTAATACATATTGAGTCTGCCCCCATACTTTCAAGCCTCTTTGCATCCTTTACAAAAAGCTCCAAGCTGTGTACAGGGCTAACTGTATAACAAATACAACCCTGAGCATGGCCACCCTCTTTTTTACAGGCTTTCATTGCAGTCTCAATATTTCTAGGGTCATTTAATGCATCGAAAATTCTCATTATATCCATACCATTTGCAATTGCTTTTTGTACAAAGTACTCAACAACATCATCTGCGTAATGCTTATAACCTAATAAATTCTGGCCTCTTAGCAGCATTTGAAGTTTAGTTTTTTTTGCAATATTTTTTATTTTCCTTAGTCTATCCCAAGGATCTTCATTTAGAAATCTCATTGATGCATCAAAGGTCGCTCCACCCCATGCTTCTAAAGAGTGATAACCTATATTATCAAGCTTCTCAACAATAGGAAGCATATCTTCTGTCTTCATTCTAGTTGCAATAAGTGACTGATGAGCATCTCTAAGTACTGTTTCGGTAATTTTTACCACTGCCATAATTTCATCTCCTTTAAATGAATGCCTAGTTCGCTAACACCTTCAAATAAGACAAAGTGTAAACTTGGCATTTTTAAGCTATTGACACCATAACTTCACCTGCAGATACTGATTTACCAGCTTCAACGTTTAAAATAGTAACCTTTCCGTCAGATGGTGAAACAATCTCATTCTCCATTTTCATCGCTTCTAGTATTAATAATACTTGACCTTTTTTAACTGTATCCCCAGCAGCAACATTAACTTTTAGAACAGTTCCTGGCATTGGTGCAGCAACATCTCCAGTATTGTTCGACTTTGGCTGTGATTTAATAATAGTATTAGATGTGGTTTGTTTTGTAATTGTTTTTGAAGGTGCTGGAGCTACCTTTTGGTTTACTGCACCTACTTCTTCAACCTCAACTTCATATGGATTTCCATTAACCTTAATAATATATTTACTCATATTAATCCTCCTTAAGCCTTACGGCAATACATTTGCCTTGATTGCATTATTAATTTATTCACTTATATAAATATACTTACAAGTAAAACAAACTGCATTAGCACTTAATATTTCTATAGCGGAATATTTCCATGCTTTTTAGCTGGTCTGTTTTCCCTTTTTGTATTTAACATTTCTAGAGCTAAAATTATTCTTGCTCTTGTTTGTGATGGTTCTATTACATCATCAACATAGCCTCTAGCAGCTGCCACATATGGATTCGAGAACTTATCTCTATATTCTTCAATCTTTTCTTTTCTAGTCTGTGTTGGATCTTCAGCTGCAGTTATTTCTTTCTTAAAGATGATATTTGCTGCGCCATCAGGTCCCATAACTGCAATTTCAGCAGAAGGCCATGCAAATACCATATCAGCCCCAATGGTTTTGCTGTTCATTGCAATGTATGCTCCGCCATAGGCTTTTCTTAGAATCACATTTACCTTTGGAACAGTTGCCTCCGAAAATGCGTATAAAAGCTTTGCTCCATGTCTAATTATACCATTATGCTCTTGTGCCACTCCTGGAAGAAAAGCAGGGACATCTGTCAATGAAACTAACGGAATATTGAAGGCATCACAGAAACGAACAAAACGAGCTGCCTTATCAGCTGCATTCATATCAAGGGATCCAGCCATAACCTTTGGCTGATTTGCAACAATACCTACTGTTTTCCCATTTAATCTACCAAAGCCAATTATAATATTCTGAGCAAAGCAGCTCTGAATCTCAAAGAAATCACCCTCGTCAACAATATTCCCTATTACCTCATACATATCATACGCTCTATTTGATTCTTCAGGAATAATCTCATTTAGACTCTCGATAATTCTGTCTGCACTATCTGTCACTCCAAAATACATAGTATCTGAAACATTATTATCAGGAATAAAGCTAAGTAATCTTTTTATATCTTCAATACATTCCTGCTCACTTGAAGACTTAAAGTGTGCAACACCGCTAACAGCAGTGTGTACATCAGCACCACCAAGTGTTTCAGCAGTAACATCCTCTCCTGTAACTGATTTAATTACCTGAGGACCTGTTATAAACATCTGGCTAGTATTTTCAACCATAAATATAAAGTCTGTAATTGCTGGAGAATAAACAGCCCCACCTGCGCAAGGCCCCATTATTACTGAGATTTGCGGAATAACACCAGACGCAAGAGTATTTCTGTAAAATATATCGCCATATCCAGAGAGTGCATCTAAGCCCTCTTCTATACGTGCTCCACCAGAATCGTTTATTGATAAGAAGGGTGCACCCATCTTAACAGCCATATCCATTACTTTTGTAATTTTTTTAGCATGCATTTCACCAAGTGAACCACCTATAACTGTAAAGTCCTGTGATGCAACAAATACTTTTCTGCCATTAACTGTTCCGTAGCCTGTAACTACTCCATCACCAGCAAGCTTCTTCTTTTGCATACCAAAGTCAAAACATCTTGATTCAATGAAAGCATCTACCTCTACAAAACTATTTTCATCAAATAAAAGGTCAATTCTCTCTCTGGCTGTTAGTTTACCCTGTTCATGTCTTTTTTCAATTTTATCTGCACCACCGCCTAGTGCTATGGAATCTTTTAGTCTTTTCAAATTTTCTATTTTTTCAATTTGTGACATAACAATCACCTCTTTAAGAATATTATGTTTAATTATTATTAGTTATTATTACCTAGTAATAATTAAATTATATATTATGATATCATATGTGTCAAGGTACTAAGGTTGTCTTTATTATTTTGAAAAAGCATATATACTTTATGTAATTGCTAACAAACTTATATTTATACCCACTTAAATACACCAAGAAAAACGAATAATATAGCAAGGAGTGACTATAGTTGACTATTTTACATATATTTAATAAACTACAACGAAATTCAGATACTCTTGCAGATATAATCAAAAGTCGATAATTAATCTAGCCTTAATTATTACATTTATTAAGTTTTTGTTTCTTTCATATATTACTTGTATTAAGTTTTAGTTTCCTCCCCCTAATTTAACATTTTTTTCGAATTATATAATATAAACTAATATTAATTGAAAGAAATACTAATATTAGTAAATCTAAAATTTTTAAGCTAAAAGCGAAAGGAGTAGTTTATTATCATGAATAAAAAATTTAAAAAAGTAACATCAATAGCTTTAGTAGCAGTTTTGGTATTCCTGCTTACATCAGTTACATATGCTGGTAATACAAAGAAACATAATAATAACAATGATAAAAACAAAAATGGAATTGAAGACAATTGGGAAATCAAGTATAAGCTAAAGGGCGTGAAAATTGAAACTAAAGATAATGACAAAGATGGTTTAACTAATGCTGTTGAGTACAAGCTTAATCTTAATCCTACTAAAAAAGATACTGATAATGATAAAATTAATGATGGTGATGAGGACTTCGACAATGACGCATTAACTAATATTCAAGAAGTCAGCCTAGGTACTGACCCTTCCATAGCAGATACAGATAAAGATGGTATTAAAGATGGTGACGAAGATTTTGATAAAGATGGAGTAACAAATTCACAGGAGTATAAATTAGGTAGTGATCCAAAAAAATCGCATTCTGCTAATAATAATAATAATAATAATAAGGGTGTTAAAGATGGTGACCGAGACCTCGATAATGACGGTTTAACTAATGTTCAAGAGTACAAGTTAGGTTACGATCCTGCCAAAGCTGACACAAACTCAAATGGTATTACAGATGGCAATGAAGACCTTGATAATGATGGTTTAACAAATGTACAAGAATACAAGCTAGGCTATAATCCTGCTATTGTAGATTCAAATTCTAATGGAATCAGTGATGCAAATGAAGACTATGATAAAGACGGTGTGACTAATGTTCAAGAATATAAACTAGGAACTGACCCCATGAAATATAACTCAAATAACCAGAATAATATAAACGATGGTAATAAAGATCTTGATAAAGATGGTTTAACAAATGCCCAAGAACTAAAACTTGGCTATGACCCTGCTAAGGCTGATTCAAATAGTAATGGAATTATTGATGGAAATGAGGACCTTGATCAGGATGGACTGAATAATGCTCTTGAATTCAAGATGAGCTATGATCCTGCTAAAGCTGATTCAAATAAAAATGGTATCAAGGATTCGGATGAAGACTATGATAACGATGGATTAACTAATGCACAAGAGCTAAAGTTAGGCTATAATCCAATGAACGCATACTCTGACTTAAAGTAACAACACCAATATTTAAACTAATGCAATTCTTTAATAAATTTTATTTTGTTGTAAATACAAAAGAGGCTATAATCAGATAAAATTCTGACTTATAACCTCTTTTTATCCATATATTACTAAAATAATTGTTCTTCTTCTGAGCTACCTATGATATAATCATCAAGTAACTATTTTCATTAAGGAGAGATAATCATGGATAATCAAAATAATCAGGATAATGGACCTGAAAGTACAATATCAAATAACCCAGTACAAAATAATCAAAACCCAAGCTTTCAACAGCCAAGCAATCACAACGAGAGCTACCAAAACCCAAATTATCAAAATTTAAGCAATCAGAATCTAAGCAGTACATATCCTAACAATCAAGATGCTAACTACCAAAACCTTAACCAGCAAAGTTCTTATCTTTTGAACTCAATAATTGATAGCCTTTCAGGCTGGATGAAATTTATGGGTATAATAACTATAATATCAGGGTCTCTTACTTGCTTAGGTATTATAACTGCTGCAATAGGTGTTCCTATGATATTTGCTGGAATAGCTCTTACAAAAGGTTCTACTAGCATTAAGTCATATAAGCAATTTAATAATCAAGTAATTCTTAATGATGTATTTTCAAATTTAAATAAATACTTTAAAATTAAAGGGATACTTGCAATTGTTATTATTTCAATATATATTGTTTATTTTTTATTTTTAATAATTGTTTTTGCTCTTTCATTCTCTACCGGGTACCCTTATTATTAAGCTATTTATTTCTGTATTTGTTAGCTTTCTCCATTTTCCTTCAGGTAAATCACCTAGCGCTATAGGTCCTATCGATATTCTTCTCAAAGTAAGAACGTTATGACCTATTGCAGCACACATTTTTCTCACCTGTCTATTTTTACCCTCATGAATTGTTACATTAACTAATGCATTATTTTTAATAATTTCTTTAATAATTATTTTTGAAGGTGAAGTAATGTAGTCTTCAACTTCCAGACCACTTTCAAACCTTTTAAGCTCTTCCTTTGATGGAATCCCAGAAATCAAAGCCTCATAGACCTTATCAATCTGATGTTTGGGGTGTGTCAGTTCAAATGTAAAATCTCCATCATTTGTTAATAGTATTAGTCCTGAGGTATCATAATCAAGCCTTCCAACTGGGTATAACCGCGCATTTATATCCTTTACAAGATTTAATACTGTTTGCCTCCCAAATTGGTCCTTTACAGTTGAAACATAGCCAATAGGCTTGTTAAGCATTATGTAGGTTTTTTCTTCTTCCTTTTTAATAGGGCTTCCATCTACTGTTATCCTATCAGCATCAGTTACTTTGACACCCATATCTCTAATGGTTTCTCCATTAACTGTTACTCTACCCTGCTTTATATATTCCTCAGCAGCTCTTCTTGATGCAATCCCAGCATGAGCTAAAAATTTCTGTAATCTCATTTCTTCCATTTTTGATTTCCCCTGTTTTTGATGATTTCACAAGTATTCTATAATTACATACAAGAGGAGTCAACTATAGTTTTTGAATAAATTTAAAAGGGTTGCCGTAAAAAAATATCGGATACAACATAATTTGAAGATTATGTTTAAATAGTACTTTCGTACAAACTTATATCAATTGATTGCTCCTAAAGAAAACTTAGCTTGTGCCAGGCCTATAGACGCTGGTAGAAGCTTAGTTGCACTTATACTTGACAAAGTGCAAAGTAATTGCTGAAATAGTATTGGTTCACCTACAATTTCAGCAATTACTTTTATCTGAGCTTCCCATTGGTATAAGTTGTAATCACGTACAATAAAAGCAGTAAGTTTTTTCGTATATTGTAATTAGTTTTTCTACATCCCGATAATTTTACATATCCTCTTCTTCGTTGCCATTGTCTTCTTTTTTCCTTTTAGAACTTTCCTTACTGTTATCCTCTTTTTTCTTTGATGGCTTACAAAACAAATCATTTACCTTTTGAACTACTTCGGGTACCATATCTAATATTTTGTCAACTGATGAATTTATATTAACAGGAAGCAACTTAACATTATTTTCCCCGCATACCATAAAGGCTACTGGATTAATTGAAACACCCGCACCGCTTCCTCCTGCAAAAGGTAATTTACTCTCTCCTTGCTCAGCACCTGCATTTCCTGATGAATAGTCACCCCCACCTGCAGCAAATCCAAAGCAAACCTTAGATATTGGTATAATTACTGTTCCATCTGGTGCCTGAACTGCATCTCCAACAATTGTATTTACATCTACCATTTCCTTAATACTTTGCATGGCTGTAGTCATTAGACCTTCTATTGGATGTTCTGACATCAGCATCACCACCTTTTCTATTTTTTAAGTAATATTTTATTATTTCTCTGCACATAAATATAATGTTTACAATTTTTAGGCTAAATATGCAATTAAAATATACTTTCCAGACTTTTTCCTTAAAATCTGTTTCTATTTTAAATTCCCTATTCCTTACATTATACTTACTAAAAACAACTGTTTGTATAAGCCCAATAATATTCCATATTAGTCCATATAATATAGCGGTATTGGCTGCATTTCCTGTACCTTCTTTTATAAACAATTTAAATTCATTAATAATTAGACTCTTTTCAAATAATTTTAAAAGAATTTTTAAACTTGATTTTATTTGATTTATATCTCTCTTTTTTCTTATTTTTTTAGCATTTTCTTTTTTGCTGATATCTTTCTTTTTTCTAGGGTAAATAATGATTTTTTTTGAAAATACTCCTCCAAAATAGACAGTAATATATGTTGAACAAACCAGGTTATCCATAATAAATGTAAAACCCAAGGTAAGTCTGTATGTTAAAATAAATAAAATTATAACAATAATTATAAAAGCTAAAACAACGCAAGTTTGTAAGCCAATATTGCTTATGTTAACCATAAAAATAACCAAGAGTGATATCACCTCTTGGTTATTTTTGACACATAATTAATAATTTAAACACTCTCTTCTTCTAGGAGTTCTTCAATATTTAACTCACTTAAGTCTTGAATATCGAGCATCGGTAAGTCTCTAACAGACTTAAATCCAAAGCATTTCAAAAACTCATCTGTAGTTTCATATAGTCTTGGTCTTCCAGGTGTGTCAAGCTTTCCCGCCTCTTTTATAAGATTTCTTTCTAGTAGTCTTGTAACAGCACTATCTGAGTTTACTCCTCGTATTTGTTCAATCTTGGCTCTAGTAATTGGCTGATTATAGGCCACTATTGATAAAACCTCATAGGCAGCTTGAGAGAGAGCTTGTTTCTGTCTTATTTGATATAGTTTTGATACATACTCAAAATATTCTGGTTTAGAGTACATTTGATATTTTTCATTAATTTCTCTTATTATAATGCCCCTATTTGAGCTATTATAAGAATCCATCATATTTTTCATTATATTTCTAGCAGTCTTTCTATCTATTTCAAGTATTTCGCATATTTTATCAAGTGATAAGGCGTCACCATATGAAAAGATAAGACTTTCAATTATACATTCAATAGAGCTGATTTCCATAAACTAAAACTCCTTTATTTCATTATCAATATCTTTATATAAGTCATAGTTATCAATGCCACTGTCTGAATTGCCAATAACATTTATATCTGAAAACTGTTTATTTTGAACTATTGTTATTCTCTTTAATTTCGCAAGCTCAAGAATTGCCATAAAGCCTGTAACAACCTCAGTCCTTGACTTTTCCTTTAAGGAAAAAAGCTCTGAGAATTTAAATGAAGCCATGTTTAATAATTTCTTGATTATTTCCCTCATTTTGCCTTTCAACGACACCTTCTCATGTTCAATAAGCTTGGTTATATTCTTTGCACTAACATTTATTTTTTTCTTATTCCTTGCAAGTATAGCAAGATACTGTTGCCTAAGAACTTGCGGATCTATTTCCAGAACCTCTTCAACAGCTGGTATATCAAGAGACTCTGGCAATCTAGCAACCGTCATTTCCCACTTCTTTTCCATTTCTTTTAGTTGGGCGGTAAATTCCTTGTACCTCTTATACTCTATTAATCTCCTAACCAATTCTTCTCTAGGGTCAAGCTCCTCTTCAATCTTTTCCTTCTTATTAGGTAACAGCATTTTTGATTTAATATGCAAAAGAGTTGTTGCCATGACCAAGAACTCACTTGCCACCTCTAAATCAAGGCTCTGCATTGTATATAGATAATCTAAATATTGGTCGGTTATAACATTTATTGGGATATCATAAATATCCACTTGATTTTTTTCAAACAAGTGGAATAGTAAATCGAAGGGACCTTCAAAATTATCAAGTTTTAAAGTACATGCATTTGTAAGAGAACTTTCCATCAAACTTACCACCTAAATTAGTAATAAACTACAGCTGTGCTATGTCTTCTTTAGTAGTTTATCATAATAAGGGGAATAATTACAATGAGATATTCAGTATATAGACATTTACAGCAATATCACGTAGAATAAATTATTAAGAAGTTTACAAGTTTTGATTTTGCATAAATATGTGCTTTAGGAGGGTTCTACATGTTTGATATAGATATTTTAAATACATTAATGAGAATACCAGGAATATTAATAGGCTTTGTTTTTCATGAATTTGCCCATGCTTTAATGGCTGATAAGCTAGGAGATTCAACTCCTAGGTCACAAGGAAGAATTTCATTAGACCCAAGAGTTCATATTGACATTATAGGTTTCATTATGATTCTTATCTTTAGGTTTGGCTGGGCAAAACCTGTAATGACAAATCCACGAAACTATAAGAAGCCAAGAAGAGATGGCATTCTTGTATCATTAGCAGGACCTTTTACCAATTTGCTAATTGCTATAGTATTTATTTTTCTTTATAGAATTCTGAACCTTACAGATGCTTTTTCATCAAATATATCGCTTCAAAATAATGTTGGATTGTTGATTCTTAACACTGCTTATATGAATATATTACTATTTGTACTAAATCTAATACCCTTTCCAGGCTTTGATGGATATCATGTAATTACAAACCTCTTCAATACATGGAAATATCGAATTTTTAACATATTAGAGCAATACGGTACATTTATATTTATATTTTTAGCCATAACCGGTGTGTTATCAAGATTTTTAATGCCGATGGTCAATGCTGTCTACATCTATTTACAGGTTTTAATTGTTTAGAAATTTTATATGTAATATATAATGCTATTTTATTGTGTATGATATGTTTAAGGAGAGCTTTTAAGCTCTCCCCACACTAAACCATTTTATAAATAATTGTGCAAATAACTTTTTAAAGGATATTTTACTTATGCCTTCATTTGCAACTAAATCAAATTTCCCAACCTCATTATTATCAATTTTGTAAATTACATCTCCGACCTTTTGATTTGGCACTACTGGTGCAGTGAGTTCCTGATCAAGCAATATTTCCTTCTCTATTTTGCCTTTTTCACCCTTGGCAACTAATACACTGGTATCACTTCCATAAGCTGCGCTGACTCTGAGCTTTGTGCCCTTTCTAACCGATATATTACCTACTAATTCACCCTTTGTATCAAGTTTAACAACCTCATAGTTTGCAAAGCCATAATCCATAAGTTTTCTTGCCTCTGCAAATCTAGTATTTGAATCAGGTTCTCCTAAAACTACTGATATAAGTCTTAAATCATTTCTTTTTGTAGTTGCAGTGAGATTAAAGCCTGCTTTGTTTGTAAAACCAGTTTTAAGTCCATCTGTATTAGCATAAAATCGAATTAATTTATTGGTGTTATCTAAATCAAATGTGCCATTTCTAAAGGTATCATGTCTAATACTCGTAAAATCTAAAATCTTAGGATGTTTAACAATAAGCTCTCTTGACATAAGCGCAACATCATTTGCAGAACAATACCCATTATCATCCAAGCCTGTGCAGTCAAAAAACTTAGTATCCTTCATACCCAGTTCTTCAGCTTTTTTGTTCATATCAGCTACAAAGGTCTCTTCACTTCCAGAAACCTTTTCAGCCAATGCTACAGTTACATCATTAGAGGAATGTATAGCTAAGGCTTTCATCATCTCAGTAACAGTAAATTCCTCTCCTGCCTCAATGTATGCTTGAGATCCACCCATTCCAGCTGCATATTCTGATACACTCACCTTTTCTTCAAAGGATAATTTACCTGAATCAATTGCCTCCATTATTAAGAGCATTGACATTACCTTTGTAACACTGGCTATTGCTAACTTCTCATGACTGTTTTTCTCATTAAGAATCTTTCCTGATGTTGCATCCATGAGTACTGCTGACTTAGCCTTTAGGTCCAAAACATTAGTTTTAGCAACCAGTTTATTTACAGCCACTTCATCATACTTTGCAGAAGCCTCAATTGCTGCTTCATCAAAATCAGCAAACACATAATTTGACATTAAGGAAAAAGTCATAGCTATTATTAAAATGTATGATATTATTGACCTTCTTTTCACTATGGTCCCTCCAATTATTAACTATTTAAAGCATAGTACCAGATTCTGTCCTAGTTAATTTTTATGCAAGACCACAAAGCTATATTCTGTTAATTTAAATTAATTGTTAATATATGCTAGAATTAATGGTTTTATCGTCGGCTTTACATCAGAAAAGCTAATAGCGTTGTCCATTAATAAACAAGCTCTCTCAAGCTTTTCTTCTTTATTAGTGTAAAATGTAGCTATTACATCGCCCTTTTTCACCCTGTCGCCAGTCTTCTTGTTAAACATAATACCCGCTGTATAATCAATACTACTCTCTTTTGTTTCTCTTCCTGCTCCTAACTCCAAGGATACAATACCAATGGCATCTGTTTTCATTGCTTCTATATATCCAGATTTTTTAGAAACATAATCAAATTTGATAGAAGCCTGTGGGAAAAGACTATAATCATTAACTACCCCTTTGTTTCCCCCTTGCCTATCAATTAGCTCTGCTAGCTTTTCAATTGCCTTACCACTATCTACTGCTTCTTTTACCTTGATTTTACACTCTTCTGTCGTCCCAAGCTTGCAAAGCTCTAACATTCTAGCAGCCAATTCAAAGGATACTTCCCTTAAATCCTCCGCTCCTCTATTTTTTAAAGTTTCAATAGCTTCAATCATCTCTAATGAGTTACCTACAGCATTTCCAAGTGGAATATCCATATCAGTTACAATAGCCACTGTATGTCTCCCTGTATTTTCTCCGATTTTAACCATCTCACGTGCTAATTCAACCGAATCCTCTAACGTTTTCATAAATGCACCACTGCCAGTTTTAACATCAAGCACAATTCTGTCAGCACCAGAAGCTATTTTTTTGCTCATAATGCTACTAGCAATAAGCGATATATTATTTACCGTTGCTGTTACATCTCTTAGTGCATAGAGTTTTTTGTCTGCTGGAGCTAAATTGCCTGTTTGACCTGCAATAGATATACCAATTTCCTTTACATTTTTAATAAAGCTTTCGCGAGAGATGCTTGTATTAAATCCCGGGATTGATTCTAATTTGTCTATGGTCCCACCTGTGTGACCCAAGCCTCTACCTGACATCTTTGCAACTGGAATTCCACATGCTGCAACAATTGGTGCAAGAATTAGTGTCGTCTTGTCACCTACCCCACCAGTACTATGCTTGTCCACCTTAATACCTGGGATTTGTGACAAATCAATCATATCACCAGAATGTGCCATGATATTTGTCAAATCAGCTGTTTCTCTCTCATTCATTCCTTTTAGAAAAATTGCCATAAGCAATGCAGATGCTTGATAATCTGGAATATTATTGTTACAGTATTCCGTTATAAAAAAGTTAATCTCTTCAAAGCTTAGTTCTATACCATCTCGTTTCTTTTCAATAATGTCATACATCCTCATATAAGTACCCTCCATGACCAATAGGAACTCTCTCTAAAATAACATTATAAACCAAACAACTATATAAATAAATGAAATACCGCTAAAATAAATAAAGAGACAGCTCATAAATGAGTGTCTCTAAAATTAAATAAATTACGCCCTAGGATGAGTTTTTTTATAAACTTCCTTAATTTTGTTCTTTGCCATTTGAGCATATATCTGAGTTGAAGAAATATCTGAATGTCCAAGCATTTCCTGTAAGCTTCTCAAATCTGCACCATTCTCTAATAAATGAGCTGCAAAAGAATGTCTTAGAGTATGAGGTGTTATATCTTTATTTATATTTGCTTGATTTTTGTACTGTTTAATAATTTTCCAAAAACCTTGTCTTGTAAGTCGTTTACCATTTATATTAACAAAAAGTGCTTTATCCTCAACATCTTGTAATAAAAACTTACGTGACCTATCCAAATATTCATTTACTGCTGCAACAGCAATGGTTCCAATTGGAACTGTGCGTTCACTATTCCCTTTGTTGCATGTAAGAAAACCAATATCTAAATTAATATCATTTAAGTTTAGTGAAATAAGTTCAGATACCCGGATTCCAGTAGCATATAACAATTCAAGCATGGCTTTATCCCTAATACCCTTTAAATCAAGACATTTTGGTTGGTCAAGAAGTAATTCAACCTCCTGAGTGGATAATATCTGGGGGAACTTTTTTTCAATCTTTGGGGACTCAAGCTCTGATGTAGGATCCATTTCAATAAACTTACTTTTATATAAGAACTGGTAAAAAGAACGAATAGATGCTAAATTTCTTGATATAGTTGAGGTAGCTCTGCCTTTCTTTTGTAAATGAATGAGATAAGCAATTATAGTGGTCTTATTTGTTACAGAAATAGTAGCAACATTGATGTCATTAAGGTATGTAACGTATTGATCAATATCTCTTTTATAGGACTGAAGTGTATTAAGCGATAATCTCTTATCCATCTCAAGGAAATTTATAAATTGTTCAACATGAACTTCCATTAACCAACGACTCCTTTATTATCTATTTAAGCACTAATACCAGTACTGAAAAATCAGTATTTATAATATAAGTATCTTAACACATATCATTCTAATACAAATTTTTCTATTTTTAAAGGATTATTTTGTATTTATATCTATTTATAGCAAAAATTATACGTTAAGTAATGTATTTCATAATATTAAGTGCACCAACAGAAATAAAAACCTCAAAAATAGTTGCAACAAATATGAACAATGTAGATAAAACAGTAACAAAACTATAAGGGCCTATTCTCTGCTTTATTCCATTCTCACTATTCCCTGATTTTTTGAACCAATTTTTAAATATTCCCTTTGTTAATCTGATTCCATTAACACTAATAGCTATTAAGCAGGGGATAACAATAATTTCCTTTGGTAAAAAGCAAATTGTAGAAATAATTACTCCCTTTGAACCTAATACTCCCATAATTACTCCAGAACTAAAGCCTGTAGAAAATCCTCTCATTCCAATAACAATATAATATATTGGAATACCAATTATAGTAAATCCTAAAATCCAAAACAATACAATAACTTTTACATTGTCCAATATAGATATTTTAAAAAGTGATACTTTGTTAATTTCACTTCCATCTAGCAGTTTTAAAAAACCATTAAAATACTTTGTTAATTCATCAGTTTGTTGGAAATTTAAATCATTGACGGCAAATGCACCTAGTGTAATCCCAATAACATAAAATAAAAATAAGCTTAAAAAAGTAAATTTATTATTTTTTATGTATTCCTTAATAACCTTTTCTATCTTTTGAATTGCCATGTAATCCTCCGACATATGTTTTTTAAGTGCATTACAAAGTACTTTTATAATAAAAACATATGCGGACTAAACATAAAATATTACTATAGTTTATCTCTTAATATTCTTTCAGCCATTAAAACTCCAATAATAGTTTTTGCATCAGTAATTTTATGTTCTAATATCATATCCACTAGTTTAGAGACATGTATTTTTTCAACATCCAAAAATTCATCTTCATCAGCACAGGCTTCTCCTTGTGTTAGCTCAGTTGCAGTATACATATGAATAACCTCATTACAAAAGCCAGGGGTTGTGTGAATACTAATCAAATGCTCTAGCTTGCCAGCACGTAGCCCAGTTTCCTCCATGAGTTCTCTCTCTGCACAAAGCTTCGGATCCTCCGTGGGAGAATCAAGTTTCCCAGCTGGCAACTCCAAAGTAGTAATATCAAGAGGCTTTCTAAACTGTTTAACCATGTAGAGTTCACCCTGTTCATTAATGGGAACTACAACTGAAGCACCAGGATGTAATACGATATCTCTTGTGGCTTCTTTCCCATTAGGAAGACTAACAGTTAAGTTCTGTACCCTGATTATGTTTCCTTTGTATATATCCTCAGTATTTAATGTGTTTTCAGTATAATCCATTTTTTTAACCTCCATGTGATAAAACTACTATTTGTTCTTCTTTATTTCATCTGTTGCTAGCTTGTCACACAGATTGTTGTATTCATTATCTGCATGCCCTTTTACCTTTATCCAATTAATTTTGTGGTAATTTGACAGTCTAACTAGCTCCTTCCAAAGCTCAACATTTTTTACATCCTCATTTTTATTTCTCTTCCATCCTGTTTTAATCCACTTATCAATCCAGCCTTGTTGAAACGCATTTATTAAATATGCACTATCACTGTACAAATTGACATTACAAGGCTCCTTAAGCTTTTTTAAAGCTTCAATAGGAGCAGTGAGTTCCATTTTGTTATTGGTAGTTTCCCTTTCAAAACCAGACATTTCAACTTTATGTTCCAGATAAATCAATATAGCTCCCCAACCACCAGGTCCAGGATTTCCAGAGCATGCTCCATCAGTATATATCTCGACCTGCTTCATACTTCCTCCATATTGTCAGAAAAATATTTTTTTATATTATGAATTAACCATATATATTGCCTAATTCTCTTGCTTTATCGGTACATTTGCTCATTGCTTGAATAATTGAATTTCTAAATCCATTCTTCTCCAAGGTAGTAACTGCTTCAATAGTTGTCCCTGCAGGAGAGCACACCTGATCCTTTAATTCACCAGGATGTTTTCCAGTTTCTAATACCATTTTGGCACTCCCTGCTACTGCTTGGGAAGCCAGTCTATATGCAGTCTGTCTAGGAATACCAGAGAGTACAGCAGCATCAGCCATTGCTTCAATCAACATAAAAATATAAGCTGGGCTACTTCCGGTTAACGCAACCACCTCATTCATAAGCTTTTCATCAATGCTCTCAACCTTACCAAGTGCGCCTAAAATACTCATTGCATCCTTTATATTATTATCTGGCACAACATTATCATAGCTAAAAAGAGTCATGCCTTCACCGATTACAGCTGGTGTATTTGGCATGGCCCTGATGATCCTCTTATCTTCACCTAGAATCTTTTTGTAAGTCTTGAGTGGAATTCCTGCTGCAATACTTATTAAAACTTTATCCTTTGAAAAGACTTCCTTTATTTCTTCTAACACTGTTTTCACAATATTTGGTTTAACGGCTATTATCATATATTCACATGCTTTTACCAGTGCAAGTGAATCAGCTGCCATATTTACTCCTAGTTCTTCATTGAGAGCTTGTAATTTCTGATTATCTAAATCAAAAACATAGATATCTGAAGGATTAACAATGTTTGCTGCTAATATTCCTTTAATCATTGCTGTACCCATTACACCTGTACCTATAAAACCTATTTTTTTCATAAATTATCTCCTAACATATGCATTTTGTGACAATAATATTATAATACTAATCTATATGAAAATAATAGTAATTTTTATTTATTAAGCTTTTATTTTCATAAATACAAAAGACATACCAGCAATTTAATAGCTACACACCTTGTAAAGCTAATTCTTAACAAATAAGCAGTCTTACAAAATATGACACATTTAATTGGTGGTATGTCAATAATTTTTACTAAAATAAATAAAAATAAACCATCAAAATCAAAAGTAATGAATTAATTTAGACACTCACTCCTAATTTTAATAACATCAATGCATACAAGGAAGTTACTGTTATCAAAATTAATGCAAAAACAAACGCTGCCTTAATAACCTTATTTTCTTCACCGAGTTTATCAATAGAAGCAGCTGCATTCTGAAGCTTTGCTGGAGATATAACACTTGCCAAACCACCACCGAAAGCTAAAGCAGCCGTAACAATAATTAGTCCATTTGTACCTAAATTTAGCTTAGTTGCTGTTTCCATCGTATAGTTTGCAAACATTGCAATTGTAGATGCCTCACTACCAGAAATAAAGCCACCAAACATTCCAATATAAGCAGTGATAAAGCCATAAGCACCACTAAATGCACTTGCTGACGCATCAGCTAGAACCCTTATCATACTGTCTGTTTGATATTTCATTGTTTCTAAACTCCAACCAGAACAATTCATAATCTCACCAATTGCAAAAAATATTGCAGCGGAGAAAACAGGTCTTGGAGCTCTCTTCCACCATACCTTAACTGAATCCTTAACTTGTGTAAGCTTCGGCCTCAAAATAAACATAGATAAGAAAACAGCTACTGCTATCCAAGTATATGCATTCCACAGAGCTCTAGTCTTTATTCCAGTTCCTTTAGCAGCTATACCATTTATAGGGAGCTCTAAATTATAAAGAAAATCATAAACAGGCTTTGGGAGATTTAATGCAAGAATAAGCCCAATCAATATAATCCAGGGACTTAAAGCCTTCCAAAGGGGGAATTTCTTTTCATATTCCTTCTCTTCTTCAGTTAAAATACTTCTATCGAATATCTTTTTACCGGTTAGTTTCAGGTACATTCCCATAACTACTATTACTGCTAAACCGCACAACACTCCGGTGAGTGTTACTAAATTGTCAACTTTGTTTGTAAAGTACGCAACAACTGCTATTACAGCACCAGTTACAATACAAGGTAAAAATCCCTTTCTAACGCCCTTCCATTTATCAACAATATATAGCATACAAAACCCAATTAGGGTCGAAACTATTGGTAAAAAGAGGTAAAAAACACTTCCTGCTTGTGAAGGAGTGATCTCATTACCTGGACCTAGATATCTATTTGCAAAATCTAAGAATGCAACAAGGGGGGCACCTAGCAAGGAGTATGTACAAAGTGCATCATATCCAATTGCAGGTAATGCTATTGCAACATATGTAGAGTATCCCATTGCTATAAGAATGGGTGGTAATAACGAGACTGGTGTAGCTCCAACCGAAACCATTAAGGTTCCAAAGCCAATATTTATCATCATTATTTGAATTGCTTTATTCTCACTCGAAATAGTTTTAATAAAAATAATGATTCTCTTTAAAGCACCAGTTTTCTCCATATAAGCCATCATAAATAATGATGTCATAACAATTAATGAAACTGGAAAGGATGATATAATTCCAGAAACAGTTGATCTTACGATTACTTCAAGTGAAGTGTTAAAGAACAGAAATGCTATTACCGATACGCATATCCAACCTACAATACCACTGGTATCAGCCGATTTCTTAAAGATTAAAAGCATACAAACTATTACCGCAATTGGTAATAGAGTTAATAATAAATCCCCTACCATGCTACCGTCCTCCAAAAATATAATATAGTTAAAATCCATCCTACATGTATTTGAATAAATACATACTACACGAACTATTTTAATATAATTCCATCTAAAAAGAAAGCTTAATTTAAATTATAAATAATTATTACATAATAATTCTTAACTCTACTAAAAACACCATAACAATTAATTAATTCATTTTTTCATCCAATTCATATAACTTTGAGAAAAGCTTGTAGTACTCATATGTTTCCTGTCCATACTTTTCTTTTGTCTTAATAGGTCCAATAGTAAAACTAATCTCTGATTGATTGTACTCCTCAAAAACCTTATGTATTTGTTCTTCATTTAAATCAAATAGGTTAATATCTCTATTACCAGTTAAATTAATAGCTCGTGCTCTTAGCTGAACTGCACAAAAGTATACTGCTTGTTTAGGATTCTGTAGCATACTCATAATTTCTTCATCTGTTTTATTAGAGATAATTGATTTGTCACCATGAACGGCGCTTTCATTAAATCTAACATTATCTACTCCTATTTGGCAAATTCCCATGGATTTACCACCAATAAGCTTATTACCATCAAGCAGGTCCTCCTGCCCAATAAACATCATTTCTCTAAATAAAACTGATGTTAATAAAGCTTTCGGCATCTTTTGAGCTTCTGCTACTTTTTCAATTAAGGGTGCTAGTTCTTTTAATGTATCAATTGTGTATTCATAATTAAACACATAATATAAGTCAAATATTGTGTTTCTATAAGAATCTTCCTCTATCTGCTTTTTTAACTCATTAGAAAAGCTTTGATACTCTTTATGCATATTAATATAATCAACAATTGTCTTATCTGATATTATAGTTTGCTTCTCAAGTAGAGAATAGTTTCTTTGTATCTTTTGCTCATCGGTCAGTAATGACTTTTCTGCTTGCAATGTTTCTTTCGGTCCAATAATTACATTTCTTACATTGTACTCCATTGAGCTTTCAGAATACTTATCGCTTTGAGTATTTCTTTCTCCAAATATATATTTCATTTCCTTTTCTTTAATTACTTCAAATTTTTTATTTATATAACCCACTAAATCCAAATTACAATTTGCCGAGTAAAGAATTGCACAACAAAGTGAAAAAGCAATTAAAGAAAAAAATCTCTTTTTCTTTAATTTATTTTTTTTCATAATAATATTGTCCCCCATAACTAGCTATATAAAATCAATTATAATTAAAAGCTTATTTTATATTACCCTTAACTGTTATACATACTTTTAAATTAATTGTCAATAATATAAAAGTTCTAAAATTCTTAAAATTAACTTAATGAAGTCAAATACCTAACAATACTTCATTTTTATGAAGAAATAGTGTTTTTCTTTTTATAAATTTCAAGCTATAAATATACACAAAAAGCAACGAGTAATCCCATTGCTTTTTGTGTATATTTATAGCTATTTTGCATAAAAGAAAATTCACACTGTCATTTTACTTTAATGCTTCCACAAATGCACTCTGTATCATTTTTAGTTTTGCAGCCACTTCATCAATCTCTACATCTGATTTTTCCTGTTTTAAATCGGCTTTTAAAATAGCTGACAGCTCATTAAACTCTTCTTTTAAGGTTTCAAGCATGTTAACAACAGCCAAACGCCTAAATTTATGCTGAATTTCAGCATTAGGAATATTTTCATATACATTATTAGAACTTACAACATAACTGTCACCTCTAGAAGGAACTATGCATTGAATACCAAACTTTTCAGTAATTGTTTGGGCGAATTCAGACATTGTTTCAACTTCTCCATGTACAGTGAATATTTTCTTTGGCTTCTTACTAAAGCCACCTATCCATGACAAAAGGCCTGCTCTGTCTGCGTGTCCAGAGAATCCATCAATCACTTCGATTCTAGCGTTAACAGAAATCTCTTCTCCAAAGATTTTAACCTTAGAAGCTCCATCGATAATTCTTCTGCCTAATGTTCCCTCTGCTTGATACCCAACAAAGAGAATGGTAGAGTCTTTTCTCCACAAATTATGTTTAAGATGATGCTTAATCCTTCCCGCATCGCACATTCCACTTGCTGATATTATGATAATACTATCTTTTCTTTCATTTAACTTTCTCGACTCATCTGGTGACTGTGTAAATTTGAGCATTGGAAAATCCAAAGGATTGTCACCATTAGCAATATACTCTTTTGCTTCCTCGTCAAAGGAATCAAGATTTTCTCTGAATATTTGTGTTGCAGATGTTGCCAAAGGACTATCTACATAAACTGGTAAATCAAGGATTTTATTTACCTTATCACTATATACATCCATATATTTATTTAATTCATATATTATTTCTTGAGTCCTACCTACTGCAAAAGAAGGAATAACTACATTTCCACCCATTGCCACAGTTTCAGTTATTATATTAATAAATTTCTCAATTCTCTCTGGGCCACTTTTTAGTGTATGAAGTCTATTACCATATGTTGATTCAATTATAAGATAATCAGCTTCACTAATTATAGCTGGATCCTTAAGAATTGGTATATCTTTGTTACCTAAGTCACCACTAAATACAACCTTGGTTTCAGTATCATTTTCTTTTATCCAAAGTTCTATAATAGAAGAACCGAGAATGTGCCCTGCATCGTTAAATCTTACTCGAATATCCCTAGTGATATTTATAACCTTATCATATTCAACACCTTTGAATAGCTTAAGACAGTCCGTTGCTTCCTTAATAGTATAAAGAGGCTTTACAGGTGACTTTCCTGCTCTTTGTCTCTTTCTGTTAGTCCATTCATTTTCTGTTTCCTGAATATGTCCACTGTCAGGTAACATTATTCCACAAAGCTGCATAGTAGGTTTTGTACAATAAATATCTCCTTTAAAGCCATCCATATAGAGCTTTGGTATTCTTCCACTATGGTCGATATGTGAATGGGATAAAAGCATAAAATCTAAATCCCCTGGACTAAAGGAAAATGGTTCAGCATTCATAATAGCTTCATTTTTTGCACCCTGAAACATTCCACAATCAATTAAAAACTTAGTATCTCTGGTTTCAACTAAATAGCAAGAACCTGTAACAGTTTTTGCAGCTCCAAGAAATGTAATATTCATAAACAGCACCTCGATTCAAATAATATTTAAAATAACAGCATTAATCTCTTTTTAATTTATATAAATATTATTCTACCTTGTGCAATCAAATTCCTGCTTATATGACAATATACACTATAATTTAACTCATTGTACTAATTGAACTTTGACAAAAGTATAAAGACTGGTAAGAACTCAACACTTATTTCCAATTTATCTATAGGAACTTCGCCGTTTTACGGGTGATCATGACTGCCTTTTATATCATCAGTATTTTTAGGATCACTATTTTCGCTGTTTTTTATTTCAACGAAATTTTCACTACTAGTTTCGTTAGTAGGTTCATTATTTTCGTTCTCATTAAGTTTTTCATGAGTATCAGAAATCTTTTCAGCAATATACTCTGTTAATGTTTGTAATTTCTGTTCTAAGTCATCACGGCTTTTATACTTGAATTCTGAAGACTTTCCCTGTAAACTCCTTGATTCATCAAGCTCAATTTCTTTTCTTAGTACACGTAATTCTCCTGTAGAATTGGTCTTTACGGCATCTAGGCATTCAATTTGTTCCAAATCGCAATCTGATGAAATGATTGTATTCATTGTATTTGTAAACATGCTGTTTTTGTTGCTAGAAGCATTAGTTGTATTATTAGGAGAATGTGAATCAGCTTTTTTCTTTTGGCTATCTTTATCAAGTCCCATGCATTTCTGCTGCTCTTCAAGTTGGACTTTGGATATTTGACTCTCAATATCTTTAAGCATCTCATCTATTTCTTTTACATCTTCACTAATAGAATCAGGGGAACGTCCCTGTTCTAACATTTTTGAAATAATACTATTCTTACGCTCAATAAGATTTTCTTTCTGCTTATATAGAGTATCAAGTTGAGGGTTTAATTTTTTTGTTGATATATTCACGTTACTCCTTATAATCCCAGTTGAACTTATTGTAACCCTATCAAATCCAAGTTGAATATTTGTTTGTGAATTTCTGATATTTTTTTGAGATTTTATATCCCTTGTTTTGTCCATTTGTTTAGTGTTTGGCATATGCTGGGTACATAATAAAGTTTTTATAGTTATACTCATAATATTGCCTCCTTTCCCAAAAGTGTACATAGATTTATACAAGATGATTGCAATACTATAATTATATATCGATATAAAATGTGAATTGTTTAACCTATTTTACAATAATGTAAATTCAGGAAATACTTACCACAAGCTAAGTCTTCTTTAAGAACAAGCCTGCTAGTTTCACACAATTTTTCAGATCTTCTAAGCTGACCATTTCAGTCGGTGTGTGAACATATCTACAAGGAATTGATATCCCTCCGCAAGTAACTCCAACACCTGAGGTTTGAATTGCCCCAGGATCACTTCCGCCCCTATCGAGAAGCTCTAATGTATACGGAATATTATTGCTACTGGCTAAATCCTCAAGCTCTCTCCGTATCTGAGGATGAGCAATATATGCACTATCCTTAACTTTTATTGCTGGTCCTAAACCCAACTTGACATCTCTATCAGTGCACTGGGGAGTATCACCTGTAAGTGTTACATCAATAGCCAATGCACAATCTGGCTCTATCCCAAATGCAGCTGTCTTAGCCCCTCTAAGCCCAACCTCCTCCTGAGTTGTAAAAACGAAATAAAGCTCATTATCTGTTTTTGGAAGGATTTTTATTAACTCAATTAATATTGCACATCCACTTCTGTTATCCATAGCCTTTGATATGGCAAAATCACCTTGCACATGAAAATCTCCAACAAAATTTGCAACATCCCCAACTTTAACAAGCTTTTCAGCTTCCTGTCTGCTTTTACAACCTATATCTATATACATTTTGCCAAGCTTAAGACCCTTATAATCCTCTAGCTTTTCTTCAACATTTATGCATCCAATTGTTCCATTTTTAAATTTAACCCTTTGTGCTAATGAATTAAATGCTGATACTCCACCTATATTTGAAAAGCGAATGAAACCTTTTTCGTCAATAAAGGTAGCAATTACTCCTATTTCATCCATATGGGCTGCCAACATTATTTTTTTCTTTTTACCCTTCTTTATTGCAATCAAATTTCCCATTGCATCCACTTTAATCACATCAACATATTTTTTTATTTCTGTAGTTATTACTTCTCTTATATCTTCTTCATTTCCTGAAACTCCAAAAGCCTGAGTAACTTTTTGTAAAATATCCTGCATTGTCGTCCTCCAGTTTTATTAAATTTAAAATTATATTTGTAATCTAAACCTGCTATTTCTTAAACTTATTTATTGTAAGGTTAATTATTTAATTCTAATTTCTTGATAAAATCCTTATCCTTGCTCATTTCATGTAAAGCTGCAATAGTTAACCTCTCAACACTTTCAAAATCACTCCTGCTCATTACAGACACTGGAGAATGAATGTATCTACAGGGCACAGAGATAGACGCAATTTTAACTCCTGTGCCAGTTCTCTGAATCTTCCCCGAATCATTCCCACCTGTTGTTGTTTGTTTGAATTGTACCTTAATATTGTTTATTGTAGCAAGATTGTTCAAAAAGTGTACCAATCCTTTATCGCAGTAACAGGTTCTATCCATAATGGTAAGTGCTGCTCCATTGCCCAATATAGTTGAATATTCAAAGGGCTCAACCTTTGGAACATCAGCGCAGGTAGTTCCTTCTATAACAAAGGCCACATCAGGCATAACACTATATGCGGCAACCTGTGCACCTCTTAAACCAACCTCCTCCTGCACTGTAAAGCAGACATACATATCAAACTCAAAGCTATGCTTTAAAGCCTCAATTAAAACAGCACAGCCAACCCTATCGTCAAGTGCCTTAGCTTTTATACAGTCCCTTCCTAATTCAGTATATACACTATAAAAAGATATGAACTCTCCTAGTGGTGCAAGTTTTTCAGCTTCATCTTTTGACTCAGCACCAATATCAATATATAAACTTTTAATCTTTGTTATTTTTTGTCTTTCTTCCTTATCCTGCTGATGTATTGGTTTTGAGCCAATGACCCCACAGAGTTTCTTATTACCTACAACCACTCTCTTTCCTGGAAGTATCCTCTCATCAATACCTCCCACTGGTTTGAACTTCAGGAAGCCCTTTTCGGTATACCCAGAAACAATAAAGCCAACCTCATCCATATGAGCTGACAACATTACTTTGTATTTACTGTTACTGCCCTTCTTATAAGCAATAATATTACCTATTGAATCAACCTTTATGGAATCGCAAAAATTATTCACTTTTTCGATGATAAAATCCCTCACTTCTTTTTCATTACCAGAAACACCATTTAAATCTGTAAGTTCTTTTATAAGCATAGTAGACCTCCAAGCTGTTCACTGCTCAACTTGGTAAACTCCGCTACAAGCCTGGCAGTAAACTTAATATCCTCAATATTCAATGTTTCAACAGCAGTATGCATATATCTGACTGGAATAGAAAGTAATGCTGTAGGAATTCCGTTTGTACTAACCTGAGTAGCCCATGCCTCTGTTCCGGTATCTCCCGACTCAACCATTTTTTGAAATGGAATACAATTTTCTTTACCCAGTTCAAATATTTTATTCACCAATTTAGGGTGTAAATTAGGGCCAATTGCTATTTCTGGACCCTTTCCAGGAGTTGATGAATAATCCTTTGACAGCTCAGGAATATCACCATGGCAGGCATCTATTACTATTGCAGCATCCGGTCTCAAAGCATAAGAGGCAGTCGTTATACCAACTAAGCTTGTTTCTTCCTGAGTTGAAGCAATAAACAAAATATCATTTTCATGATTTACATCCTTCAAATTTTTCAATATTTCAAGCAAACATGCAACACTAGCTCTGTTATCAAGAGACTTTCCGCATGCCTTCATTTCATTCATAATTGAGAACTTTGACCTAAAAGATACTGTGTCACCAATAGATATAATCTTCTTAAGTTCTTCGCTACTATACCCGGTATCTACTTTCAAATCGCTTATTTTTGGGGCTTTACCAACGTCTTCGGCCTTTAATAAGTGTGGAGGTGTAGCACCTATAATACCTATAACATCCTGACGCCCATGAATAATTACTTCCTGTGCTAATAAAATTTTGCTGTCTATTCCACCTATGTTTGTAATGCCAATAAAGCCCTTGTCATCAATTGAATTGACCAAAAAGCCTATTTCATCAATATGAGCAGCTATCATTATCTTTTTTGCCGACCTGTTATAGCCTTTTTTTAAGCCTATTACATTGAAAAACTTATCAATCCTGACTTGATCGCAATGGTCTTTAAATAATTCTGCAACTTTATCGGCAGCATTTTTTTCAAACCCTGCCACAGCAACTAGTTCAGATAAGTTTTCTAAATTCTTTGTTATGTTCATGTAATTATTCCCTTCTATTTTCAATTTGCATAGTTCTTGATTTAAGTAGCAGTAGTTGAATATTTACGTAATAATTATATTATCAAATTTTTCTTAACTTTCCTAGGTATCAAAAAAATTAGAAAGAATTAGTCCGAAATATCAGAAATCTATTAATATTACTATTGACTTAATTAAAATTTTTTATTATACTGAAGTTCGTCCGTTTTTTAAGGGCCTTTAGCTCAGTTGGTTAGAGCAACCGGCTCATAACCGGTTGGTCCGGGGTTCGAGTCCCTGAAGGCCCACCATAACTGGACACCAGTTTTGATACAATGAGTATCGAAGCGGGTGTCCAGTTTCTTTTTGCAAAAGTCCCTATTTGCAAGGGTTTTCATATACCTTTTAACGAAAGCAGGCTCTACGGTAACCGAG
>JAEZOA010000052.1 GCA_023441625.1 Bacillota bacterium
ATTGGATTAGTCTGAGAAATACATGTAAATATTTGACTTAATATCAAATAAAATCAATAATATAGGAATGCTAAGAAAACAGGAGATATTATCACGAATTAGTGTCCGTTTTTAGCAGAAGGGCTCATACTATTATCTGATATACTGGAAATTTTATCTGATGTTTTATGTTTTTCTTGTAACATTTAGCTTTTCAGCATACTTCTCTTCATCAAACTTTTTCTTATCCTTCAATACATAATACATATTTTCCAGTAAAACAGTAGCAATCATTTCTTTAGCTTCATTTTCTGTATATCCTGAATCAAAAGACGTTTAAAATTAAGTCTTGTGCATTTAGGATCATTCATTTGCAATTAATTCTCTACAGTTTCTAAAATAGTACTTTTCAGTATTTGATTTGTCATTTCCCTACACCTCTCTATTTTTATCTATTTGCAAACCACATTGAATATCATCAACAGGTATAAAGTTTTCTGAATTTCGATCTACCACCTCAAGGTCGCATAGAGGAAATGAATATCTTCTTTTTTTAAATGTCATCTATATTTTAACCCTTTTTTCAGGCTCAAAAACGGCACTTTTTTGATCTGATTTCTGCTCATTTTTGAGCCTCAAACCACAACATCTTGTGGTCACACCCTATTTTTTCTCCTTGATGTGTCAGAATGACAAATTAACCACTATCTTGTCATCAGAATTATCGCTTCAGCAGTAGCACGTTTCCAATCAGTCTTCGTCTTTGACTCGGCTTCTTGGGCGTGCCTTGCATGGATCGTTGTAATCTGCTCTCATCTCACTTCGTTCGTGACAGCAGAACAACCGCTTCAACATGCCTTGAAACGGTGAAAAAGATACCGACTAGACCTGGTGGGGCCTTGGTGTTAGTTAGCATCAAATAATAAATTATAAATTTATCCTTAAATTAATTTGTAAGAAATAAAGATTGGATGTTGGCCAGGTATAGACATATATTTGTTTAATTTGACTTTCATAAAGTCCTTCCTCAAAATATAAATCATCTTGCTTAACTACAGTTAGGTCCGCCTTTACGCAGTATACACCCTGCTATTTTCAGTAGTGTGTTGTACGGGTAAGATCCTTCAGGGTTTTTTGACAAAGCGCTCTGGACTGCATGATATCACGGTAATTAGGTCATTCAATTGTTCCTTAATTAGATAAATACTCTTACACATATTTCGTTTCATAATACATCTAAGGACGATCCTCTAGATCATTAAACGATACCAAAGGTTTTAAAGAAAAAACAGGGAATATTTTATTAACTCCTGTTTGTATTCCTGAATTATATTAATTGTTTTTATCAGACATTAAGTCTAAGTCGATTGTGATTGCGGAAGCTTATATTATTTATCTATAAGGACACGAGCAAAGCGCATTACATCACTTAAGGTTGAATATAAATCCTGCTTGCTGCGTAGTACTGCCCTGTCAAATGGCACTGCAACTCGATTAATGGAAAACACTGCATTTATTCCCATATCATAAGCCTCGGAAATATCGTCACCCACATCACCCACAACCGCGATAACTGGAACACCATATACCTTAGCCCTACTAGCAACACCAATTACTACTTTACCCCGCAGGCTCTGCGTATCAATTCGGCCTTCACCAGTAATCACCAGACTTGCACTCTGCAAACGTGTATCAAAATCAACGGTATCCAATACGATCTCAATCCCTTTTTTCAATACAGCACTGAAAAAGCAAACAGCGCCTGCACCAAACCCCCCGGCAGCGCCTCCTCCTGCTATTTGGGCTATGTCCGTGCCCATCTCCTGCAAGGTAACCTGCGCAAATGCCCGCAACTGTGCATCCAACAAAGCAACCTGCTGCGCGTTAGCTCCCTTTTGCGGGCTGAACACAAACGCAGCACCATTGGGACCATAAAGCGGATTATCAATATCGCACATAGCGGTAACGCCAACCGGCAAGCGGCAACCGGATTTATCAATGTGATATATCTGGCTAAGAGTTTCACCTACCGGGATAAAGGTTTTACCATTCTCATTGAAAAACTGTACGCCGAGCGCTGCGGCAGCTCCACAGCCCGCATCGTTTGTAGCTGAACCGCCCATACCCAAAATAATATGGCGGCAGCCATGCTGGATTGCATGCTTCATCAGCTCTCCAACTCCGTAGGTAGATGCGCGTAAGGGATTAAGACGGCCTGCAGCAAGCGGCAACCCCGCTGCCGCGGCCATTTCAATAATGGCACTGCCATTCGGCAACATGCCGTAAAAGCTGTTAATCTCGTCTCCAAACGGACCGTGCACCTTAGCGTGGATTTTTTTTCCACCAATAGCGGTAAGCATAGCGTCCACTGTACCTTCACCCCCGTCGGCAACAGGAATCTTTTCTACCTGCACCTCGTGGAATTGCTCCTTAATGGCCCTCTCTGCAATTTCACAAACCGTACTGCTTGACATCCCTCCCTTAAAGCTATCGGGTATAATAATAATTTTTGCAAAATTCCTCATATTTATTCCTATCCCTTTCCATATTTGTCATTGTTTTTTCTCCATTATTGCCAAAAAATCAAATTGTCTCGGATATTTTTGAGGAGATGCCTCACTTCCCTCCTTATGTCAAGCAATTCAATAATGTAGTCACGCGCTTCTTTGGTTGCTGTTTTTCCCTCTAGTGCAAGGACACATCATACCCTTACTAATCAAATCAGGCTTTCGACCGCTATCCCCTCTGGTAAAAACGACTTCATTGCCGATGATAACTCCAAAATCGTTAAAGGCCATTTCGCAGCCCTACATCCATACGGGGGCTCTAAGTAATATTTCATTATTAATGATAAAGGAAAAAGCAACATATGTATATGGTATGTAGGACAAAGTTGTGCTTGTCTATATGTCTTATATGCCAGAAGCTCATTAAGACCGGTTTCGTATGCAATTCCCTCAATATGCTTAAGAATGATATCACTTTCCCGGCGGTTTGCCGGATAGCAATCAACACCTAAAACGATACCGTTTTCAGTATCAACCGTCATTTCAGTTAAGTAACCCCGCCCCTTTTTACGTTCTTGATTGATGTATCCGCAGTCGTAGTCAGTAGAGCTTTTCCAATCGGCCCCCTAAAAAGACGAGGGACACATATAACTTAAATAAGTTACAAGGGGAAACCCTGAAGGAAATCAGTCGGGATATGGGTATCCACCCCGTCCTGCTCAGCCGGTGGCGTAAGGAATATGTGGAGAGCGGATATTTGGGGAGAAGGAATAATGGGATTCAAAAAAACGTCCCATCACAAGATCTCCCTGCCGAGATACAATGTAGAGAAGCTGCAGCAATATTTATTATTAAAAAATACTAACCTCTTTGGCATTATTTAAGTTATAATTGATGTGGAAATATTTATGATCATTAAGCTGTGAAACAAAATGTAAACGGCCGATAATAAATGAAAAAACCGAACTTTAGCAATATTCAAGAATGATTCTAAACACACTTCAATTCTGAAGGCCGCTGGTTCGAGCTCCTCCGAACAATAAACCAGCACTACTTAAGAAAAAAGGTTAAAAGACATTAGAGACGGTAGTAAAAATTTAGACAGTTTGCTAAGATCGAAAGGGGTAAAATTGACCCCGAAGAGGAAGTCAGTAGACATCGAAGGCTTTTCTGGAATTTCAAAGCAGTATGGTATTCAGCAGAGTTTCTCTGATTTTCATAACAAACTATGGAGGTGGTGAAATGGTGAATGCTAGTTATATAAAATTGTCATTACGTATTGCCCACACGGTTGTAGACCAGTTGGCTGATCTTGTCGGGTATCCAGTTAACATTATGAACAGTGAAGGGTATGTGATTGCAAGTACCGATCAATCACGCGTAGGGTCATTTCATTCTGGCGCACTGACTGTGGTAGAGCAAGGACTTCGTGAGTTATACATCGAGAAAGACGAGCCTTTACTTGGTGTAAAAAAAGGGGTTAATCTACCCATTATTCTAAATGATGTGATTATTGGTGTCGTAGGCATTACAGGCGAAGTACAGCAGGTTGAGCATTACGGCAAAATCGTGAAAAAGATGGCTGAAATGTTATGTGCTGATAACTTTTTGCAAAATGAAAAAGAACTATTACTGCGCATTAAAAAGCGCTTTATTGAGGAACTATTCTCCATTACTTCGGTATCCTATTCACCTGAAATTAAAGACAATGGAAAGCAGCTGGGTATTGATACAGATTCCATAAATATGATTGCTGCGCTAGAACTCAAAACACCCAACCAAAACACACGTCAGGATCAAGCCTTTATTGATAAGCTGGATAAGACTCTTGTGTCTCATGTTGAGCAGACAAGGTGCGGTGTAGTAATGATGAGAAACAATTATGCTTATTGGCTTCTTTACGCAAATACAGGAAATGTGGTAAGTGAATTTATCACTGCTTTTAATAAGAAAATAGGGGAATCTCCGGAATATGTACTGAAAGCGGGAATCAGCAACAAATTTGACCGTGGAAATTTTAAGGTAGGTTACATGCAGGCAAGGCGCGCCTTGGAAAGTGTGGGGCAGCTTAACAGATCAAATTGCCGCTGTTATAATGAGTTGGGAATGGAGATTTTCCTGCATGACATCACACCTCAGCACAAGAAAGAATATTTAGATAAAATTTTCATGCAGTTCAGTGAAAATGAGTTGGATACATATACAAAAATCCTTTCGGCCTTTTATAGAAATAATGGCTCGATTACAACAACTGCAAATGAACTTTTTATACACAAAAATACATTGCAATACAAGCTTAATCGTTTGCATGAGAAAACCGGATACAATCCGCGTAGTTTTGAGGGTGCCAAGATGTTTATGATTGCGATTGACTTTTTTCATTTATTGTAGAATTTTCCATATGGAGGCTGTATATCCAAGGACCTAACAGCAGGCACATAAAAATAGTATATTTTATCTTCAAAATTAATATCCTGCTCAATCTTTTTAAGGAAGTGATTACTTGGAATGAGACTCTCAATATCGACCATTGTCATTTGCATTTGTCCGTCTTTTTTACCCATCATACAAAATCGCCTCCAATAGGTACTATCCTATCAGGGACGATTGTTCTATTATGTCATTAACACTGAGCTGATATCTGTCTTGTGGTCAATCCTCTGGCATACATGGATATGATCTTGTCGTCTATATGAGAAATGTCCTTTTACCGCTTTTTCACGACTTGCGGCTCAAAGGAGGAATCTCGATCCTGTGGAACATTCCATTTAGCACAGACACCACAAATAAAGTATTATTTATATTATGTGTAACATTGATTTCGAGTATTGCAATGTATATAATCGGAATATAATAAAAAAATCACTTATATATTTGAATTGCTTGAAAATGTAAATAAGCTAAATATAAAATTCACTTATAGACATTGACCGTTACCCCCATTAAAAGCGGTATCACACGGGATGATAAAGTTTATATCTTTTGTGCCTTAAGCATAAGCAAAAGGAAGGAGTGTTGTTATGGAAATAAGGTTTCCATACTTAAAAAGTATGTTGAAATGTGAACTGGATAGTACAAGAGTAAGAGGAGTACTGAGACCAGAGAAACATAATATAGAAATACAACTATCAGAAAAAGAAATTGTAAAATCAGCACTTTTAAACCCCATTGAATCTCAGCGTCTTTCCCTGCTAGTTGAAAAAGTTTCCAAGGTACTTATAATTACGAGCGATCACACTAGGCCCGTTCCGAGTCGTATTACAATGCCATTTTTACTTGAAGAAATAAGACTTGGTAATCCAAAAGCAGATATAAAAATCATTATTGCCACAGGATGCCATAGGTCAACAACGAGGGAGGAACTTTTAGATAAATTCGGTGAAGAAATTGTTGAAAATGAAGACATAGTTATGCACAACAGCAAGGATTTAAACTCAATGACATATAAAGGAGTTTTGCCATCAGGTTCTGGGCTTTGGGTAAATAATCTCGTTGATTGGGCGGAGCTTGTTGTTGCAGAAGGATTTATCGAGCCGCATTTTTTTGCTGGATTTTCTGGGGGGAGAAAGAGCATTCTGCCAGGAATAGCTTCAGAGAAAACAGTCTTGTCAAATCATTGCGCTAAGTTTATTGCAAATCCTCAGGCTTCCACTGGTACATTGAAGTGCAATCCAATTCATGAGGATATGGTTGCGGCATCCAGTGCATCAAGTCTTAGGTTTATATTAAACGTGGTTATCGATGACCAAAAGAAGATAATTAAAGCGTATGCGGGTCATTTTATAAAGGCCCATGAGCAAGGATGTGAATTTGTTCGAAATTTAGCGTCCATTGAGGCTGTAAAAGCTGATATTGTTATATCTTCAAATGGCGGGTATCCGCTTGACCAGAATATTTACCAAGCTGTAAAAGGAATGACTGCCGCCGAGATGTGTGTAAATGAGGGGGGCGTTATCATAATGGTATCTTCATGCATTGATGGACACGGTGGAGAAAATTTTTATAAATGGTTTGTGGAAAATGTTTCCCCTGCAGAAGTTGCAAAAAAAATATTAAATATTGACCAGGAGGACACTACCCCAGACCAGTGGCAGGCACAAATTCTGGCTAGAGTTCTAATGAAATGCCATGTTATTATGGTAGCTGATAAGTCACAAAAAAGTAATATTGAAGATATGCATATGAGATATGCACCAGACTTGGACAGCGCAATTAGAATGGCAGAGCGTATTGTCGGCTGCAATGCCGGAATTGTAGCAATTCCAGATGGTGTATCTGTCATTGTAAAGGCGTCAAAAATTTGACAGGATAGAGTTACGTTTGTATAAGCCTAAAAAGACCACGGAACATAGAATTTCGGCGCAGAAAAACAATTTGTAAAAGTAAAGAGACTCCAAAGATGGTTACCTTTGCAATTGCTATAAATATCTCTGGTTTTATTTTTTGTCGTGCTTCGTGATAAGCTTGTTTTGTTACAGAAAAATCCTTACCTAAAACTTTATCAAAAAAGTTATCTAATTCTAATTGCATCGACTTTTTAGCCATGTTCAACATGAATAGTAATGTATCTTTAAAACCCATTTTTCTTTCTCTCGAAAAATCCTTCGGATTAGCTCTATAGGTACATTTAAACATAAAATCATCTAGAGTATCCTTTACTGGTCTACCGAGATGCCAAGCAAGGTAGTAATGAGATAAAATTTGTTCAGTCTCGGATGCTGCCCTCTGTTCTCTATGTACATAATAGAGCGTGGTGTAAGGTCTACCAGTTGGGCAAGGTATTCCTGTGTCCAACCTTTTGCTTCACGAGCCTTTTTTATCGCCATACCTATTGGCTTGAAATCAAGTTTTCTTTCGTCTTGGTACATTTTAATATCACCTCTATATCATTTTACATTTCGTGTGGTGATATGAGAACGAAAGAAAATTTTATATTAGGTAGTGTATAATTTCATATCTGTGAAAAACAAATTTGCTATTATTCGTCAATCCGTATATAATAATTATATACTCTTTTGCGAAAGGAAGTTGATATTATGGATTACATTTCTGTGAAAGCCGCTTCTGAAAAATGGGGCATATCAGAAAGACGGATACAAAAATTATGTGAAGAAAATCGCATTAACGGTACTGAGAAATTTGGTCGAGCGTGGATGATACCAAAAGATGCCCAAAAGCCAATTGATGGTAGATATAAATCAACAATGAAGGTAGTTGAGATTTAAAAATGAATTTTATTGATATAATGCCCAAAGAAGTAAAACATAAACTACAAGAAAAAAGCTATGCTGCTGGAAATACTATATTATATGCTGAAGAAGAAAATAATTTCGTTTATTTTTTATTATCTGGTGTTGCTGAAGCTTACATTCAAAGTTCCAATGGGAATTTTTCAACACTTTACTTATATAAATCGGGAAGTTTTTTTGGAGAAATAGAACAATTTTACGATAGAAAAAAGCCTGTAGAAATTACAGCACTTTCAGATTGTATTGTAAAACGACTTTATCGAACTTATTTTCTGGAATGGATTAAAAATGATTTTAATGCAACAACATTCTTAATACAAGGGTTAGCCGAAAAACTAATTATTAATTCCCAATTGGTAGAAAACATTTTGGAGCTCACAGTAAAAGAACGCTTGCTTCGGAGTATATCATTGCATTATCATCGAAATACGCTTGATTCACTTAATAAATCTCGACTTGCTAAAGAAGTGAATTCGCCTATTAGGAGCGTTAATCGGGCAATAGACGAATGTAAAAAGCAAGGATTACTCGATTTTTCAGATAACAAGTTTATTATTATAAATCCTAAGGAACTTCTAAAATTTCTTCCATATATAGAATGATGAAAACAGACATCTTATTTTTCAAGATGTCTGTTTTTTTGGGGTCAATTGACCTTTATTATTAAGCTGTCTAAATGTAGTATACTTATAAGCACAAATTCTTAGGAGGTATGTCATGAATGTTGCTATAACCAGAATTTTAAACATCTTAGGTGATGTAAAAATAGTAGATAAGATAGTAAATCTAAATAGCTCGGATATAAACTCTTTTCTATTAAGTGTCTTTCAGTCAGCTGTAATAAAAAAGACACCTCAAAACATATTAGCTGCGTTTTCTACCAATCGTTTCACTAGTCCAAGCCATTTTGACCCAATCGCCTTTCATAATTTAGAGGTGAAGTTGTTATCCCTTTCAGAAAAGCTTGGAATTAAAAATCTGCTACTATCTCCCTCCGCTCCGCTTGGTAGTTGTAGTGTTTTTGGATGTGTAAATCAAAACAATGTAATTAGTGCATTACGGGGAACCGAAACTTTATCGGACCCTTCTAATATGATAGCAATTATTATTGCAGACGGTTTAAAAAAGAAAATATTACGTAACGAAGATGCTATCCATTATGCTACGACTACAAGAGTAGTACGTGCTCAAGCCTTTGAAGGTAAAGGGTTTTATGCTCACTTTGGAATATTTTGCATAGTTTCCTCTGGAAAAGATAAGGGTTCATATTCATGTGAATCTGAATTGCTAATAAAGCATCTAAACTATTACAAAGACCTTTTTACAAATATTGAAAACTCAAAAATAAGTATTTGCTTACGGAAACGTGGAGGTTATCCCGACCGAGATGGATTCTTTGAAAAAATGACTGCTATAGTAAAGTCTTCTTTACCAGAGATTCAAATTACTATTGATTTGAATAGTGAAGATAATGCTTACTACAAAGGAATAAATTTTAAGATTTATCTACATTGCAATGATGATGTAATTGAAATTGCTGATGGCGGTTTTGTAAACTGGATTAGTGAAATGACAGGAAATAAGAAAAATTGTTGTCTGATAAGTGGGATAGGTATTGATAGATTATTGACTTTGGAGGAATAAAATGAAATTAGAAAATTGGTCAACTGAATATATAAATGACTTAGTAAAAAATGCTAACAATAGGAATATCAAAAAATTTGAGAAATATTTTTCCATATCCATATTCCGTTGTGGATGCTGAGAAATTTATCACACACTGCCAAAGATGTGATAATAAACATATAAATCTTGCAATCATTGAAGATGACAAAGCGATTGGAAGTGTAGGTGTTTCTATTGGTGAAGATATTTATGAAAAAAGCGCCGAAATTGGTTACTGGATAGGTGAATCATATTGGGGACAAGGAATTATGACACATGCTATAAAAGAAATGATAGAACTATGCTTTTCTCAATATGATATTGTTAGACTTTATGCTGTTGTTTTTTCACACAATAAAGCTTCTTGCAAAGTGCTTGAAAAATGTGGCTTTGTATTTGAAGGATACGGCGGTATCTAAGGAGGTATCGCCGTGTTTTCTTTTTCCCAATTGCTTGGTAACTTATCAAAAAAAGCCTTGCCACATTGTGGGACGATTACGGACAGCAACACGAAAACACAAACTACATAGCACGAAATAAACACACTCATGCCCGATTGAGATTTTATGAATTTCAGTCGGGCATTTTTGCATTCATAGCCCCTCGGTGTCGTTCACCTCCCACCGTCCTTTCAAATTCATCTCTTAACCAAAATTTGAAAGGATGGTACAGCCATGAAAACAATAAACTTGAAAGATTACTATGACCATATAAGCACAGACACATTCATTGACATTCCCGATGAGGTGTTTAACATCTTTGAAGAGCACCGCAAAGCAGAACAAGCCTACCAAAGCCGCATACGCTACCACAAAGCCTACTAAGGCACTAAGAATGAATACCGCCAAGTACACCAAGATGACTATTTCCTTGCAGACGGTCAGCACGATGGTATTATCAGCGAGGAGCTGTGGACACAGGCACATGAAAAACGAGAAATAACAGGTGTGAAAGCTCCCTCTAAAATTGGTCGTGACAGAGCACATTTGTTAAGCGGTATTTTAAAATGCCCTAAATGTGGCGGACCGATGTACACCAACAAACACGCATGGACAAACAAAGACGGTACATATAAAGAGATTTACTATTATGTGTGCAGCAAGGCTCGGACAGCAAGAGGGAAAAGCTATGACTACAAAGCAATGCTCAAAAAAACCGATATTGAGCCGCTTGTCGTTGAAGCAATCCGAGATCTGATTAAGAATGAGGATTTTGCAGCTGAAATAAAATCCAAAATAGGAAAACAGATTGATACCTCTACGCTTGACAGAGAGCTGAAAAATTATGAAGGTAAACTCAGAGAAGTGGATTTAAATAAAACTCGCCTTGAAAATGAAATTGACAGCCTGCCGGAGGATACTCGTTTCAGAGAACGCAAGCTCCATGATATGACACTCCGGCTTGATGGTCTATATGACATCATCGTAGAGCTTGAAGAAAAAATCGAGGACGTAAAGCTACGCCGAAAAGCCGTGGAACAGGATGCCATTACCTTGGAGAACATCTACACCCTATTAGCAAACTTCGATAAGGTGTATGATAAAATCAGCGATGAAGAGAAAAAATCCCTAATTTCTTCGTTAATCAAAGAAATAGAGATTTTTCCATGTGATGAATCAGAACTACCTCTGAAGTCCATTTTATTCAATTTTCCGGTGTATAAGGACGGTGGAGATGTTTACGAATTTTTGTGGGACAAAAGTACGCACGTCTCAACGTGCCTTGAGTAGACAAAAATGATGTCGTGAAGACCTATTAGTTCCTTGGCGGAGGGGTATTTCCTCTAAAAACAGGTTATAATAATCCGCTTTTCCGAACCTTAACCTCCGACTCTTTATAATCAGAAGTATATCATTTTTGTCAGGCACTTTGAAGTGCTGCTACAACTTTACCAGTAAGTAAAAATTGTGCGCAATAAAACTTTCAAACATTTTGTGGTTTGAGAGCTTTATTCTGAACAATTTATAAGCTAGCTATCATTCAAAGTACTTCTCATTTTTTACTAAACATCAGATGTGTAGATAAACTCATGCTCCATTTATATATTTTCTCTTAATTGGCATTCCAAAAATCCATTATCCTATTCTCCTGTATTTTCTCCCCACGCTATCTCCAATAATTCTGCCGCAACATGATGGCTTTTGATACGCATAAGATTATCCCAGGCGTCTTCTTTTCCAAGTAAATTCATACCACCGTGCCATACAAGTTCATCATCAATTACCGCAAAATGTTCTTCTACCTCTTCTTTTAACTTCACTATAATGCCTGCAAGTTTCAGTTGTTCTACTAATTCATTGCAAACAT
>JAEZOA010000054.1 GCA_023441625.1 Bacillota bacterium
TGGATTAGTCTGAGAAATACATGTAAATATTTGACTTAATATCAAATAAAATCAATAATATAGGAATGCTAAGAAAACAGGAGATATTATCACGAATTAGTGTCCGTTTTTAGCAGAAGGGCTCAGAATGGTTAAAAGAGAAGGAGATTTATTATTGGGGCGATATTGATACACATGGATTTGCTATGTTGGATCAAGTCCGAAGTTTTTTGCCACAAACAAAATCAATATTGATGGATGAAAGAACATTGTTAGAACACAAGCATTTATGGAGTACAGAAGAGAAACCTTTTTTCGGACAACTAAATCGATTAGCACTAGAGGAGTATCAACTGATTTGTTTACTTCAGGGTAATAAATGGGGAAAGGGTGTACGGCTAGAGCAAGAACGTATATCTTTTAATTATATAAGAGAGTCAATAAGGATGTTTGAAACATAAAAAATTACACTAATGTATAAATATATATGGTGTAATTTTATTTACCAACTTAAATACAAAAATATTTAGAAGTTGACCATTAAATTATACGAAAGTTACCAACTTAATTACAATAAATCCATGAAAACGTAAATTAGCATGTTTAAGACATGTTAAACTTACCAACTTAAATACAGATAAACAGGGTGTTGATTCTCAAATAGTTTGAGAATCATCTCAAACTTAATGAGATTAAGCTATTAAAAATGTGCGTTTTGGGCGTTTCATTCTCAAACTTTATGGGAACTTACAGGGTTGGTTGTATTGTTTCAACTAAGTCGTTAACTATGCAACAAAGTCCTTTACTGAAAAAACTATTGTTTTTTTCAGTAAGGTCTATTAAATAAAAAAACTGACTTATTTAACTAAAGTGAAGGATTTGCATTAAAAAGTTGCTAATCCTTCACTTTTTTATAGTGGAAACCTATGAATGTGATTACATATTTTAGGTGAAAAGGTACAGAAGTCAGTACTAACAATTTAAGGTTGAATTATAGTGATTTCTGTAGCTTTTATATCAAATATGCTGAGGCCATATTTATTAGCCAATTAAAGAGTATCTATCTTTTTCAATAAAATATGGTATAATATAGTCATATTACACAAAAATTGTGGTAGTTAATTATGGCTACATGTTTTGGGTTAACGAAAAGATTAACTAAAAAAGAAGAGGAAATAAAACAATGGGAAGAGGAATTAAAGCATAGAGAAAAAGAATTGAAGCAACGGGAAGAAAGAAGTAGATAATATATCCGAAATTAGGAAAGAAGATTTTATCGAGGTTGAGGGTACATATCAAGTATATTTTCCTAATACAGAGTTTAGCAAAGAGTGAAAGCATGTTACAAAGGTATGATGTTCAACTTTTTAATTATAAATGTTGATTTGAAAATGAGGTGCGGACATGGAGATATTTGATAGATTTAGCAAGAAAGAACAAACAACAATGATAGTTCCAAAGTTTAAATACCATCCTGAACCAATAAAAACAGGGGCATTTAAGATAGATAAAATTGTTGTATGTGAATCATGCGGTAAAAAAACAGGTACTTATTATAATGGCCCGTTTTATGCTGCCGATGAGATTGAATATCTTTGCCCTGAATGTATCTCAAATGGTGCTGCATGTAAAAAATTTGATGGGGATTTTCATGATGCTGCAAGTTGCGATATAGTTGAGAAAAATGAGTATCTGAATGAATTATGCCAGCACACTCCTGGATATAACAGTTGGCAGCAGGGTTATTGGCTTGCTCATTGCGGGGACTTCTGTGCATTCATCGGATATGTGGGATGGAAAGAAATAATCGATTTGGGGATTGAAGAACAAATCGAAGAGGATTATAAAGCAAACGGTGATATGGAAGTTGAAATAATTAAGCAATGCGTGAATAATGGGCGCTTGCAAGGATACTTATTTCAATGCCTAAAGTGCGGTCAATATCGTTTATATGTGGATTGTGATTAAAACCATTCTACTTCTCTTATAGGCTGGGGTTCTGATGTATTGGGTTATGATGAGGAATAATAATGTTAATACAAGAGATAGGTTTTGGGGTTTACATAGGAAAATGCGAGAACTGTGGAGATGAATCTGAAATATATATGCTTTCTGATTTCTCATATGGAGAGAAACTGCTTTTGACTGAGGATGGACAAGACTTTGCATACCTTAACTGTTTTGAAGATAACGTGTTCAATGAAACGGGAGAAATAGTTAAGATGTTATGTAAGGGAAAAGGATATTCTGATAGTCGAATTGCAGAATTATCAAATGTTATATTCGAGTTGACCTGTGATCCTATATTTGAAAAGAGAATTGACGTAAGACGAATACAACGAACCTGTAAAAAGTGCAAATCTGGACATGTGATGATTGGACAAGGTCCTAACAAAACATGTAAGGTAAGTGTTCCTATTGTAACTCATTTAACATGGGAGCAAAAAAGCGCCGAAGAACAGATGATAATTATTAGAAGCTATTTGAGAGATATGGGATGTATTTAGAAAAGGTTGAAATTATGGTATTACCTTTTTGGTTGTCCTGGACTGGAAGATTGGCAGATGCTTCCCTTTATAGATTCACCGACCAGTGGCATTAATCCTTATGGGAAGAATGCAGTGGCTTGGAGAGAGTTAATAGGGTTAAAATTTGAGATTTAATATAGAGATTATGAAGTTGTTTATGATTGATTTTATTAATACAATAACTAATACTTGCAACATTAGGGGATGCATACGATTAACACCTCTCTCTTTTTGCAGTTCCCCAACAAGCCCAATTGTTGCTGAATTGCTACCTTACAGTCTTGAGGCTTTAGACTTAACAGATAGTACATACTGTGACGGAGTCATATCGGTAACATTTTTAAAATGTCTTGAAAAGTAGTGGATAGATGTGTAGCCCAAAATCTCAGATATTTGTGTGAAATTATATTCACCTTCACGCATCATTTTTTTTGCTTCTTCAATTTTTAGTTTCTTAAAGTATTCCATTACTCCTGTTCCCATTTTATCCTTGAATAAGACCTTCAAGCTTGTTCTGCTGAGGTTGGAAAATCGGCATACATCGTCAAAGGTAAGGTTCTTTGTAACGTTTTCATTTAGAAAATTATTAATTCTTTGAAGCAAATCGCTGTCAGATCTCTCTTTGACAGCGGTTGAGAGCCTAGTACTACTATTTACACTGTTTCCTTTCCGAATCATGCTTATCAATAATTGCTCAAGATATATTTTAATTAGCTGTTCGCAGCCGAAAAGTGGTTCTCGTCTCTTTTCTAATTTTTTCAGATGAGTAATGTCAAGTTCAGAAGTAAAGGCTTCTTTAGCTTCATTGATGATTTGCACAAGCAAGTTTTTTTCGAAATCATTTATTCCAAGTATTTTATTTTCATAGTACTTTATTGCGGGTGATTTACACTCGAAGGACACAACAATGAGGTTAGGAGCGACTTTGCCGTTTGCCCATACATTATGAAATTCATTGGGCTTATGAATATAATTTCACCCTGCTTTAACTTAAAACCGAGGGACTGCGCCATAACCTCAACTTCTCCCTTATCAACGTAAAGAAATTCCCAAAAGTCATGCTTTTCACCCTCAAAAACATAATCCTTTGCATATTCAAAGTAATGTATTGAAACAATTCTTTTAATGACTATTTCCTCTTTTAAAAGGGTTTTTTCGTAATCCATTTTAACCTCGCAGTATTGATATTAACTATATTATAGCTAAAAAGAAGCAAGCTTTATAGTCCAAAAGTCTAAATAAATTGACTTTATTGATAAATAAATAATTAATTAGACGGCTTAAAATAAGATTAAGAGAGAAGTGAAATTTTTTATGCCGAGAGTGGTTGTGGGAGGTTAATATGTCTGTTTTAGTAACTGGTGGAGCTGGCTACATTGGAAGTCACGCTTGTGTAGAACTACTGAATTCAGGATTTGAGATTGTCGTTATAGATAATCTTAGTAATAGTAATGAAGAAGCCTTAAGTAGAGTTAAGGAAATAACGGGGAAGTCATTTAAGTTTTATAAAGAAGATTTGCTTGATAGGGAAGCACTAGAAGAGATATTCAATAAAGAAGAAATTGATGCAGTAATGCATTTTGCAGGACTAAAGGCTGTAGGAGAGTCTGTATCGCAGCCCATTAGATATTACCATAACAACATTACTGGTACACTGGTTTTATGTGAAGTAATGAATAAATATGGAGTTAAAAATCTTGTTTTTAGTTCATCTGCAACAGTTTATGGAAATCCTCATACAGTTCCTATCGCAGAAGAATTTCCACTATCAGCTACTAATCCTTATGGACGTACAAAATTAATGATAGAGGAAATACTGAGGGATTTATGTATCGCGGATAATACCTGGAATATAGCCATACTACGGTATTTTAATCCAATAGGAGCTCACTCAAGCGGTAGAATTGGAGAGGATCCAAAGGGTATACCAAATAATCTCGTGCCATACATTACTCAGGTTGCAATTGGCAAGCGCGACAAGCTGAGTGTTTATGGGAATGATTATCCTACAGTTGATGGAACAGGTGTCAGAGACTATATTCATGTTGTTGATTTGGTATTAGGACATCTCAAGGCTTTGGAAAAACTGAGGAGCAAGCCTGGTGTTGTAACCTACAATTTAGGTACTGGAAGAGGCTACACAGTTTTAGAAGTTGTGAAGGCTTTTTCTAAAACTTCGGAAAGAGAGATACCCTATGAAATTGTAGCGAGAAGACCCGGAGATGTAGCTGAATGTTACGCTGACCCATCAAAGGCAAAGGCTGAACTGGGTTGGTGTGCAGAAAAAGGGCTAGAAGAGATGTGCAAGGATTCTTGGAACTGGCAGAGCAAGAATCCGAACGGATATGAAGAATAAGGAGGGATTAAGCTATGGTAAAACCGACACTCGTTATAATGGCGGCAGGAATGGGAAGTAGGTATGGTGGATTAAAACAGATAGACCCGGTTGGACCAAATGGAGAAATTATAATGGATTATTCTATTTATGATGCACTTAAAGCCGGTTTTGGAAAAATAGTATTTGTCATAAAGGAAGATTTTCAGGAGGTTTTCAGGGACAGAATAGGATATAGAACTGAAAAGCTGGTAGATACTGCCTATGTATTTCAAAAAATTGGCCATATTCCATCCGGTATTAAGGTGCCCGAAGGTAGAGTAAAACCATGGGGAACAGGTCATGCAGTTTTAAGCTGCCGAAATACTGTAGATACGCCATTTGCTGTTATTAACGCAGATGATTTTTATGGTGCATCAACGTTTAAACTGCTTTACGATTATTTGACTACCGGAGCTGATGCGGAGGGAATGTACAGGTACAGTATGGCCGGCTTTGTTCTTGAAAACACTCTATCTGATCATGGACATGTAGCACGCGGTGTTTGTAATGTTGATTCAGAGGGGTATCTTGATGAAATACACGAAAGGACGAATATTCGGAAATTCGGGGATGAAGCTAAATATTCTGATGATGGACAAAATTGGGTTGAAATTCCTAAAAGCAGTATTGTTTCTATGAATACCTGGGGGTTCACTCCAAGTATTTTCGGAGAACTAGAAGCGAGGTTTAGTGCCTTTTTCCATGATAATAGCAGCAATTTGCTAAAAGCTGAGTACTTTTTGCCTGAGGTAGTTGACAAGCTTATTTCGGAAAAAAAGGCAAGAGTAAAGGTGCTGCCATCAAAAGATAGATGGTATGGGGTTACATATCAGGACGATAAGCCATTGGTAAAGAATGCTATATGTAATTTTATAGAACAGGGAGTATACCCGGATAAATTATGGGAGGGAATCAATGATTACTAATAATAAATACGATTTCAGCAGTATTGTAAAGAACTTTGCTTTCGGAGGCAACTTTATTAAAGCCCAGTCATACGGCTTTGGACATATCAATGACACCTATGAAGCATATTTTGCAATGCCAAATGGCGAAATGAAACGCTTTATCCTGCAAAGAATAAATAATAACGTATTCAAGAATCCCGAAAAGCTTATGGAAAATATTCATGCAGTAACCGCTTTTTTACGTAAAAAAATAATTGAGATCGGTGGAAATCCAGATAGAGAAACCCTGAATCTGATTACTACTGTTGACGGAAAAAGCTTCTATAAAAGTGACGATGAGAATTATTGGAGAGCATATGTATTTATAGAGGGTGCTCAGACGTACCAAATTGTAGAGAGGCCTAACCATTTTTACAATGCAGGAAAGGCCTTTGGAAGATTCCAAAAATTATTGAGTGATTATCCTGCGCAATCTTTATATGAAACCATTCAAAATTTTCATAATACAAAGGTACGATTTGATACATTTATTAATGCAGTAGAAAAAGATGTAATGAATCGTGCTAAGGATGTAAAGGAAGAAATTGACTTTGCGGTAAAGAGATATGATGATGCGATTCTGCTTGTTAATATGCTGGAAAAAGGAGAATTACCTCTTCGTGTAACTCATAATGATACAAAATTTAATAATGTTATGATAGATGATAAAACAGGAGAAGGAATCTGCGTAATAGATTTGGACACTGTTATGCCAGGTTTATCCTTATATGATTTTGGAGATGCTATACGTTTCGGAACTAACCCAGCAGCAGAGGACGAAAAGGATTTATCCAAGGTTTGGATGGATATTGCTCTTTTCGAACAGTTTACCAAGGGGTTCTTAGGCGCTGCAGGAGATAGCCTTACAAATGCTGAACTATTGCATTTGCCACATTCAGCTAAAATTATGACATATGAATGCGGAATAAGGTTTTTGACGGATTTTCTTTCGTGTGATACCTATTTCAAGAAAATTGCAGCAGAACCGAGATTTGGTTGTAGAGTTATTGAGTCAAATCTCGGTTAAGTCTGATATTTTAATGTGAAAATTACAGTTGTATTGTTACCCTTGCTCTCAATTTCCAAGCCATACTCATTTCCTTTATAGAGCTTAATCTTGTTATTGATATTAATGAGTCCGATATTTATTACTTCGTTAGTTTTCATATTAATTTGATTATTCTCAAGTGATTTTTTTATAGCCACTAATTTTTCATCAGGAATACCCTTATAGGGTTAGAGCATACCTGAAGTTTTATATGTGGTATGCTCTAAAATATGACTATTTCTATTATTAATCCTTATGCAAACGGATTTTCCTTTGGATATGGCAGACTCTTTGGCTGATTGTAGGAGATATCTGATATGCCCAAATATTTAAGCACTTCGTAAATTGCCTTGCCATAGTGCCCGAATGCAACTGCACCATGGTGAGGATAATTCTTTTCGATGAGAACGTGTCTGTAGAAACGATTCATCTCAGGAATTGCAAATACTCCGATTGATCCGAAGCTTTCGGAAGCAACGTCGAGAACCTCACCGTGAACTATATATGCTTTCAATGATGTGTCGGCACTGCTCTGCAGACGGTAGAAGGTAATATCTCCAGCTATTATATCACCCTCAAGTGTACCTCTTGTGATGTCTGGCTCAGCAAGCTCTGGCTCAAGGTCGCGCTTCATGATGAGCTGGTAACCCATGTGAGGATTCTTAAGCAGGCTGCAGGAAGTATTTCCGCAATGGAAGGCCATGAAGGTTTCAGGAAGCTGGTAGCTGTACTGATTCTTGATTGCCTTATCGTATATTGATGATGGAACAGTATTGTTGATATCAAGCAAAGTAACTTCTCTGCCTGATACGCAGATGCCGATATATTCGCTAAGCGCTCCGTAAATGTCAACCTCACAAGATATTGGCACACCCTTAGCTGTGAAACGGCTGTTTACATAGCATGGAACAAAGCCAAACTCTGTTTGGAATGCAGGCCAGCACTTGTTTGCAAATGCAACGAATTTGCTTGCACCCTTGTGCTCCTCCATCCAGTCAGTGAGAGTAAGCTCATACTGAGCGAGACGAGGAAGTATTCCGGCATACTTGTTATTTGGTCCAAGCTCTTTTGTCATTTCCTCTACGAGTGCAGGTATACGTGCATCGTCCTTATGCTTATTATAAGCAACCAGTAGGTCGAGCTCACTGTTTTCTTCTATTGCAACGCCTAGATCATAAAGTGCCTTTATGGGAGCGTTACAAGCAAGGAAGTCATTTGGACGTGGACCGAAGGAAATAATCTTCAGGTTCTTGAGTCCAACAATTGCTGTTGCTATAGGAACAAATTCTTTTATTTTGTCTGCGAGCTCTTCAGCAGTGCCAATAGGATATTCAGGAATGTATGCTTTGCTGCCGCGCAGATTCAGATTGTAGCTACAATTGAGCATTCCGCAGTATGCGTCACCTCTGCCGTCATACAGGTCGCCATCTCCTTCAGCTGCTGCAACGTACATTACAGGACCGTCGAACCAGTCTGCAAGCATAGTCTCAGGTGTTTCAGGACCGAAATTGCCCAGGAATACAACCAAAGCATCTACGTCATTCTTCTTTACATCTTCGATAGCCTTTTTTGCATTAAGCTCAGTTTCAACAGCTATTGGACATTCGTAGAGATTACCTCCATAAGCCTTAACAACTGCACTACGGCGTCTCTCTGACAATTCAACAGGGAAGCAACTTCTTGATACCACAATTATACCTAATTTGATTTGTGGAATATTGTTCATGCGAGTATCCTCCTTAATTATTATGTATTTAAATAATATATGGGTAATGCTGTAAAGTAAAACCCAATATAATAGGTAAGACTATTTAAAATGGATTAAATACACTGTGGAATTGGCATCTGATGAAAATATAGTTGAATCATTATTATTCAATTTCTATGTACCTCCATAAGTAGTCACTTTATTATAATTATACTTATTTTATCAACATTTTACATAATTGTCATTAGTCCAGTTTCTTTGTATGCTTGACGAATACAATTACATAATATACCATTGGACTGTTGGATATACAGATTATTGAAATTGAAGAAGATCCTCTGATAGGTGCTGAAATAGGCTCCAAGGAGGTTAAACCACCTAATTAATATAATGAAGGATTTAAAAGGTGTACATATTGAATCTTTTATGTGCGTACTTGGTTCTTTGGCAGGCTTTTCCTTTCAGGCGAGCCTACGAAAAGAGTTTATTGAAATGAAGGAGTTAAATGAAAATCAAGTATTTGCAATTGTAGAATATTTTAGCAAAACTGAGTTTGTATAAATTATTTGTTTGCTGCTGATATGGAGCAATTAGTTTTGAATTTAGATTTATTATTTGTATTTTTGAGAGGGTGCATGAGTATTAACAAGGATTATCAAAATGTTAAGTATTTAAAATATGTTGGTGTTGTGCTTTTTGTGTTGTATCTAGCTTATTTGATATACTTGACTTTTTTTGACCACCGATACGGACGGGAAATGGTAGATAGGAGCATAAATATAATCCCATTAAAAACAATTATTCTGTTTCTCACCTCATCCTTTAATAGGAATATCATTGTGACAAATATTGTGGGAAACATTGTAGCTTTCATGCCTATGGGATTTTTACTGCCGATTGCTTTTAAAAAGCTGAATAGTTTTGTAACAGTTAGCTTGATTGTATTGGTATCAACTGTTTCAATAGAAGTTTTGCAATATATTACTGGATTTGGTGCAACTGATATAGATGATATTATATTAAATTTACTTGGCGGAGTCTTGGGATATTCTGTTTTTAAAGTTATTCTGCGAATTCCACTAATAAAAGATTTATTTGGAAATTAAGAGCGGAGGTAATTCGTATATTACACCTAAAAGACGAACTATATGCAAAAAGCTAAAATAATAGTAAGAATATTTGGTGGTTGATATATTTACAGCAGCTTTCTCATTCTGTATCTGTCAATAATTTTAACGCCACCCCGATAAAGCGAAATTATCCCATCACTTTCGAAATGCTTTAGCATGCGGGTTACAACTTCCCTTGCAGTACCTATATATTTGGCAATCTGCTCATGAGTGAGCTTTATATTATCTGAATTGTTTTTCACAGCTTCGTCAATCAAAAACGCAGCAAGACGTTTATCCATACTCAAAAACAGTATTTGCTGCATTGCAAACATTACATCTGAAAATTTACTTACTGTTATCTGAAGTATAAAATTTTCCACATGGACATTTTTTGACTGCAACTGTGAAAATGCATATGAGTTAATAAGCAAAACCTCAGTATCAACCTCTGCATCTATATGAACATCAAAGTTAATATCCTTTATCAGGCATGCTACACATATTCTGAAAAACAAATTATTGGAAGGCAATTTCATTTATGAGTTGCAGTACAGTTTATGAGGCTAAAGAAACTTTGAGCTCCAGGTCTTGTTAGAATTATAATTGAATGGTGCTTATCTCAGAAGGACTAGTTGATACTAGTAGATTAGCAGGGTAATTGAATTAATTCTTAATATGCCGATTCTCGTTAGCTTATCTATAAATATGATTTATACAAATGGAGCATTTTAGATAAAACATAAGATAATTATATGAATATTGAAGAATAAAATGTGTAAATCAAGTTAATAAGAGAATTTAGGAGGTTTAGTTTATTGATTATAAACTTAGGATAGTGGTATACTAACCAAGCTGTCGAAAACGACAATACACAAATTTAATCGATGTTTATGGGTTCCATAGAAGCCCAAAAACAAAAAATTAAAAAGGTGTTGACAAAGAGATGGCGAGATGGTATT
>JAEZOA010000059.1 GCA_023441625.1 Bacillota bacterium
CCTCCTTTGTTTTTTTAAATGCGGTTGGCAAACCTGCAATTATTTTAACAAAGGAGGATTTTATTTTCCACTCAAAGCTATAAGCTTTTTGGAACCACACGTAGAACGTGTGGTATTCGTTTCACAACAATAAAAAACATCCACAGCGTGGATGTTTTTTGGCGGAGAAGAAGGGATTCGAACCCTTGCTAGGATTGCTCCTACTAACGGTTTAGCAAACCGCCCCCTTCGACCTACTTGGGTACTTCTCCATTTTAATATGCTGACCCATAATAGAATCAGCATACATCTGGCGGAGAGACAGGGATTCGAACCCTGGATAGGCTCACACCTATGCCGGTTTTCAAGACCGGTGCCTTAAACCAACTCGACCATCTCTCCAAGTTAAGCGACGAACTTTATTTTACAATGAAATCAGCTATTTGTCAACACCTTAATTTATAAACATTCCAATATAGCACCTATTCATGCCTATATATCTGCTATATCCTGAGTATTTTATATTAAATTCTTTACTATACAAAAACATAAGCTGTAAGATACATACCTTACAGCTTATGTTTTAATTCATTTTATTATATAATTCCTTCATATCATCAACAAAAGTGCTTTTTGGATATTCATTAATAAAAGAATGAATTAATTCTTTTGCTTCATTAAATTTTGAAGTTTTGTAGTAGCTCCTAGCTAAATAGTAGTATGCATCATCAACATAATACTCATCTTTTTGTGAAAAATCAATTGCCCTTTTAAAGTTAGTAATAGCTCCATTATAGTTTGTATTTTTATATTCTATATATCCTTTTTTATATGTTAATTGAGATGCCTTTTTAAAACTTTTTGAAACAAGTTCATTATAGCTTTCTTTAGCTTTTACACTTAAAAATTCTGTATTTATATCATATTTTAGTGTTATTGCACAAGCTACATAATCATTTTTATTGTAAAAATCATTTGCAGCCAATAATAAATTGTTAGCGTTTATTGTATTATTAAGTTTTGTTTCCAATTCAACACTTTTTGCTTCCTCTGTAGCTATTTGCTGCTCTGATTCAACCACCTTACTTCTTAATGACTCTATCTCTTTCGTTAGCCTTTCATTTTCCTTAACAGCAGCGTTAAAATCAGTTACAACATTAATCTTTGCTTTTTCCTCTGAGGAAAGCTTATTTTGATACTCGCTTATATTGTTTTGAAATTTGACCTGGCTATATGCAGTTAATAATAATACGATAAATGCTCCAGTAAATAATATTAACGCATACATCCATATTTGTTTCTTTTCATTCTTGGTATCTTTATTATTATGAAATTTAAAGTTCATACCTAAGCAGCCTCCATATGTCAGACTCTGACACAATAAGTATTACAATAATTTAATTTTTTACTATTTCTTCTAATATGTGTTTTTTCTTGCTATTTCTATTGCTTGAATCTCTTCAGCTGATAATGAGTATTTAGACTTCCCTGATTCAATTGGCTTTGCATATGTTGATGAACTATCCCTCGCATAAATACCACTTATTACTACACCTGAATCATTATCGTCAAGAAGAGCAATTGCGAAACTTAAATCACTTCCAACATTATCAAAAGCATTAAATCTTACAATGCCGACTTTTTGAATACATTGTATTAAATTTCTTTCTATTTCGTTGATTTTTAATTCAATATCTCTGTTCTTAGCATTAACTGAATTCACACTGTTAAGACAAGTCTCTAAAAGCTCTTCCATATTCCTATCACTTAAACCATTCATAAATCTATTATATTTAGTTTTCATTCTATTGGTCTTTTTAATATTTAAAATTAGTAAAATACAATTAATAATGATAAAAATAAAACTCATTGCAAATAAAATTTGAACCTCAAACTGTATACTCAGAATATTATCAATAAAATTGCTCATTTCTTATTACTCCTATTCAAAAAAACATTATTTTTAGTGATTCACTCTAATTAGCCGTATTATCAATTTAAACCTATTTTCTATTACTATATACATATAACATTGATATAGTTTAAAAAGTGCTTTAAAATCGATTCTGAGAGACCGATTTTTTACTTATATTTGTAAAAAAAATCCAATAATCTTTCAAGCTCATCATTAGAATAATATTCTATTGTAATTTTTCCTTTATTATTATTATCAGTTAATTTTACTTTTGTTCCTAGAATATTCTTAAGCTTATCTTCAACATATTTAAAATCGGGATTTTCAACTTTAATCTTCTTCTTAACTTTATTTTTTAATAGATTTTTAATATAACTTTCAGTTTCCCTAACACTAAGTTTATTCTGAATTATGTATTCAGCTGCAGATTTCTGTAAATCATCATTTTGAATAATAACTAAAGTACGGGCATGACCACTAGTTAAATCACCACTTATTATAAATTTCTGAACTTCATTTGATAATCCAAGCAATCTAATTGTATTTGCAATAGCAGATCTGCTTCTTCCTATTGATACAGAAATTTGTTCTTGTGTTAAATCGAATTCATCCATTAAGCGTACAAATGCTTCAGCCTCTTCAATTGGATTTAAATCCTCTCTTTGCAAGTTTTCAATAAGAGCAACCTCCATTACTTGCTTATGGGTAAAATCCTTTACTAGAACAGGTACTTTGCTTAGCCCAGCTAATTTTGCTGCTCTCCATCTTCTTTCTCCAGCAATTATCGTATAAATATTTTCTTCCTTTTTAACAATAATAGGCTGAATTATTCCGTGTTGCTTTATTGAGTCAGCCAATTGTACCAACTTCTCATCATCGAAAAACTTACGAGGTTGATTAGTATTTGGCTCGATTTCATTAATTTTTAACTCAATAATACCGTTGTTATCTTCAATGGATTCATTTGAAATTAAAGCTCCAAGCCCTTTTCCTAAACCCTTCTTAATCATAAACTTTTTACCACCTCTTCAGAATACTCAATTACTTCTTCAGCTAATTCTATATAACATTCTGCACCTTTAGATTTTGAATCATAAAGAATAATTGGCAAGCCAAAACTTGGTGCTTCACTTAATCTTACGTTTCTTGGAATTATCGTTCTATAAACTTTGTTTTTAAAATATTTTTTTACTTCTTCAACAACCTGAATTGATAGGTTTGTCCTTGCATCGAACATAGTTAAAACTACTCCTTCAACATCTAATTCGGGATTTAAATGCTTTTGAACTAGCTTAACAGTATTCATTAATTGACTGAGACCTTCTAATGCATAATATTCGCACTGAATAGGAACCAAAATTGTATCTGATGCAGTTAAAGAGTTTAGTGTTAATAATCCTAAAGAAGGTGGGCAATCGATAATTATAAAATCATATTCTTTACGAATATAATATAATGCTGCTTTTAATCTGTTTTCTCTTGATATAATTGAAACAAGCTCAACTTCTGCACCTGCTAGCTGAATATTTGATGGACATAACATAAGGTTATCTATACAAGTTTTAACTAGAGTATTTTCTATAGCCTCATCATTTATGATTACATCGTATACTGACTGTTTTAAACTTTGCTTATCAACGCCTAGACCACTGGTAGTATTGCCCTGAGGATCTATATCAATTACCAATACCTTTTTACCCTTATATGCCAAGCAAGCACTCAAATTTACAGCAGTTGTAGTCTTACCTACTCCACCTTTTTGATTAGCAATGGCTATGATTTTTGCCAAGAATATCTCACTCCTCATTGAATTGCATTAAGTTATCATTTTGCTTCTAAATATTAATGCATTTTATATTAACAGCAATTTGAATAAATCTTATTTAAAAATTATATCATAGGGGCTGTGATATTACAAAGAAATTAATGAAATTGTTTCACGTGAAACATTCTATTACAATAAAAATTAAATAATGGCCTCTTACATCTACATTATAGAGGAATACTAACAACTTTAAATATAAATATTACGTATTAATAATAGACGTAGCTAATATAAAATAAAATAATAATATACACTAAGAATTGACATTATATATATCATTATATATTATTTTTAAGTAAAATATAAAAGGTGAACGTTGAAAGGAATTATAAATAAATTAAGGACGTGAGAAGTCCATGCCATATTGTCAAGGAAATGCAAATGCACACATAACTTTAATGTTTTTGAACTAAATGCTTGGAATGGTTATAATATTGAAAGAGTAAAAATTAACAAAAAGAGGGGGACCGTGTCCATGCTAGTACTTTAATGAAGATTTGTACAAATCAGAAGCATGGCAAAATTATGAGTATTTTAATTAAAAAAGCAAATAAAAATGATATCAAGGAATTAATAGAGGTTCAAAATAAAAGTTTTTATGACGATTATGTTTCATATGGTGAATGTCCCGCTTATAACGAGTCAGAAACTGAAATGGCAGAATACATAGATACTTGTATTGTCTACAAAATTATTCTTGATAATAAAATAGTAGGAGATATAATTATTCGCAAGCAAGAAAATAATAGTTACTATCTAAGAGTGATATCAATAATACCAGAATGTCAGAGCCTTGGTATAGGATCAATAGCAATTAAATTTATTGAAAAAGAAATTACTGATGCAAAGGTATGGGAACTTATTACCCCATTTAAAAGCTACAGAAATCATCACTTCTATGAAAAGCTTGGATATACGAAAATAGGTGAATATATTCATTCAGATGTCCTTAGCTTATGGCAATACAAAAAAATAATTAAACCATAAAAAAATGTTTCACGTGAAACATTTTTATTAGATACTCATTGTAATAAACAAATTTTACTTTATATAAACAAATCAAGTTGGAAAGTTAATATTATGTTACAAAACCCATTTCACAATGAAATGGGTTTTTGTTCTTTCAAAACTAAAAATCAAGATTTGTAACATCTCTTGCATGAAGGTGTATATATTCTTTTCTTGGTTCAACTTTATCTCCCATAAAAGTAACAAATACTTCTTCGGCAGCAAGAGCATCATCAATGCCTACCTTCATAATATTACGAGTTTCAGGATTCATAGTTGTTTCCCAAAGTTGATCAGGATTCATCTCTCCTAAACCTTTAAATCTCTGAATATTAACATTTGGGTCATCTTTTCTCCAACCTTTTTCAATATAAATCTTTTCTACCTGTCTTTCGTCATAAGCATAAGCTTCTTCTTTTCCTTTATAAACCTTAAATAGTGGAGGCATTGCTAAATAGACATGTCCTTCCTCAACTAGAGGTCTCATAAATCTAAAGAAAAATGTCAATAACAACATTCTAATATGAGCTCCATCTACATCGGCATCAGCCATAATTATAACTTTGTCATATCTTAGCTTACTAGTATCAAAATCATCTCCAATACCTGCACCAAGAGCGATTATAACTGGTAAAAGCTTTTCATTATCAAAGACTTTATCAAACCTCGCCTTTTCAACATTTAGCATTTTACCCCAAAGTGGAAGTATAGCTTGAATCCTTCTTTCTCTACCTTGCTTAGCAGAACCCCCCGCAGAATCTCCCTCAACTATAAATATTTCCGTTAACGATGGATCTTTCTCTGAACAGTCTGCAAGTTTACCAGGAAGAGTACTTGTTTCCAATGCACTTTTTCTTCTTGTCAAATCTCTTGCCTTTCTTGCAGCCTCTCTTGCTCTAGCTGCAGTAAGAGATTTATCTAAAATTATTTTTGCTACAGAAGGATTCTCCTCCATAAAACTTGTAAGCTTTTCTGCAACTATACCTTCGACAAAACCTCTGATTTCACTATTTCCAAGTTTCGTTTTAGTCTGACCCTCAAACTGTGGCTCTAGTAATTTAATACTAATAATAGCTGTAAGTCCTTCTCTAACATCCTCACCAGTAAGATTTTTATCGCTCTCTTTTAAAAAATTAAATTTTCTTGCATAATCATTTAATACTTTAGTTATAGCAGTTCTAAAGCCTGTCAAATGAGTACCACCCTCTGAAGTAGCAATATTATTAGCATAGCTAAAAACATTCTCATTATAACCAGTATTATATTGTAAAGCTATTTCAGCAATATTTGTATCCTTTTGACCTTCTATATATATAACATTATCATGTATAGGGTCTTTATGCTTATTTAAATATTCAACAAAGGAAACTATTCCACCCTCATAATGAAGGTCCTTAATAATTTTTTCTTCAGGACGTTCATCAATAAGGCGAATCCTAACTCCACCATTTAAAAAAGCCATTTCCCTATATCTTGTAATCATTGAATCAAAATCAAATTCTATTTCTTCAAATATTTCAGGATCTGGCTTAAAGGTAGTTCTTGTTCCATGCTCTTGACACTCTCCAATTACTTCTACCTTAGTAACAGGAATACCACGAGAATACTTTTGTCTATATATTTGACCTTCTCTGCAAACAGTAACTTCCATCCATTCTGATAACGCATTTACAACAGAAGCACCAACACCGTGTAACCCACCAGATACACTATATGCTCCACTACCAAACTTTCCGCCAGCATGCAAAATAGTATGGACAACCTCAAGCGTAGGAATCCCCATTTTAGGATGAATTCCAACAGGAATACCACTACCATTATCAATAACAGTAACCGATTTATCTTTATGAACAATAACATCAATACTGTCACATCTGTCAGCTAAAGCTTCATCAATACTATTTGCAACTATCTCATAAATTAAATGATGCAAACCCTTTACAGAAGTACTGCCAATATACATACCAGGCCTTTTTCTAACAGCCTCTAATCCTTCTAATACTTGAATTTGACTCTCATCATATGATGAATTTATATGGTTATTATCACTCATAATTTTCTGCTTTACTTCCTTTCAAAATCATTTTATCTTAGCATCATTTACTAAAGTTCTTCAATCAAAATAGTACTTAAAATTTATAAACAATATAACTAAAAATTAATTTATAAAATTTTGTTTTTGACATTTGCTATTTCGCTTATATAACTCGCCCTCTTTTGAAGAGTAACAGATGAAATGGGCGATAAATATATTTTACTTTTTTTATCTGTCTCTGTAATTATAAAAGATTTAGGAAGATCTTCAGATATACTATTAATAAATCCTTCCTCTTCAGCTATCTTTAAAAATTCTTTTGTATCCCTTGAAATCGTTGTTGTATCAATATCCATAATAGCAATTACATTTTTTACTGGAATTACAACATCTCCACCTATATGCAAAAACATTTTCCATGTCCTCCCATAACTATCTACGTTTAATTTTACATTAATAAAATACTTATTGCAAACTATCATTTTTAAAACAATTAATTACAGCTCCATTATCAACCCTAAAATATTTTGAGGAGCTTTTCAGTATATTTTTAAAATGAATATCTGAAGTACATGTAATAAAAGTTTGAACGTTATTTATACTTTCCATTAAATATTTTTGCCTGCTTTCATCTAATTCAGACATTACATCATCTAATAGTAAAACAGGGAATTGTCCAGTTTCCAAATTAATAAGCTCAATTTCAGCAATTTTTAAAGATAAAACTGCTGATCTTTGTTGTCCTTGTGAGCCATATAATTTAAGACTCTTCCCATTTATTAAAATATCATAATCATCTCTATGTGGACCAATTGAAGTATATCCTAAGAAAATATCTCTTGTAATACTTTTCTCTAGCTGTCTTAAGTATAAATTAATAAGCTCACCTTTACAATTTTTTTCTTTATCAATCTTAATATTACAACTATAATCAAAAGAAATTAACTCTTTCTCTGTTGTTAAAAATTTGTGCTGCTTTCGTGCCAACTCTGATAGTAATTTTACAAAATTTTGTCTCTCAATAACTATATCAGCTGCAACCTCTGCTAATTTTACGTTCCAAACATCAATAGTATCAGCTAATTCAGGCTTACAATTTATTGTTTTTAATAGAATATTGCGTTGTTTTAGAATTTTAGCCAATATCTGAAGATTATAAAAATAAGAAGGCCTTATTTGACTTAATGTTATATCTACAAATCTTCTTCTCTCCATTGGTCCTTGCTTAACAATAAATAAATCTTCAGGAGAAAATAGTACAGCATAAAGATTTCCCATTAACGAACCTATTTTTTTAATTGGAATATCATTAATTCTTATTTGCTTTTTTTGATCCTGAAAATAGTTAATATTTATATTTCTATCTAATCCACCATTATATACGAAAGTATTAACAGAATAGGAATCATTTCCGAATCTTATTAGTTCAGAATCTTTTGGAGTTCTATGTGACCTTCCAGAAGCACATAAATAAATGGCTTCAAGGATATTTGTTTTTCCTTGGCCATTATCTCCATAAATTATATTAAAGCGGTCAGAAAATATAATTTTAGTATCTTTATGATTTCTAAAATTCTCTAAACCCAAACTTTTAACAATCAATTTGCTACCTCTTAGGACTATTTTTGAATAACTTCATATTTTTTATTATCAAATTCCACTATATCGCCATTTCTAAGCTTTTTTCCACGTTGCAATTCTATATTTCCATTAACTTTAACATAACCATCTAATATAACACTTTTAGCCATAGCCCCATTATCACAAGCTCCAACCCATTTAAGAAATTGATCTAATTTTATATAATCAGTATTTATAAAAACTTGTTCCATATAACCTCCACGCTATTTAGTACAAGGTCACAGTTCGATACTTTATATCCTGACAGCTTGAACTAAATAAGCATAATCATTTTTATTGTCAATTACTGGTCTAAACGTACAAGGTGCATTTGTTGTAATGAAATAAATTGAACTTCTTTCCTCATCAATTGCTTTTAAAGCATCAATTAAAAAAACAGGATTATATCCAATTTCTAAATTATTTCCGACTATATCACATTTGATTTCTTCACGTACAGCACCTAATTCAGCATTTGATGTAATAACAATTTTATCATTGCTAATTAGCAATTTAACAGGGCTATTTTTATCGTTCATTGAAATAAGTGAAGCTCTCTCGAGACTTGATTGAAAATCTTTAACATTTACAATAACCTTTGTCTCAAACTCTTTATTTAACAAGCTATTATAATTCAAATATTTTCCCTCGATGAGCCTTGAAACAATTCTCCAGGAATTTGTGTCAAATACTATCTGATTATTAGAATTATAAATAAAAACCTCATCATCAATAGGCTGAAGAATTTTTGAGATTTCATTTAATGTTTTTCCAGGTACAATAACTGTAAAATCATTAACATCCCTTTCCATTGTTTTTCTTCTTAAAGCAAGCCTGAATCCATCTATTGAAACAAATACTAATTCGTTACTCTTCATCTCAATAAGTGAACCTGTTAAAACAGGTCTGTTTTCATCTGTTCCAACAGCAAAAACTGTCTGTCTTATCATTTCCTTTAAATTTCCTTGCGTCAAAGATAGAACATTTTCCTTTTCAACATTAGGTATGGATGGATATCCAGATGGATTAATACCTTTAATTTCAAAATGAGAGTTATCACATTCTAAAACTACAAGATTATTTTCCTTTAGTTCTATAAGTATTTCAGAGTCGGGTAAACGCCTTACTATGTCTCCAAACATCTTAGAATTAATAACAATTGACCCGGTTTCCCTTATATCAGCTTCTACAAAACACTCAATACCTATTTCAAGATCATTTCCAGTTAACTTAAATTTATCATCTGCATTTAATAATATACCTTCTAGTATAGGTAGTGTTGTTTTTGTTGATACCGCCTTTTGAACTATATTTATACCATTTAATAAATTTTCCTTTGAACAAATTATTTTCATGGTTACCTCCAAATTTTTATAAATATTTAAAAGATATTAAATCAGTAATAATAGTAGTAAGTGCTGTTAAAAGTGTGAATAACTCTTGAAGTTTAGTAGTACAAACATCTAAGGGTTGTTAATAATATGTTGACAAACTGATACAATTTATTAACTAAAAGCTAAAGTTATCCAAAACTCTAAGTTATACACAGTTTTTTATCACCAAATCAACAAAAATTGTGTATAGATTTTGATTTTTTAAAAATTATCCACCTATTATATTCTTTTTAATATCGGCAACTGTTCTTTTAAGTTCGGCACTGTTTTCAATATCATTTTTTATTTTTTCACAAGCATGCATTACTGTAGTATGATCACGTCCACCAAAATCATCACCAATTTTAGGCAAAGAAAGATCTGTCATTTCACGACAAAGATACATTGCAATCTGACGAGGAAATGAAACATCTCTAGATCTTCTTTGAGACTTTAAATCATCAGTTTTTAAATGAAAATATCTTGAAACAGCTTCTTGTATGGTTTTAGAATTTATATCAACTGCTTTACTTTTATTAAACATATCCTTAACAGCTTCGGTCGCCATTTCAACATTAATTATATTATCAGTTAAGGTTGAATAAGCAATTACTCTGTTTAAGGCACCTTCAAGCTCACGAATATTTGATGCAACATTACCTGCAATAAAAACCATAACATCGTCAGGAACATCAAGATTTTCAAGCTGAGCTTTTTTTCTAAGTATTGCAATCCTAGTTTCTAAATCAGGTGGAGCTATATCAGCTATTAATCCCCATTCAAATCTAGATCTAAGCCTGTCCTCAAGAGTATTAATATCCTTTGGTGGCTTATCGCTTGATATAATAATTTGCTTGTTTGCTTCATACAAAGCATTAAATGTATGGAAAAATTCTTCCTGAGTTCTTTCCTTACCACCAATAAATTGAATATCATCGATAAGTAGAACATCTATATTTCTATATTTATATCTAAATTCTTCATTTTTATCGTCTCTGATAGCATTAATTAATTCATTCGTAAATTTTTCAGAGGAAACATACAAAACCTTCAGTGCAGGATTTTGGCTTAATACGAAATGTCCTATAGCATGCATAAGATGGGTTTTCCCAAGCCCAACTCCCCCGTATAAAAATAAAGGATTATATGCTTTAGCTGGAGCTTCTGCTACCGCTAAAGAAGCAGCATGGGCAAATCTATTACCATTACCAATGACAAAAGTATCAAAAGTATATTTAGGATTCAAAAATAAATTGACAGAATCTTCATTATTCTCTTGAACAGATGACTTTGATGGTGCTTGTGACGGTGTGGAAAAATAAATATTATAATCCTTGTGAGTAATCTGTCTAAGTACATTCTTTATTAAAGAAGAATATCTTGATTCAAGAATACCCTTTTGGAAATCGGCAGGTACACCTAAAGTTATAGAATTTGAATCTAAAGAAATGGGTTCAATTGTTAAAATCCAGGTATTATAACTTATTTCTGTCATTTCATCTTTTAATAATTCTAATGTCCGATTCCAAATATCATTTAGCTGCACACTCATGTTCTGTCGCCCACCTTGGTTAATCATAGTTGTTATTAGTAAAATGCAAAGTTATTACGCGTTACAAAAGTTTACGTATTTAATAATAAAAACATAAAACAAAAAAAATATAAAAATAGTAATGGAATTTTCTTATTATTCATAAGTTAGTCTTTTGTGAAGTGTTCCAATTAAATAAGCAAAAACAAAAGTTATTAACAACCTGATAAGTAAAATAAACAAGTTATCAACAAATATTTATTAATATATCAGAGTTTTGTGGAAAATTCAATACGAAATTGATTAGATATCCACAAAAAAATTTTTTAAAACAAAAATATCCACAGGTTTTTGGTAAATAGTAAGTATAGTAACTATATGTTGAAAAAATATAATAAGATGCACTATATATTGATTATAGGAAAAAACATATAAATTTAATGAGTTTAAATGAACCTTGACAGGTTAAAAAGGATTAATATATAATAGATTCGGTGTCTTTAAAAGAAAAGACTTTTACTATTTATATAAAGCAAAGTGGATCGGGGGTGTACCAATGTTAAGAACATATCAACCGAAAAAAAGACATGCCAAAAAGGAACATGGCTTTAGAAAAAGAATGAGCACTTCGAATGGAAGAAAAGTATTAAGAAGACGCAGATTAAAAGGAAGAAAGGTTCTTTCAGCATAAGACCGCATAAATGTGGTCTTTTTCTTTAAACCGTGCTATTCTCTATACAAAACTTAACTTTAAAAAGGTAGTATAGCGTGAGTGGGCATGGAGGTTAGTATGAGAAGAATTGTAACATTAAAAAAGAACTATGAATTTGCAAAAGTTTTCAATAAAGGATCGTTTTATGTTGGAAGGCACATAATAGTATATGTCCTTCCAAATAAGCAGTCCTTTAACAGAATAGGAATTTCAGTATCAAAAAAAGCTGGAAATGCTGTTTTGAGAAATAGGAAGAAAAGACTTATTAGAGAAAGCTACAGGCATTATGAGGATTGTATTCTAAAAGGCTTTGACCTAGTAATTGCAGCTAGAGCGGAAGAGAGTGTCCCCAAATATACTGCGCTGCTTAAAGAATTTAAATATTTGATTAAAAAATTACAGATATTTGAGCAGGAGAAATACAATTGTTTAAAAGAGCTTTGATTTCTTTGATTAGGTTTTACCAAAGATTTATATCACCTTTAAAGATGAGACCTTCATGTAGGTTTTATCCTACGTGTTCTCAATATACAATAGAGGCTATTATAAAGTATGGTTGCTTTAAGGGTAGCTATATGGGAATTAAGCGAATATTAAAGTGTCATCCATTCCATCCAGGAGGATATGACCCTGTTAAATAGATTTGATAACAATAGGTTAAGATTTAGGAGAAAATAATTATATGAATTTTTTTAACTTTATAGCAGAGCCACTTGGTAAATTTCTTTATTGGATATATACCGGAGTAAATAACTATGGACTAGCTCTTATAATATTTACAGTAATAGTTAGAGCAGCATTGTTTCCGCTGACATTAAAGCAGTACAAATCTACTGGGCAAATGCAGAAGATTCAGCCATTATTAAAAGAAGTTCAAAGAAAATATGCAAATGATAAGGAAAAGTTAAATCAAGAAACTATGAAGCTATATCAGGAGCATAAAATAAATCCTGCCGGAGGATGTCTTCCTTTATTAATTCAGATGCCCATATTATTAGCATTGTGGCAGGTTATAGCAAGACCACTCCAATTTATGCTAGGCTTTAAGGAAGATCAACTTACTGCATTAGCTACAGAAGCAGGTGTTTCAGGTGCATACCCGCAAATAGACTCAATTACTCACTTTATAAAAGTAGGTGAGGGAGAAAAAGTTGGAAATCTAAATATGTTCTTTCCAAGCCATGGTGGTATTAACCTAGGGGATATTCCTACATGGCATATTGACAAATTGATGGATGATCCAGCTAAAATACTATTACTTATATTACCATTATTAGCAGTTGTTACAACTTACTTAACTGCACGTTTATCTATGCCAAAAGCTACTGCTGATACTCCTGCTAACCCAATGGGAAAATCCATGTTATATATATCTCCATTAATGACATTGTTTTTTTCATTCTCGTTCCCTGTTGGTATGTCACTATATTGGTTTACAGGTAATTTATTCGCTATTGGTCAACAATATTATGTTAATAACTATGTCCTTAAGAAAAAGGAGGTTACAAGTAAATAATGTCTTATAGTATTGAAAAAACAGGTAAAACCGTCCAAGAAGCAATTGCTGCTGCATTGTCTGAATTAAATTTATCAGAGAATGATGTGGACATTGAGGTTCTTGATGAGGGAAGTAAAGGTATATTTGGAATTATTGGTTCTAAAGTTGCAAGAATTAAGGCTAGTGTTAAAGAAGAAGAAAATAATAGATGTGACATTGCTTCAGATTTTTTATGTACAATATTAAATAACATGGAAGTAGAAGCTGAAATAAGCGTTAGTGAAGATGAAGAAAATATTGTCGTTGATGTAAATGGCGATGATATTGGTATAATTATCGGACGTCGCGGGGAAACTATGGACGCACTTCAATATCTTACTAGCTTGGTTGTAAACAAAGGATATGAAGACTATAAACGTGTAATATTGAATGTTGAAAATTACAGGCAAAAAAGAGAGGAAACTCTTGTAAAATTAGCTAATAGACTAGCTGAAAAAGTTGTAAAATACAAAAAACCAGTTACTCTTGAACCTATGAATCCATATGAGAGAAGAATTATTCATTCATCTCTGCAGGGTCATAAATATGTTGAAACATATAGTACCGGTGAAGAGCCAAAGAGAAAAGTAGTTATTACATTGAAATAATTATATGTTAAAGATAAAATGGTTCAGGAAATCTTTCTTGAGCCATTTTGTGCGTGTGCGTAATTTGAAAACAGCCAGTATAGAATTAGTTTAAAGATTAAGAGGTAGAATATGTACTTTGAAGATACAATAGCAGCACTTTCAACACCATATGGAACTGGTGGAATCGGTATAATAAGAATAAGCGGAGAAAAAGCATTTGAAGTGGCATCAAAGATATTTGTGTCAGCTAAAGCAATGGATGAAATACAATCCCATTCAATTACCTATGGCAAAATAGTAGATCCATCTACAAATGCTATTGTTGACGAAGTAATGCTCACAAAAATGTGCAAGCCCAAAACCTTCACTAGAGAAGATGTTGTGGAAATTAATTGTCATGGTGGAATTGTTGTTATAAATAAAGTATTAGAGCTTTTGCTAAAATATGGTGCGCGCCCTGCCGAAGCAGGAGAATTCACAAAGCGTGCCTTTTTGAATGGCAGAATTGATTTGTCGCAGGCTGAGGCAATTATAGACTTGATTAATTCTAAAACAGCTGAGAGTTCGAGGGCCGCAATTAGCCAACTAGAAGGAAGGTTATCCAAAAAGTTAAATGAAACTATAAAAATACTAGTAGAATTGTTAGCTCATATAGAAGTTACTGTTGACTATCCTGAACATGATATTGAGGAAATAACAGGTGAAAAGGTACTTGAAAGCTTATTAGTAATTAAAAAAGATCTAATTACACTGGCAAAAACCTTTGAGAAAGGAAAAATTATCAGAGAAGGTATTAACGTTGTTATTGCTGGAAAACCAAATGTGGGAAAATCATCTCTTTTAAATCAGCTAGCTGGAGTTACTAGAGCAATAGTGACAGATATACCTGGGACAACAAGGGATACCATAGAGGAATATGTTAATATTAAGGGAATTCCAGCTAAAATCACTGATACAGCGGGGATTAGAAATACTGACAATATTGTTGAGAAAATCGGTGTAGACAAGGCTTATAAGGCAATAAAAGATGCGGACTTAATCATTATGGTTATTGCTGCTGATACAGGTATTATTGAGGAAGACAAAGAAGTCCTAGAAATTATTAAAGATAAAAAAAGTCTTATTATGCTTAATAAAACTGACTTAGTTGATAGAAGCAGAATTGATGAAATAAGAAATAATATCGATGCTGATATTATTATTGAGGCTTCTGTAATTAATGAACAGGGAATAGAGGAGCTTGAAAATAGTATTTCTGAGCTATTCATCAAAGGAGATATTTCACAGAATGATGAAGTACTATTAACTAATGCAAGACATAAAAACTTAGTTGATAAAGCTATTGAAGCTATTAATCAGGCATTCAATTCCTTTGAAATGGGGATGCCGTTAGATATGGTAACTATAGATATAAAAAACTGTTCCCAGTACCTAGGAGAAATAACAGGTGAATCAATAGATGAAAATATCATGCACAATATATTTAGCAGATTTTGTATAGGAAAGTAGTTATAATCTTTGTAAATAAATTAATGTATATATTAAAAATTAATTATATCTTTTGATATAGAAAGGAAGAATCCGTATGGATTATTTCGCTGGAAGTTATGATGTAGTTGTTGTTGGGGCTGGACATGCAGGCTGTGAGGCGGCCTTAGCAGCAGCAAGATTAGGATGTAAAACAATAGTATTTTCTATTAATCTGGATAGTATGGCAAATATGCCTTGTAACCCTAGTATTGGTGGTACTGCAAAGGGGCATTTAGTAAGAGAAATAGATGCTTTAGGAGGTCAGATGGGGAAAACCACTGACAAAACCTTTATACAATCTAAAATACTTAATTATTCTAAGGGACCAGCAGTTTATTCTTTACGCGCTCAAGTTGACAGACGTCACTATCAGTCTGAAATGAAACATATTTTAGAGCTTCAGGAAAATCTTGATATACGTCAAGCTGAGATTGTGGAGCTTATTACAGATGATTCAAAAACAAAAGTGACAGGTGTAAAAACCCATACTGGTGCAATATTTAACTGTAAAGCTGTAGTTCTGACAACAGGCACATATTTGAAGGGGAGAATAATATTGGGAGATGTTAGCTACAGCGGCGGTCCAGATGGAATTTTTCCGGCAAATGAGCTTTCTGCCAATCTTATGGATTTAGGAATCAAATTATTAAGACTTAAGACAGGAACTCCAGCTAGACTCAACAGCAGGAGTCTGGATTTTTCTAAAATGACACATCAACCTGGTGACGATGTTATAATACCTTTTTCTTTTGAAACTGAGAGTATTGAAAAGGAGCAAGTTCCATGCTGGCTAACCTATACTAATCACCAGACCCATGAAGTTATTAAGAAGAACTTACATCGTTCGCCCCTATATAGTGGAACTATTACAGGGATTGGACCAAGATACTGCCCTTCAATAGAAGACAAGGTGGTAAGGTTTGCCGATAAAGAAAGGCATCAGGTTTTTGTAGAGCCTATGGGAATTGGTACTGAGGAAATGTATTTGCAGGGTATGTCAAGCAGTCTACCTGAAGATGTGCAAATTGAGTTTATGAAAACAATTCCTGGACTTGAGAATGTTAAGGTAATGAGAAGTGCTTATGCAATTGAATATGATGGAATAGATGCTACACAGTTAAAGTTATCACTTGAGTATAAAGAAATTGATGGATTATTCTCAGCAGGACAGATAAATGGCAGTTCGGGATATGAAGAGGCGGCTGCACAAGGCATTGTAGCTGGAATAAATGCTGCCATGAAAATACAAAATAGAGAACCCTTGATATTAGATAGATCACAAGCATATATAGGTGTATTAATAGACGATCTTGTTACAAAAGGAACAAAGGAACCTTATAGAATGATGACTTCAAGAGCCGAATATAGGTTGCTTTTAAGGCAGGATAATGCAGATTTAAGGCTGACTCCAATTGGAAGAGAAATTGGACTTATTAATGATGAACGCTATCAAAAGTTCCTTGAAAAGAAGGATTTAATAGAAAAGGAAATTGAAAGAATAGAAAAAATATATCTATCTCCAAGTGAAAAAGTTTTAAATTATCTCGAGAGCAGAAATAGCACCGCAATAAAGAGTGGTTTTAATCTTGCGGAGCTGCTTCGAAGACCGGAAATTAGTTATGACAGCTTATCTGAAATAGTTGAAATGCCCGAGCTTCCCCGAGCTGTGAAGGAGCAAGTTGAAGTGGTTATAAAGTATAAAGGTTATATAAAAAGACAAATGCAGCAGGTAGAGCAGTATAAAAAACTTGAAGAACGGAAATTACCAAAGAATATTGATTACTCCTCTATTCAGAACTTAAGACTGGAAGCTAAGCAAAAACTGACTCAAATTAATCCTGATTCTATAGGCCAGGCATCAAGAATAACTGGTGTATCGCCTGCTGATATATCTGTACTACTTATATATCTTGAGCAGATAAATAGAAATAAAAATACACAGGACAACTAAAAATAAGAAACAAAGGTGATTGCTTAAAAATAGGACAAGTCGGAGGGTAAAATGCCACTGAATAATGAATTAAGAGAGCTTCTTGAAAAGGGAGCACAGCACTATGGAAATGCCATTTCTGAGCAGCAAATAGAACAGTTTATTGTATATATGGAACTGCTTAAAGATTGGAATACAAAAATTAACTTAACTGCAATAGAGGATAACAGGGAAATAATTATGAAACATTTTATAGACTCCTTGAGCATAATGCCATATGTTAATAATAAGGAGCAAAAACTTATTGATGTTGGAACAGGAGCTGGTTTCCCTGGTATTCCAATAAAAATAATAAGTACAAATATTGAAGTTACTTTATTAGATTCCTTAGAAAAGAGAGTTAAATTTTTAAATGAAGTTATAAAATCAATAAATATTACTAAAATAAATGCTGTTCATGGAAGGGCAGAGGATTTTGGAGTAAATCCAATATACAGGGAAAAGTATGACATAGCTGTGGCAAGAGCTGTAGCAAATTTACCAGTTTTACTCGAATATTGCCTCCCTTTTGTAAAAATAAATGGGCTTTTTATCGCAATGAAGGGGAGTAACACTGAAGAATTTGCTAATTGTAGTAAGGCACTCGACATATTAGGTGGAAAAATTGAAAAAGTTGAAAAAATGGTGTTACCCTTCAGTAATATAGAAAGAAATGTCGTTGTGGTAAGAAAGTTTAGACAGACACCGACAAAATACCCAAGAAAAGCAGGGAAACCTGTAAAAGAGCCGTTGATATAAGAGTGAATTTCCATTATTATACAATTTAATATCGAACGATTCTGTGCAGGCAATAAAGGAAATGAAACAAAAACGATAGAATAATCCTTTGTATGTAATTTACAATATATGGTAGATTACCCGTGAAAAATATAAAAAAAATACAAAGGATGGTGCCGTTATGTTAGAAAGTAAAATCCAATTTCCAAAGCAGGAAAAGAGAAATGAGCTTAAAAATATTACTTATGTTGGCATTGATTTAATAAGACCTAATCCTTATCAACCGAGGAAACAATTCAATAAGCTGGCACTCGAAGAACTTTGCGAATCTATAAAACAATATGGTGTTTTGCAGCCAATTAATGTAAGGAAAATATCACTAGGTACATATGAGCTTGTAGCCGGAGAGAGAAGGCTTAGAGCTGCAATAATGGCGGGTCTTAAAGAAATACCAGTAATAATTATTAATGTAGATGACAATGATTCAGCAGTAATGGCACTAATTGAAAATTTACAAAGAGAAGATTTAAGCTATATGGAAGAGGCTGAAGGGTATAGCAATCTAATAAATGAACATGGCTTTACACAAGAAGAACTAGCTCAAAAAATAGGGAAAAGCCAATCAACTATTGCAAACAAAATTAGGCTATTAAAGCTATCCCCATTAGTCAAGAAAATTCTTTCCGATAACAATCTGACAGAGAGGCATGCAAGAGCATTACTCAAGCTTCATGATGAGCAGCTACAATTAAAGGTACTAAAGCTGGTGTGCGAAAGAGGCCTTAATGTCAAAAAGACAGAAGAGCTAGTTGAAAGAGCAATAGATAAATTTTCAAAGGATGTAAAACATAAGCCAAATGATAGAAAGGTAACTAAGTCTATTAGGGATGTTAGAATTTTTGTAAATACCATTAAGCAGGCAATAGATATAATGAAGCAATCTGGCGTTAAGGCCAAAGCAGCTCAGATTGATAGAGGAGAATATATCGAGTTTGTTGTGCGTGTTCCCAAAAACAATATGGCTTAGAAATAGTAATAAATAAAATAGTTAGAAGAGCTTTTCTGAAAAATTTTAATTGAAATATTATTTAAAAGTGGTTATCAGGCCACTTGCTAGTACCATAAAAGTGTAAGTGTTAGAGCACACCATTAGTGCTAAAACATTTACACTTATTTTTGCACTAAAGGATATAGGAGACAGATGAGATATCCACACATATCTCATCAATTCTGGAAAAGATATCAGATTCTATAGAATTATCAACAAGGTGAGAATAATAAGATAAATTATGCTGGCTAATATTCTTCATAATTGGGAATAATAATAACAATTTTTAATATTTTTATAAACACATTATTAATGCATTTTAAATTAAAAAGATTTTTTATATGTGGTGTAATTCGATATATTGTCTATAGTGACAAAAAATTGGACAATCAGCGAAAAGTTTATTACAATATATAGTGGATAACTTGAAAGATATATTTAGTGTGTCTATTCTGCATTTCAAGTAGAGAAAAGCCACAAGTGTCTTTTCAATAGTATTTGTATAGGTATGCGTGAAGACGCTACATTTTGATTTGATGTTTTTATAATATGAAAAGAGGTAAATAGTAAGATGGCAGATGAAATAAGGGAGCAAAATATTATCCCCATAGACATAGAAGCTGAAATGAAGAAGTCATTTATAGACTATGCTATGAGTGTAATAATAGACAGGGCACTACCTGATGTTCGAGATGGCTTAAAACCAGTTCATAGGCGTATACTTTACACCATGTATGCTTCTGGTTTTACACCTGATAAGCCATACAGAAAATCAGTTGCAACTGTTGGTGAATGTTTAAAAAGCTATCACCCACATGGTGACGCTGCTGTTTATGATAGCCTTGTACGTATGGCACAGGATTTCTCACTAAGACATCCACTAGTAGATGGACACGGAAACTTTGGTTCTAGAGATGGCGATGCTGCAGCTGCGATGAGGTATACAGAGGCAAAGTTAGCAAAAATATCAATGGAAATGCTTGCTGATATAAATAAAGATACTGTTGATTTCAAACCCAATTTTGACGAGCATGAGGTAGAGCCTGTTGTTTTGCCATCCAGATTTCCAAACTTATTAGTTAATGGTTCTTCTGGTATAGCAGTAGGTATGGCAACAAACATACCTCCTCATAATTTGGGTGAGGTTATAGATGGTATTGGTGCGGTAATAGATAATCCAGAAATAACTATTGATGAGTTAATGAAATATATTAAAGGTCCTGATTTTCCTACAGCAGCTAAAATAATTGGCAAGAAGGGTATTAAAGACGCTTATAGGACAGGCAGAGGCAGAATTGTTGTACGCTCAGAGGCAACAATTGAGGAAATGCCTGGGAACAGACATAGAATAATTATATCTGAAATACCATATATGGTTAATAAAGCACGCCTTATTGAGAAAATTGCTGATCTAGTTAAGGAAAAAAGGATAGAAGGAATATCTTTTCTACAGGATGAGTCTGGAAGAGACGAGCCTGTAAGAATTGTAATTGAACTAAAGCGTGATGCTAATCCAAGCGTAGTGCTAAATCAACTATACAAGAATACTCAACTTCAAGAGACATTTAGTGCAAATATGGTAGCAATAGTGCCTACTGTGGATAATCTATATGAACCAAGAACTTTAAATCTTAGAGAGATTATTGATTACTACATAGCTCATCAGGAAGAAGTTATCAGGCGTAGAACTAAGTTTGAACTTGATAAGGCCGAGGCCAGAGCTCATATATTAGAGGGCTTAAAAATTGCGCTTGACCACTTAGATGAGGTTATAAGAATAATCCGGGCTTCCAAAACTGAGACTATTGCAAAAGAAGGTTTAACAGAGAGGTTTGGATTTAGTGATAAACAATCCCAAGCTATAGTAGATATGAGATTGGGCCGTTTGACAGGTTTGGAGAGAGAGAAGCTGGATAATGAGTACAAAGAGCTTCTTGAAAAAATTAGCTACTATAAGGAAGTATTAGCTAATGAAAGCTTAGTGCATGGCATAATTAAAGATGAGTTATCTGTTGTAAAGAATAAATATGCTGATGATAGAAGGACTAAGATAGAAATTGACGAAGACGAAATTGATATTGAGGACCTTATCCAAGAAGAGGAAAGTGTAATAACTATGACTCACTTTGGATATATAAAGAGACTGCCTGCTGACACGTATAAGAGTCAGAGACGAGGTGGAAAGGGCATTATTGGTCTTAGCACCAGAGAAGAAGACTTCGTGAAGAATCTCTTTGTTACATCTACTCATCACTTTATTATGTTCTTTACTAATAAGGGAAGAGTATATAGACTAAAGGCTTATGAGATTCCAGAGTCTGGCAGGCAGGCGAAGGGGATTGCAATAGTTAACTTATTGCAGCTTGATGGAGACGAGAAGGTCACTACAGTAATTCCGATACAGGAATATATAGAGGGTCAATATCTTCTAATGTGTACTCGTAATGGTCTGGTCAAGAAAACCAATATTATGGAGTATAATAACATTAGGAAGGGTGGACTTGCTGCAGTTTCATTAAGAGATAATGATGAGCTTATAGATGTTAAACTTACAGATGGAAATCAAGATGTTATGATTTCTACTGTTAATGGTATGGCTATACGCTTTAATGAAACTGATGCTAGGCCAATAGGCAGAGTATCTCAAGGAGTTAAGGGTATAGAGCTTGATGAAGGTGACCATGTTATAGGCATGGAGGTCTGCACAGAAAATACAACTCTTTTGGTTGTAACAGAGAATGGCTTTGGTAAGAGGACAGAGCTTGATGAATACAAGGTTCAAACTAGAGGTGGTAAAGGTGTATTAACCTACAGAATTACTGAAAAGACAGGTAAGTCTATAGGTATGATGCTAGTATCAGAGGAAGATGATATTATGCTAATTAGCTCGGATGGAACAATTATTCGTATGAAGGTAAATGAAATTAGCATTCTTGGCAGAGCAACTCAGGGTGTAACGCTTATGAGAATGAACGAGGGAATTAATGTTGTAAGCATGGCAAGAATGATAAATGAAGAAAGCGAAGAGGGTACCGAATCTGAGGAAGTAGATAATGAAATAGATAATGAGGAAACAGAAACACAGTCTTCAGACCATTTATAAAGAAAGTAGCTGTGCTAAATCAGAGGAAACGATTTTTGAAAAAAGACATATGAGAAATCATATGTCTTTTTTGACTAATAAATTGAAGTAATATTTAGAAAAAAAGTCGTTCAAAGAAAATATACATATGGTATTATTTACTCATCTTAAGATATAAAGGGAGTGCTCCTTAATGAATTATTACGAAAGGATTCAAAAATCTATTGATTACATTGAAAGCAACCTTGAAAATGAAATTGATTTAAACCTTGCTGCCCAGATGGCACTTATGTCATTATCTAATTTTTATAGAATGTTTTTTGCCCTTGTAGGCTACTCTATAAAGGAATATATAAGGCATCGTAGGATTAGCCTTGCTGCAGCAGAAATAATGAGTAGCAGCATTTGCTTAATTGATATTGCTGTTAAATATGATTTCGATAGTAGAGATTCTTTTTCAAGAGCTTTTAAGCGTACTACAGGATTTTTACCTAGTGAGTTTAGAAGGCTTAATAAAGAGTATATTTTTGAGAGGATGAGTATGATGGATAAATATTTTGAAATAAAGGACAAAAGTTTACTTGATAAGTATCCAGATATAAAGGTTTTAAAAGAGATTGAGCCAGTAAGAGTAGCATACTATTGTTATTTCGGAAAGAATCCAGAAAGTAACGCTTTTGCAGTTATGAGAGATTGGATTAATAAGAGTGGCTTAAACATTAAAGAACAAAAACATCGTATTTTTGGATATGATAATCCAAGCCCGACTTCGCCGGAACAGAAGGAATATGGTTATGAGGTATGTGTAACAATTGATGACGATACTATAGTTGATGATTCTAATATTAAGGAAAAAGTTTTTGGAGGAGGTCTTTATGCTGTCACAGGTGTAAGATATGACGAAGAGGTGGATGTAGGATGTGAGATAATTAAGACATGGCAGCGCTTCCAAGACTGGATCAGCGATAGCAAGTATGCTTATGGAGGACATCAATGGTTTGAGGAGCATTTGATTTTGATGATAGCTTAAATCATGGTAGTGGAGTTGATTTATATATGCCTGTAATTGAAAAAAAGAATATCACTACAGATAAAACTTATGAAAATGTAGAACCAATGTGGACAGCAGCTTTCACGGCTACTGGCACAGATGCGGCAGATAAAGCACGAGAATATTTACTGAATTGGGCTTATACAGAAGATCTATTTAATGACAACAGCAGTCATAGAATTTTTGCTTATTATAATAGTGAAAGAATCGGATACGAGGATTTCTTTTTTACAATGAACATTACAGTGGATAAAGACTATAAAACTAAAGATCCAAATATTAAGCTTGGAGAATTTAAAGGTGGATATTATGCTGTTACAAAATCTAAGTTCAAGTATAATGGTTGGTCGTGGGGTCAGTTTATTAAATGGGTTGCAAAAAGTAAAGAGTATGATTTCGGAGACTATTGGTTCTTTGAAGAATACATTATTAAAAAACCACACATTGATATGGAAACTGATATGATATTGTATATGCCTGTAAAGCTAAAAGAATAGGTGGATTGGTTTCAAAACGAAGTTGTATTACATTATCTATAGAAAGAAATATTAACCAAACAGGGAGGATACATAAGTGACTAGGATTGATCTTACAGAGGATGCTGATGCAAAAGAACTCAGGGATATTGCTGTAAGAGCTTTTAAAGATGATTATGATTTATACGGGTCTATGCCACCAGGCATTGATGCTATTGAGTGGCACAAGTCCAATATTAAAAATGGTATGTACTACAAAATAATCTATGATAGTAATATTGTTGGTGGGATTAAGCTATTTTATATTGGAGACGGACAGTATAGGTTAGGTACTATATACCTTGGACCAGAGTATCAAAATAAAAAGATAGGCACCGAAGTAATTAAGTTGATTGAAAAACAATATCCGCAAGCTAAGAAATGGTCATTAGACACATCATACAAAAACTATAGAAATCATCATTTTTATGAAAAGCTTGGCTATGTAAAAGTAGGTGAAGAACAGTCGGAACAAGGTCAGGAGTTCTGTTTACTTATATATGAGAAGTGTATATAGAGATATATTAGTTTAATATAATAGTATTATAAAATAGCACTTGAGTTAATAAGATGTCTATAAATTCACAGGGAGTATAACTTCACTGAACCTTAGAAATCTTTTAACAGGTGCTATTTTTATGTAACTAATTAAAATAGGTATAAAAGGTTAATTTGAAGATTTTTTAATACGTTTATCAACAAGGAGCATAATAGAAAAAACATAAGGATTTGATATGTATACTGGAGAATATAATGGGTAAATTAAGTTCTTAATGGAATTTAGAATTACTACGCATTGATTATGAACTTAGTATAGTGGTATACTAACCAAGCTGTCGAAAACGACAATACACAAATTTAATCGATGTTTATGGGTTCCATAGAAGCCCAAAAACAAAAAATTAAAAAGGTGTTGACAAAGAGATGGCGAGATGGTATT
>JAEZOA010000081.1 GCA_023441625.1 Bacillota bacterium
AGCCCACACTCCTCCATTAATTTCTCGTCGCTCAATATATCCATCGTTTTTCCGTCAGCTGCAATTTTACCCTTCCTGAGTACAATGGTTCGAGCGCACATACCCATTATCATATCCAGGTCATGGCTAGTTATAATTTTGGTATGACTAAACCCCTTTATTATATTCATTACATTTCGCCTTGCTTTAGGGTCTAATGAAGCTGTTGGTTCATCCATTATCAGTATATCTGGTTTCATAGAGATAACAGCTGCAATGGCTGCTAAACGCTTTTCACCACCAGAGAGCTTATAAGGTGGTCTTTCCTTCAAATGAGAAATACCCACCTCTTCAAGTGCCTGCATAACTCTGATATCAACTTCCTCTTCCTCAAGTCTATAATTTCTAGGTCCAAAAGCCACATCATCATAAACTGAGGTCATAAACAGCTGGTCATCCGGTTCTTGAAAAACCAGACCAATGCTGCGCCTGACTTCAGTTAAGGTTTTTTTATTCACTGGTATATCCCCAATTCTAACCCAACCTTTTTGAGGAAACAATATACCTGACAGTATGGATAAAAGAGTAGATTTTCCTGCCCCATTTGCACCAACTATACCAACTGCCTCTCCATGTCCTAATAAAAATGAGATATTGTCCAGTGCTTTATGCCCATCCGGATAGCTGAAGTAAACTTCCTTAAACTCTATTTTGTGGTGACTCATGCCAACCTCCATCTTACTTGCGAATAGGGTAAATTATATAAACGAAGCTATCAGCAATGGTATATTGATGACTCTCGCCACTACTATAAATATAACCCATGCCGTAAAATACGCCACATCAATAGGTTTCACAGCTCTTCCTATTGTTATATTATATCTCCCATTGTAGCCCTTTAAAATCATTGATTGATATATCAACTGTGCTCTGTTGTAGGTTCTGATGAGGAGCTGTCCAACCATCGTTCCCCATACCTTTATCTTTACACCCTTCTGACCAGGTGCCCGAAGGACATATGCCTTTTTCAGCCTGCTTACTTCCTCCATAAGAACAAAAATATATCTATATGTTAACAAAAATAATAACACAAAAACAGATGGAATTCTAATTAATCTCAACGCTTTTGCAATGTCATCTATTCCAGTTGTGGCAATTAATAGGAATCCAGCTATGACCATTAGTGTGCTCTTTAATATTAATGAAATAAATGTGAGCCAACCACTGGAAAATTCAAAGCCACCTATAGCAATGATATTTTTATCAAATACCGGATTCAATATTCCTGCAACTATAATAAAGGGTTCTACAATGAGAACCCTTTTTATTAACTTTCCAAATGGTATTTCACATGCCATTATAACTATAACGGGATATAGTACAAAGGGTAAAATACCCATTATTTCATATCTATCAAACGAGGCAAGCACGCAAATATAAACCAAGGTTATAAATAATTTTGCCAGAGGATGCATTTCATTTATTAAGTTTTTTTGTCTGGACAACTCATCCAGATATTTTACATTAAACATTGAGCCCATTATGTCTGGCATATTATCTCCGCCTTACTGTGTCTGTCTCTTAAGCAACCTTCTTTTTGATAATTTTATCAAATAACCTACAAGTATTATAACTCCAACAGTAACTGCTGACCCGACTATTCCTGATACAACAGTACCCTTATTTTCACTGCTCATACTATTTGAAGCTGTATTTTTCTGAGAGTTTTTAAATCCATAATCAGGTAATAAGGCAGTTTTATCCTGCACTCCCTCAAGGGTATCATGAACCCTTGTATCACCTGTCAATTCTTCCACACCTGCAACCTTTCCAACAGACCACTCCAAACCATCAGGATTTGAGGATGCAAAGAGTGATATTATCCCTCCCAATAATAATGCAGAAACTAGAAATCCAATAATTACTGATTTATATCCAGCCTTCTTATTTTCACTTCCCATATTGGCCTTTATTATGTCCGGCCTTACCTTCCACACAAATAAAACTACTGCGGCTGTCACTACCCCTTCAACCACTCCAATTGCCAAATGTATTCCCTGCATAGTCCACGCAAACTGAGAAAAGGGAAGGACTGTTTTACCAGAAAGCACCGTTTCAAGTACAACTGCAAAGGCTCCAAGCTGCAACCCAACTACACCTGCGATAACGCTTCCTACTATCAACCTAGTTTTTGATAAACCTTTTTTTGTAATAAGCTTAAAAACTAATGGGTAGGCAATAAAGCAAGTAAAGAAGCCCATATTTATAAGGTTACACCCCAATGCAAGAAGACCCCCATCGGCAAAAAACAGTGCCTGTATTAATAAAATTGCGGCCATAGCAAGATATCCTGCATAGGGTCCTAATAAAAAAGCCAGCATCAGGCCTCCACCTAAGTGCCCACTTGAGCCTGTAAAAGGTATTGTAAAATTTATCATCTGTGCTGCAAAAACAAAAGCGGCCATAACCCCCATAAGAGGTATTTTCTGCTCATCTAAATCCTTAACTTTCCTTACCGAAACAGCTGCTACACCAACTGCTGCTACTAACATCGTACCTCCAATTGCTGGAGATATCAATGCGTCTCCCATATGCATAGTGTCTTCTCTCCTTAACATAATAATAGACCCATAGAGGGTATAAATTCTAGCCCTTCGTGGGTCTAATTAAGTTCAAACTCCTAAAAAGGAATCATCAGTAACACAGCCAATATCAGAATATATTTCTTAAGCTATGTAATAGTTTTTTAACAAACGCTACAACTTACATATGAAGACCTTCTTGGCCTCTTTTTCGTCTTTATTGTATAATAAATATATTTATGTGTCAACTTGGAGAAAAAGACTATTTCACATATTTTTTTGCAACAAATTATGTTAACTTTTCATATTCTATTAATAGGATTTATTTATTTAGGAGTAAAAATAATGTCAAGGAATAGGAAAAGAAAATCTAATCATTCACATAGCAAAAAATCTATGCTGACAGAAATAGATAAAACTCAAAAAAAGCAAAATGATGAATATAAATCACTTAATCAATACTCAGAAGAAAATGACGATGAAGTTTTAAGAAAACATAAGTGCAGTAAGCATAACAATCTAAATATAATGGAAAGTATAATTTTATTGTTAGTTCTTAAAAAAAATGGCATTCTGGATGAATTAATTGATTACGTTGAAAACAAGGAATTTGAAATGGGTTCCTAATTTGATAATAATGATTCTATAAAACAAATGAAGAACCCACTGAATAATATCTGAAAAGGTTGATTTCCTAAAATATTTTACACCCTATAATTATATTGATGGTGCTGAAATTATAACAAAACAGTCACGAATTCAACAGGAAACATGGTGCGCTCTGCGGTTTCTTCCACGGTAAGTCCTTGCGCTAAGTAGCGTCTTGCTACGTTCTCCATACTTTCTGATAC
>JAEZOA010000095.1 GCA_023441625.1 Bacillota bacterium
GCCTTACCCTTATCTACAATTACAAAAATAGCCTTATACATTGTATTCTTAGCACCTCTACTTTCTTCATTGTTATAATTAACATAGCTTCTAGCTCCAAAAAGGCTTGTAATCGAAAGACTAAAAGCAATACCATGATGGGGCTTACTAAAAGCAAACTCCTTATTTAGTAATTCAAGAGCGTTATAAGCTGCGGATTTTTCACTAATCAATATTGCAATTTCTCTTCTAATATCACCTAAATCCAGTAGCTTCAAAAAATGATTTTTGGTAGTTCCCTTGCCTAAAAAAACAGTACCTCCAGATACGCCATTTTGTTTAGCAAATTTAACCACCTTGCTACCTAAACCATAATTTACAATAACAAAAAGCATATCCAGTTCTTTATCTATAGGAATATTATCCACTTTTTTCCACACCTCCTTTTACCGATTTTATTTTAAAAATAAAACCTAGGATTTGTAAAGCAATTAATGGAGTCATCGCCACCATTGCTATTACTCCAAATCCGTCAACTAAGACATTTGCTCCTTCAATACTGTCTGCTGCACCCTGAGCAAAGGCTAAGATAAAGGTAGCAGTCATAGGACCCGAGGCAACGCCTCCTGAGTCAAAGGCAATTCCGACAAATAGTTTTGGAACAAAATAAGTCATTGTAATAGCTATTATATATCCAGGAAGAAGATAATGCCATAGTTGAATTTCAGGAACTATTATTCTTAGCATGGAGAGAGCGACAGAAAAACCAACTCCAATTGAAAGTGCAACCAATACAACCTTTTTCTTTACATAGCCACTGGTAACATCTTCAATCTGATGTGTTAATACATGAACTGCCGGTTCTGCTAATATAGTTACTAAACCTAAAACAAAGCCTACAATGATAACAATAGATTTATTTTCAAAAGATGCCAATTTAAAACCAATAATACTACCAACATCCATGAATCCTGCGTTTACGCCCGCTAGAAATAATACTAATCCAATAAAGGTATAAACAAGTCCCTTTAGTATCCTCCTAAAGGCTTTTTTATTTATTTTAAACGATATTTTCTGGAATATTAGAAATATTATTAGCATAGGAAGTAGTGCTACAAAAATTTCACGTGAGATTTTAGGAATTTCATTAATAAAAGGTAAAATTATAGAATTCGATTCGGGAAGAATGTAATCCAGACTACCTGTAATTTCATCTGCCTCTGAAAAAATATTCATAAGCATAGCAGCAATTATGGCACCGGTGGAGGCAATAGCAACGAGACCAAAGCTATCCTTTTCAGAAGCTTTACTATCTTTTTTTAATGCAGAAGTACCAATGGCAAGAGCCAAGATAAATGGTACCGTAAGTGCACCTGTGGTAGCACCTGATGCATCAAAGGATATTGCTAAAAACTCACGAGATGTAAATAATGCTAAAATGAATATTATTAAATATAGTACGGTTAATATTTTATATAAAGGAATATTATATACTATCCTTATTAATCCTAGTGAAAGTAAAATAGCAATACCAATAGATACAACAACTAAAATACTTGCTTTGGATATTAAACCTGATGTGACAAAATCTACTTGATCTGCAAGAATATGAAGGTCTGGTTCGGCAACTGAAATAAAAAATCCTAGTATAATTCCGGCTATAGCTATTATCCATATCTTATTGCTCTTAGTTAGATTTGCTCCCATTAGATTACCAATTGGTGTTATACCAATATCTACTCCAAATAAAAATATAGATAATCCTATAACTATAAAAAATGCACCAAGAATAAATCTTAATAATAGTGGAGTCTCAAGCGGTGTAATAACAAAATTTAGTATTAAAACGATTATTGTAATTGGGAGTACTGATGATAAAACTTCTTTGAATTTCTCTATTAATACATTCAAATACAATCACATCCTCTCTTCGTGCTTATTTATAATGCGTATTAGGGAGAATAAATATTATTCAAAATTGTACTGGTTATATTTGCTAAGCAAGAGATCTATAAAATTGCACACTTACTCTATCTAGATTTTATAAAGATACATTGATATGGGTAACTTATGTGTAGAATCTGATATTCTGAGTATTATCTTATATACTGCGACATCCAGATTTCAATAAAACTTACATTTAGGGCATATATGATAGACTTTAACACAAAAGGTGAAGGGTTATTTATTTTCCTTTAAGTCTATGAATTTCTGTATTACTTATGGGATATCTCAGCTAGTTTGCAAATAGAAAAATTAATTTTTGATTAGCAATATATTTCCCTAAGGTGTTTACAGCTAGTCTTAGCCTCCTTCCTATCATTAAGTATTATAGCATATTTGCAAACTGTAGAAAATAAATTTTGAGTTTTGGCGAAAAATAAATTTGAGGTGCTATATTTATGTTTTAGGAAAAAGCGTTATGTATACATATAAAAAGTGATTTGGTTTTTGGTTGAATTTAAATTATTTGAGTATGATATATAGTGAATGTATAATATGGAGGTTGAATTGCTTGTTATTAAGAATTTTATTACTGATTATTTTAGTGATGCTCAATGCCTTTTTCTCTGGAGCTGAAATTGCACTTATATCCTTAAATGATAAACTAATTAAAAAGCAATCAGAAGAAGGAAATAAAAAAGCAAAACAGCTCTATGCTTTTTTGAGTGAACCTAGCAAATTTTTAGCTACAATTCAGATAGGGATAACCCTTGCAGGATTTTTGGCAAGTGCATTTGCAACTGAGAGCTTCGTGGATGATTTGGTTATAGCTGTAATGAAAACCGGGTTACCTGTTGCAGAATCCATTATAAGAACAGTATCATTAATAATAATCACAATAGTACTTTCGTATTTCACCTTGGTCTTTGGTGAGCTGATACCTAAAAGGGTCGCAATGCAAAAGGCTGATATTATTTCTAGGATAGCAGTTGGACCGTTGACTATAATTTCCCGTTTAACTAGTCCCTTTGTGAAGCTTCTTACAGTCTCAACTAACTTTTTTATAAAATTATTTGGGGGAAATCCTACTGCTGCTGATGATGAATGGGTTACTGAAGAAGAGATTAGGATGATGATGGAGGTAGGAGAAGAGAAAGGGGTTATTCAAGACGCGGAAAAAGAAATGATAGACAATGTATTTGAGTTCGATGATAAGCGAGTGTCAGAAATAATGACCCCGAGAACTGATATAATCGGTATCCGAGCTGATTCTCAACTCAAATATGTTATCGGGGTTATGGATAAGGAAAAATATACTAGAATTCCAGTTTATAAAGAAAATATCGATAATGTGGTTGGAATATTACATGTTAAGGATCTAATTCAATTTTTTCAAAGCAATGAAAAAGAGTTTAACTTAGCTGAAATTATTAGAAGCCCATATTTTATCCCCGAATCTAAAAAGATAGATGAGTTGTTTGCTGAACTAAAAAAATACAAGGTACATTTGGCTGTTGTCATTGATGAATATGGTGGCACAGCAGGTATTGTAACTATGGAAGATCTAGTTGAAGAAATAGTTGGCAATATATTTGATGAATATGATATTGAGGAAAAGGATATCGAATATATAGATAATAATACTTTTATTTTTGATGGTTCAATTAGTTTGGATAAAGCAAAGGAAACTCTGAACGAGGATTTTCCAGTTGATGATTTTGATACATTGGGTGGATTTATTATAGATTTGCTTGGTAGAATTCCAGAACAAGAAGAGACTCCAGTTGTCGAAACTGAAAACATTATATTTAAGGTAGTAAAGATGGAAGGAAAACGTATTGAAAAGATAAAGGCAGCGAAAAAATTAAACAATTAACTAGTTATTCTTTTTAATAATATGAAGAGTTAGCTTTATAATTAACATAAGCAATGTTGGCTTGCCAACTTGCGCTGTTTATTAATATATTTAATACACTAATTATGAAAATTAATAAATCAATTAAAAATATTTAAATAAATATATTGACATTATTTACATTTAAGAATAATATATATTTATAAGTTAATAATATTAATTAGAAACTTAAAAAAATTAATTTTATATTACTAAAGAATAAAAATGAAATGTTTAGTTTCTAGGCAATTTTAATATTTTAAGAGGTGATAATATGACAAGAGAAGCTATGGGAAAGTGCCCTGTTTGTGGTAATGAAACAAAGGTTACAAGAATAACCTGTAATAGTTGTGATACAGTTATCGAGGGACATTTTAGTCTTTGCAAATTCTGCAAACTTACAAATGATCAAAAGGTATTTTTGGATGTATTTATTAAATGTAGAGGCAATATAAAAGAGGTTGAAAAAGAGCTTGGTATCTCATATCCTACAGTAAAAAACAAACTAGAAGATGTAGCATCAGCACTTGGGCATAAGGGGGCACCTGAACCTATCGTTCCAGGTAAGAACAAGGAAATACTTGACAAACTAAATTCTGGAGAGATAAGCGTTGAGGAAGCAGTTGAGCTGATGAAAGATTAATCGTAAATTAATAGTTTAAATTAGGAGGGATTTTAACAATGTCAATTAGTGAAGAAAAATTATTAATATTGAAGATGCTTGAAGAAAAGAAAATATCAAGCGAGGAGGCAGCAAAGCTTTTAGCGGCATTAGAACCAGAACCTAAACAGGAAAATACTGATTATAGAAAAAATCAAAGGCATAATAATTTTGCTGAAGAGGCTGCAAAGGTTCGAGATAGAGTTAATCAGTGGAAAAAAGAATTTAAGACCAATTATGACCAGACTGATTTCGATAATATGATTGATGATTTTGCAACTAAGGCTGAAAAGGTTGGTAAGAATGTTGCTGCAACAACTTTTGGAATAGTTGATAAAGTAATAGATTATGTTGGAAGCTTCGTTGATACTAATTCTTTTAATATTTTTGGAAACCTGCAGTCAGTTCAGAAGAATTTTGAGATTTTCCCTGCTGAAGGTGCAACGCTTGAGATTTTAGGAACAAATGGTTCAATTGTTATCAAGAAACATCTGGATCCTAAGGTTACAATTATTTCAAGAATAAAAAGCCCTGTTCCAGATGGTGAAGGCATAGTTTCCTTCAATGAGGATCCAAGTGCAATTTCAATAAAGGTGGATAGTGCAGCAAAAAATGTAAGTGTATCTTATGAGATTTTTTTACCTGAAAGTAAGTTTAAATTAATTAAGATTGAGAACTCAAATGGAAAGATTTATGTTGAAGACTCAATATCTGAAGAAATTATTGCCACTACAAAAAATGCTCATATTGAGTTTATGGGTGTTAACAGTGATAAAATAGCTATAAACACCAAAAATGGAAGAGTTCAAATGAACTATATTACTGGAAATAAAATTGATATTAATACTAGCAATGCTGTTATTGACATAAAACATATTAAGGTACAGGATATAAATGCAGTAACTATAAATGGTAGGATTACATTAGAAAATGCCCAAAACCTAGACGAAAATACAGATATGAATATGTATTTGAAAACCTCTAATGGTGGAATCAAGGTTAATATGAATGATATGGATGGGAGAGCATACAAAGTAAAAGCACGCGCAAGTAATGGAACTATTAACCTACTTATCCCTGAAATAATATACCATAATGTGAATCGCAGGGGCGAGACAGGAAGCTTTGTTGAAGCTGAAAGCAAAGATTTCGAGTCTGGACTAAATAAGGTAATCATTACTGGTGAAACCATGAATGGACTTATTGAAATTGTAAAGTAATTTGAAAGCGTCTTACTTAAATCTTGGAACTATATTTAAGCTTATGTGATTTTATTTGAATACAGAAGATCATTCCACAAAAGAACTATCTGAAGTTTTTATTATCAGATAGTTCTTTTGTGTGCCCAGTATGTGCGTAATCCCATAGAATTAGAGTTTTAGGGAACACTAATCAATTGTGCAGCAATTTTGAATTGCGCACCAATTTTGTTCATGATATAATACTTAATTGCATATGTCATGTTTAAAAATGCATTCTTACAATAATTAAGGATTAATATTTATATAGTCTAAACCTAGATTTACATTTTCAATTAGAAATTTAAACGGAGGATTTTATGTTTGATAAACTGCAGGCGGCAGAGGATAGGTATGATGAAATAAACCATAAGCTTAGTGATCCTGATATAATTAACAATCAAGATGAATATAAAAAATTTATGAAGGAATTTTCTGACTTAGAAGAGATTGTACAGGCTTACAGAGAGTACAAAAAGGTTACAAATGAAATTGATGAGGCTAGAGAGCTTCTAAATGAGACACTGGAGAAAGATTTTCAAGAGATGGTGCAATTAGAGTTTGAAGAAGCTCAGGAGAAACTTGAGGTAATAAAGAAACAGTTAAAGATTATGCTTGTTCCCAAGGACCCAAATGATGATAAAAACGTTATTGTAGAAATACGTGGAGGTGCAGGTGGAGATGAGGCGGCACTATTTGCTGGCGTACTATTTAGGGCGCTGACCAGGTATGCTGAGAGGAAACATTGGAAAACCGAGATATTAGATTCCAATCCAACTGAATTGGGGGGCTTTAAAGAAGTTGTTTTTGCTATTGAGGGAAAGGGAGCATATAGCAGGCTGAAGTTTGAAAGTGGTGTTCATAGAGTTCAGAGAGTTCCAGCTACAGAGTCAAGTGGAAGAATTCATACATCTACAATCACTGTAGCCGTTTTGCCTGAGGTTGAGGATGTTGATATTGAAATTAATCCTAACGATTTAAGGATAGACACATATAGAGCAAGTGGTGCAGGAGGACAGCACATAAACAAGACTGACTCCGCAATCAGAATAACCCATATTCCAACTGGTCTTGTTGTAACTTGTCAGGACCAGCGCTCACAGCATAAAAATAGAGATAAGGCTATGACTGTACTAAGATCAAAGCTATATGATACAGCACAGCAGCAAAAGACTTCGGAGCTTGCTCAGGATAGAAAAAGTCAGGTGGGTACTGGAGATAGAAGTGAAAGAATCAGAACCTACAATTATCCTCAGGGAAGAATAACAGACCATAGAATAAATTTAACCCTATATAAACTTGACCAAGTCCTTGAAGGTGACCTGGATGAAATAATAGATGCGCTTATCACTACTGAGCAATCAGAAAAATTAGGTAGCGGCAGTGATGATGAGGATTAAAAATGACTGATATTACATTTTTTAAAAGTTTTTGTTAATAATAATAATCTGCGGCACATTAGAATAGTATGTTTGTAGGACTTACTATTTCAAAAAAAGGGGCTTGCTGTGGAACACATACTGAAAATTGCAATAGTAGGCTTGATATCAGGCATTACCGGAACAGGTATTGGTGGATTGATAGCCTTTTTTGCGGGCAAAGATATAAGTAATAGATTATTAAGTACCATTTTGGAATTTTCTGCAGGACTAATGACGTCGGTTGTTTGCTTTGAATTAATACCAGAGGCGGTAAAGATTGCTGGCTTAAACTTAACAATGATAGGTGTAATTTTAGGAATATTGGTAATTATTTTCTTAGATGATTTTGTTAAACAATTAAGTTTTGTAAAAAATGCAAAAGGAAACTCAAACTTATTACGGGCAGGGATATTGGTTTCAATTGGATTAGCACTTCATAATTTACCAGAGGGTTTCGCAGTTGGATCAGGCTTTGAAGCTTCTGTGACTCTAGGAGTTACTCTAACCATAATTATAGTGATTCATGATGTGCCAGAAGGCATCGCGATGGCCCTACCTATGAAATTAGGTGGATTTTCTGCTACTAAAGCATTTTTACTGACAATACTCTCAGGAGTTCCAATGGGAGTAGGGGCTTTAATTGGTGGAGCCTTAGGACACATATCTCAGCAGTTTGTAGCAGTTTGTCTCGGATTTGCAGGTGGAGCAATGCTTTATGTAATATTTGGCGAATTGATACCTGAATCCAAAAGAATTTATTTGGGAAGAATGTCATCAGTAGGCAATATATTAGGGATTTTATGTGGTATAATAGTAACAATGTTAAACTGAAATGGTCGGAGCATAGGTTAAAAGAACTTAAATAATAAAAAGAGACTAACTATTAAAAGTCAAGTTTTAAAATGATATTTTTTGAATAAACTGCAGAAATGCAATTTAGATATTTATGAACCTTGAAAACTGCATGACGAATAGAGCATCTGTTAAGGTGCTCAAAGAA
>JAEZOA010000122.1 GCA_023441625.1 Bacillota bacterium
CTTAAGCATAACTGCTTGAGGCTTTGCTTTATATATAAAGTAAAATAGCTTAAGACTTTAGTCTTTTGTGCTGATCGCATGAAGGCTTGTTTTATTTTATACTTATTTGCACAAAGACTTTAGCCTCCAAGCTTAACTGCTTGGGGTTTTCTTGCACTTACAAATAAATTTTATAAAATAGATAGACTTTAGCCCTAAGCATAATGGCTTGGGGTTTTTTTATCTGTAAAAGAATATAGTAGCATTAACTTATATTACAAGATATAATATTAAAAGTTACTCAAAAAATACATTGTTTATATTAAAAAGTGATTAAAAGAGAGGGGTAAGAAAACATGTCAGCTGCAAACCATCCAGCCTATAAGCAAGAGCTTGAAAGGTGCAGATATACTCTAGACTATGTTGAGAAAAGTCTTGAGCGTGCATTGGAAAAGAGAAAAAAAGTAAGTAACGATTTAGAAAGTGTTCATAGACATATGAGCGGAGATAGTAGTGCTGACTACACAAGTATTATGGTCAATACGATGCTTCAGGACACGCTGGCACTAAAGGTAAAAAACCTATATACAGCAAGAAGTAAGCCTTACTTTGCTAGAGTAGACTTTCAAGAGAAGGGATTTAGCAAAATAGAGAATCTCTATATTGGGAAAATGTCTCTTGCAAGAGATGAGGATCAGGAAATTATAATTGTTGACTGGAGGGCTCCAATAGCTAATCTGTACTATGAGGCTCGACTAGGCACTGCTAGCTATTTATGCCCTGATGGGACTATTGAGGGAGAGCTTCTATTAAAGAGGCAGTTTGCTATAAATAATGGAAGATTAGAGGAAATATTTGATATAGATATAACTACAAATGATGAATTTCTTCAAACATATCTTGGTGCAAATGCCGAGAATAGACTGAAAGAAATTGTATCAACAATTCAAGAGGAACAAAACAAAATAGTAAGAGCACCTATGTGGAAACCACTTATAGTCCAAGGGGTTGCGGGCAGTGGTAAGACAACAATTGCGCTCCACAGAATAGCCTTCCTTATTTATACCTTTGAGAAGAGTTTTGAGCCTGAAAACTTTATGATAATAGCTCCAAATAGACTTTTCCTAAATTACATTTCAGAGGTATTACCTGAGTTGGGTGTTGAAAGAGTTAAACAAACCACCTTTGAGGATTTTGCAATTGAACTCATAGGCAAGAAGTTTAAGCTTACCGATGCTAATGATAAGCTAAATATGTTTGTTAATCACAATGCAACGAAGGAGCAAATTGCTCAGAATGATATAGTTAGACAGGTCTCAGTACTGAAAACTTCAATGTATTTCAAAGATATTATTGATGAATATATTAAAAAAATAGAACTGTCCTTTATTCCAAATAATGACATTACCTTAGGAACACAGGTGATATTCTCCTACCAAGAGCTAAACACTTTATTTTTAACCCAATACGGTATGTGGCCAATTGCCAAAAGGATGGATGAAATTAAAAAGAGCATTACCACAAGGCTAAAGACAAGAAAACAGCAAATTATAGCGCAGATAGAGTTGGAGATTGACAAAAAAGTTGCCAGAATACGAATGACAATCAGTGATGAGAAAGAAAAGAGAGAATTAATAATTAAAGCCATTGAGAAAAGAGATAGGGTATTAGACAAAATAGAGAAAATATCCAAGACCTTAGTTAAAGAGTACGTTGATAGTTTACCAAAGTTAAGTCCATATCAGTATTACAAAGATTTGCTGGAGGATTCAAATACCTTTGATAAAATAGTAGGTAAGTACTCTAGCCAAGAGGTATGTAAATTTACAAGAGAATATACATTAGGTATATTAAATAGTAAGATGCTAGAACTTGAAGACTTAGCACCAATAATTTATCTAAAATTTAAAATATATGGGATGGATGAGAAAATTCCTGTTAAACATATTGTAATTGATGAAGCACAAGACTTCAGTGCTTTCCAATTCTATGTGATGAAAAAGATTGTGAAGGATAGCTCCTTTACGATACTTGGAGATTTGTGTCAAGGAATACATTCCTATAGGGGAGTACGTCAGTGGGAAGAAATAGTTAATGAGGTATTTAATGGTAATAAGTGTGAGTTCTTAACGCTTGAGCAAAGTTATAGAACTACAGTGGAAATAATGGAGGCCGCAAATAAGGTTATTGAAAAACTTGAAAACAATGAGCTGCTTAGAGCGAGGCCTGTTATTAGGCATGGTGAGCCAGTTGAATTCATATCAAAGGCTGATGTTAATGAAGCTGCAGTAGACATTGCTCAAAGAATAAAAGTTTTAAAGGATACAGGGCACAAAACTATAGCTGTAATTTGCAAAACCATGGAAGAGTGCGAACAGATGCAGCCGTTGCTCAAGAAGGCTGATAAGGATATAAGCATCATTACTGGTGATGAAAAAGAATACAAAAGTGGAGTTGTAATTGTGCCTTCATATTTATCAAAAGGCCTAGAATTTGATGTGGTGATTATATCAAATGCAAATATGCAAAATTATACTAAAAGTGAATTGGATATCAAGCTACTGTACGTTGCAATGACAAGACCACTGCACAAGCTATGTATCTACTATGTAGGGGAGAAATCGTTGCTTTTAGGAGAGTAGATTTAACTAATTATTCATAATTATGCCCATGCCCCGCATTTGGCATAAAACTCCATTAAAGTACTGGCATGGACTCGGTCCCCACCCTTCTTTATTAATTAAGTTCTTTCAACCTTATAAACATTAAATTTACAATATTCTTTGAAGCCAAGCTTTTTATATATGGGTTCTCCCATTAATAAACAATTTAATAGATTTATTATAAATTAATCCATAATATTACCATTTTGTTATATTAAATACAATATAACTGATTAAAAACGTAGAACGAGGCCAACCATAATCATTATGTGCCTCGTTCCATTTTAAATTAACTATTGTTCAGTAGCACCTTTGCTGTTTCGAGCAGCAATCTTTGCGGCTTTAGCCTCTTTTTTAGTTAGCTTTGGAACTTTCTTTTGACTACCCTTATCTCCCATATTATATCTCCTTTCAAGAAAAGATTCGATGTATAGTGCTGGTGATACATTAAAGCAAATCATCCATTGATATTATTTCCATTGGTTACTAATTAAATACCAATATATTGGGAATTTAAAAGGATAATTGACAAAAGTCAAATATTTAAATATACTTCTCCTATAAATGTATAAAATTTACATTAATACATAGATATATAACTTAATTTTCTATGGGGGGTAAATATGGGTCAACATAGTAAGAAACTTATATCATGCATGGTAGTTTTTCTTATACCTTCAATGGTAATAACTTTGTTTTTATTTAGTACATCTGTGAAAGCGGCGGTTTTGGGCTCAAAGTATTATTACTTATCTCTTGAAAGAGACAATTTTAAAGATCTTAAACAACAATTTATTAATGATTTTAAAGGAAATAAATTGTCAGAGTTTAGTTATGATTGTAAAGTAAATGCTAAAATCGATGGAGACCAAATGAAAACAGATCCAGAAATGGCTCTAATAGCGGATTACATATCAAAGTTTGAGTTGAATCTTAAGTATAATGCTAATAATAAAGATTTAAGGAATAGCTATTATACCTCATTGATTTGTGCAAAATATGAAGGTAAGGAGTTTGCGAATGTTGACATCAAGTCTGCTGATAATAAGACTCTTGTAGCATTTCCAGGGCTCACTGAAAAGACTTTAGGTATAGAAAGCTATAACACCATGTATATTAAGTATATTGAAGCATACTTGGGTGATGACAAGGCCTTCCAAGAAGTATTTGGTTTAACTCGTGAGGCTTATGAAAAAATGACAGAAAGGTATTTGAAGGATATCATTTTTAGTCAGATTCCTGACAAAAATGTGATGTTTAATAGTGAAGCAAACTTTGAAAATATAAATTGTAATTCTATTACGTTTAATATTGATCAAAATATCATTTCAGATATATATAAAGCACTGGCAAAAGAACTTGAAAATGACAAGAATGCTAGAATAGTATTATCGTCAATAATTAATTCGGCTATGGCTTCAACATACTTAAACCAGGGTCTTAGTGTAGAAAAGATAACACAGGAAGAAATAGATGAAATAATTAAAAAGCTTTGTGGAGAATTAAATGAAGCTGCAGAGGATGTTGGCGAGGTTAAACTAGTATATACTGCTTATTTTAAGGATAATGGTGATATCATTTCTAGGCAGCTTAATGATAAGTTGAGTGATACAAGTATAACTTTCTCAATGTTTAAAGATTTATCAGGTACAGATATATTTGATTTTAGTATTAAAGAGAATCAAATGTCTATCTTCAAATTAGAAAATACAGCAAAATTAAATAGTGGTATATATAATGGGAATTTTAATGTATATTTATCTGATAAGTCACTACTTGAGGCTAAGTATTCCTACGAAAAAGATGCAAAGATAGGTAACTTAAGAGCTTTTATAGGGGAGATAGAAGGTAAAGTAAATCTTGAACAGTTTAATAATAGCAGCGATTACAATGAAATAAACAATATATATTTTAACTTCATCAATAAAAAGAAGGATAATGATACACTTGAAGGAAAGACAACAATCACTTCTATGGTCAAGAGTAAGAGAATGAGTGCAAGAATATTTACAGAAGTAAATCAATCCAATGTAGCCAATATTACTAAACCGAAGGTATCTATTGAAAATTCTATTAAACTAACAGATTATTTAGAGTTTAGTGAAATGATGGAGGAGATTAACCAAAACATACAGATTAGGCTATTAGAATTAATTTTCTAATAACTTATTAAAAACTTTGATATGAACCTACATAATTGTTAAATTAATACAATTACTACAAAGACCCTTTATAATTTCTGTTAATGTAGATAGGATTATTCTCTGGACAATGCTTTTATGGGTGGGTGCTAAAGTTGGGTGCCCGCCCTTTAGTACTTCTTTTACGGTCTTTTCCTTGGCTTCCTGTCTGAAGCTCCACGACCTGCTGCTCATCGACTGGCTGTTCCTCGCCTCTTATTCCTCGGCATAATCAACCGAACCGATGTCGTGGTAAACGATGCGAATGCCCTGCTCGAGTTCATCTTCTGTAAGCAGCTTCATCATGCCGCCAGGAGATAAGGTTCTCCCTGTTGTCACGCATGGACATGGGCGGATTATCCTTGCCGTAATATGACAAGCCAGATTTTAGTCTCATCTTGTACAACAGAGGCTCCCACTATTCATTAATCAGACCTCTTGTGTATTAAAACGCTTTGATGAAGCGTTTTTCTAAGGAAAAGAGTAGATAATAAAAAAACATTATATATGAAAACCAAAGGCAGTTCTTGGACGTCTAATAGCTGACCGGTCAAAAATAACAAAGATGACAAGGGGGATTAAAAAGAGTGAAATGCTCCGTCTGCCCATTATGCTGCACTATATTGAAGGCTTTTCAATTGGTGAGATTGCGCAAATTTTAAGATGGCCTCAAGGGACAGTCAAATCGCGCATGCTGCGCGGACGACAGCAACTGAAAACAATATTATCCGAGGAGGGTCAATTGCCATGCGAGATATAAAAGAATTAAAGTATGCGTTAGGTCAGGCTGATGATGACTTTGTCAATAATGTATATGATACCCTGGCTAATATGCAATCAAGTAAGAATGAAAAGCCTATAAAAAGAATATCCTTTCGACTAATTGCTGTTATCGGCATTGTTTGCATACTGTCTGTTGGGACTGCTTTAGCTTATACTAACACATGGGGAATCCTTGATTTCCTGAACAGAGGAAGAACTGATGTAAAGGTTTTGCCTGAAGCATCGGCAATTGTGCAAAAGGAAGTTATTCAAAAAGGTAACAAAACCGATATCGCGGCTTTTACGGTACGCGAAGCCATATATGATGGGCAGAGTATTTATATTGCACTTGATGTTAAGCCTTCTTCATCCGAGTACCTGCTGTTGGGGCCCGATGCCTATCCTTCCGACAACATTACAAATATGGGACCCATATTCAGCAGGGAAACAGGTACCATTGCCGATTACGCCCGTGAAAACAATAAAGAGATGTTTCAAACGTCCGTTGGTATCAGTGGAGCTAACTGTTCCATCGCTTATTTGCTTGAAGAAGACGGAACTCTTGTATATATGCTAGAGGGACGTTATGAAGGTGATTCTATCGCTCCAGATGTGGAATTTAAATGTGTTGCCGTTCCTTTTGTAATAGAGAACGGAGAATACGTGAGAGATATGAATAGCAGAAAAAATACGACGCTCTCCGTCACGCTCAAAAACACTGGGAAAAAAGAAACCGTAACCAGTATAGAATCCCACGTCTACAGCGATTGCGGTGTTAGGGTGGATAAAATAGAACTGACGGGTTCTCCTATGGCGATTTATGCGGAGATGGAATTTACGGTCATAGATAAAGAAAAATATGCCGAAACCTACAATGGCCTTTGGTTTGAATTTCTGGATGAAAACGGTAATCGCTTGCCACACGGTGCCTCATCAGGCGGTGGTATTGAGGCAATTGATGACACGCACTATATTGAAAAAATTTCACTGCAGGCAATGGAAAAACTGCCAAGTGAGATCACCCTCCGGGGATACAATTGCTGGGAAAAAAACAGGTATGAGACTCATACATTTGTGATGAAGTAATGGCGTAAGGCTCAAGGCGTTTCAAACTAGATTATATATATATAGTTCATCAATTGGGTAATTTTAGTTATTGAGAATTCTCTAGGAGTGTAACCCGTTTGGCTAACCCCTGCTTTTACATACTCTATATATTTTAACATTCTGCTAAAGGTAACTAAAAGGACTGAGTTCTGTACAATATAGAATTCAGTCCTTTTAGTTGCTTTTAAATGAATAATAACAAATTATATACATTGATAAATTTAATGATAAATGGGAAGTTGAGTTTTCTGGAATCAAAAGTAACGCTGTTAAGCTTATGATTCATCTATTCACTAAGTATATGAGATGCATTGGAGGATAGGAGGAGTAAGGACGTCTAATAGTAAAAATAAAAGGATTCGAAGTTGAAGGGCAATTATTTTGTGAATTTGCTGTCGAATTTTAAAGAATACTATTGACAAATATTATAATAGGGAGTATATTAATCTTAACGTTAAGATTAAGTGGGTGATTAAATGGTATCAATTAAAGATGTTGCTAAAGTTGCTGGTGTTTCCCCTACTACAGTCTCTGCTGTGGTTAATGAACTTGACTGTGTAAAACCATCCACAAGGGCAAAAATACTAAAAGTAATAAATGAGCTTGGATATACTCCAAATATTTCGGCAAGAGAGCTTGTTACAAATAAAAAGCAAAACATAGGTCTTATAACAATGGGTTATGACAGTTTTCAAAAGAATGTTCATAACAATGATAAAGATATTTTCTATATAGATTACATAAATGGGATTGCGGAAGCGATAAAAACTACAGGCTATGGCCTACTTATTGAAAACTTTGTTTATGAAGATGGAAGTAAAGAAATTCCGAAAATTATAGAGCAAAAACGTGTGGACGGTGCATTAGTTGTTGGCTCGCTTTATAAAAAAGATTTTATTTATTTACTTAAAAAAGAAATAAATGTGCTTGTTACTGTTGGCACATTCAGTGAGATTACCGACTATGTAATAAATGATTATACTGAATCTATATTAATGGCAGTCAGATATTTTGTTAAGAACGGACATAGAAAAATTGCTTATGTTAGTGGTGACTCTATAACATACGCGTGTCCTCTTAAACTCAAAGGATATAAGGAAGGACTGGAAGAAGCCGGGATAGAACTTGATGATGATCTATTGTTTGAGTGCAAATTTATGTCCTCACACGGTTATGAGGTTGCAAGAAGAATTTGTGAGCTGCCAAAAGATAAGTTTCCAACAGCAGTAATTTTCGGTTCAGATATTCTTGCGGCAGGAGCATGTCAGTATTTTTACGAAAATAAAATTTACATACCAGAGGATTTATCTATTTTAGGATATGAAAATTTAGCTATATCTTCATATATTAACCCACCATTGACAAGTGTTGACTGGAATAAGAATTCGATGTCACAGGAAGCGTGCAGTTTGATTCTCAGGCGCCTCAAAAATCCAAATAAAAAGTATGACGGCATTGTTTTGCCGTGTAATATCGTTGAGAGAAAATCAGTTAAAAATCTATACTAAATCGGGAAAAGAAAGGACCGGTGTAGTTTCGCACAAAATCTTAACGTTAAGATTTGGACTTCAACGATATTGCAGGTGGTGAAAATTAAAATAAATTATTTAATTTTAGGAGGAAAAAATGGGTAAAAAAGTGATTGCTATTATGCTAGTAATGATGATGTCAATTGGTGTGATTACAGGTTGTTCATCAAGCACAACATCGACAACTTCAACAGGGTCTACTACTTCTACTACTACTTCTTCTGAATCTTCCACAAGCACTGCAGGTGGAGCGCTTAAACCTGCTGAACTTACTATGTGGACATTCCTCGATCTGACATCCAAGAATGCACGTGCGATTGTACTCGGTAATTTAATTAAAAACTTTGAAGCAGCAAATCCTGGTGTTAAAGTTAAGGTTGAAACACAGGAATGGACAACAATGTCAGCTAAAATTATAGCAGGACATGCGGCAGGTAATAGCCCTGATCTTTTTATGATCAATATGGCTAATCTCGGAGAGGCTATTGCTGCTGGATGTATGGAGCCACTTGAGAATTTGTTTCTCAATAACTGGACAGATGAGCAGCGTGCAGATATAGAAAGTGAATTATTCAAAGCAGGCTACGACGGAAAGTACCATTATGAAATTCCTCTATTTTCAGGTACCTTTGGTATTATGTACAGAACAGACCTTTTTGAGAAGTTTGGAATAAAGGTAGAGGACATTAAGACATGGGACGATCTTGCAGAAGTAGCTAAGAAGCTTACCTATGTTAACGAAGATAAACTTCAGGTTTATGGCTATGGAGTGGGTTACAGCACAGATGTAACTGATCCTCATGGCGTTCTTCCTACAGCCCTCTTTAGCCAACAAGGAGGAATATTTACTGAAGACGGAAAACCAAATAATTGGGCTGGTGACGCAGGAAAAAAAGCACTTCAGTTCCAGATTGACCTTATCGACAAACACAAGGTAATGCCTGCAAGTAGTGTTGCTTTAACCTCTGAAGAAGTTTATAACATGTTTGAAGCGGGTCAGTTTGCAATGATTTCTGGAGGTTCATTACGTGTGCCTACAGTTAAGGGTCTTACTGCTTTTGATCCTAATTATGTCGGTTTTATGCCTTACCCAGAGTGGAATAAGGGTCAGGGCAACTCTATTGCAAATGCTTACGCATGGAATACAGCAGTATGGTCCGGCAGTAAAAATAAAGAAGCAGCAGGCAAATTTCTAGAATATCTGGTATTACCTGAGGCTGATAAGATGTGGGTAACAGAAGCTAACCAGATTCCAGTTCTTTCATCAACACTTAAAAGTGAAGCAGATTTCATTAATAAACCAGATAATAGCTGGATGATAACAACTAAAGATATCGTCGCTAATTCATCACACGTTTTCTCAGGATCCTATGGTATAACAGGCTTTGCCCTTGATCTACAGAATGCAATGATTTATGCATATTCTGATGGTATGAGTGTAGAAGATGCTTTGAAAAAGGCAGAAAAGGACTTTTCCGACAGAAATGTTAATAGATAAAATTTCTTTTAATACTGCACAGGGAGTCTTTTGCAGATTTCCTGTGCAAATAAATCAAATAAGTGATATCTCAGGCTTTTATGAGATCAGGGAGGAGCTTGACTAATGGTGAAGGCAATGAAGAATAAAGACAGAACAGTAAACTGTCTACTTGAGAAGGGAGGTAAAAGGTTACTCCCATATTTACTGATGTCTCCTACACTGATATTTATAGTATTATTTCTGCTTGTACCACTAGCATTTGCATTTTATTGCAGTCTCTACCGTGCAGATTATATGCAGTTTTCAAAATTTTTAGGATTAGGAAACTATATTGATGTATTGACTGATACAGAGATATTAAAATCTATTGGAAGAACATTTTATGTTTCTGGTATAAGCCTTATTGTATCCTTAATTGTAGGTGTTGCTTTGGCACTGTGCATAAATGCCTTAAGCCAAAAGTTAGCATATGTTGTGCAGATTATAGTTCTCGTACCATGGGTTACATCTATGATTGTTGCTGCAATGCTTTGGAAATGGATTTTCCAGGATGAAACAGGACTATTAAACTATGCTATTTCAAAAATTGGATTAAGTAAAATTGGGTTTTTAACAGATAAAAATATAGCCATTTACACTCTTATATTTGTACTCACATGGCGTGTTATTGGATATGTTATGGTGCAGGTACTTGCAGGTTTAAAATCTATTCCCCAGGAATATGAAGAAGCGTCAAAAATTGATGGGGCAAATAAGTGGAAGTTATTCTGGTTTATCAGATTTCCTCTCCTTAAAACGCCTCTTACTATTTCAGCAATTATTGTTGGTTTATCAAATATAAACAACCTTAATGTTCCACTCACACTATTAGCAGGTGGACCGGGAACATCGACAATGGTGGTTGCTATAGATGTTTACCGAATGAGCTTTACAAGCTATCACTTTGGAGAATCAAGTGCGCTTTCTATAGTGCTTTGCTTAATTAATTTCCTGCTGGCAGTTATTTATATTAAGGCGGTGAAGTATGAGATCTAAAATTGTTTCAAGGTATGCTTTAATACTGTTAGGAGTACTTACTCTTATCCTAGTTCTTATAGTAAATCTTGTGCCGTTTTTCTGGGGTGCAATAACATCCTTAAAGACTGCACGTGAATTAATGGTATTTCCACCGAAATTTTTTGGATTTACCGCAAGCATTGAGCATTATATTACAGTGCTTAATGGCTCATTTTCAGTAGCTGCTTTTAATAGTATTATTTATAGTTTAATTTCAGTTATCGTAGGTGTTATCGCTGCAATGATGTCAGGGTATGCACTTACACGCTGTAAGTTTGCAGCTAAAAAGCCCTTGTTCTATATAATAATTTGCGGAATCCCTCTTTCTATGGGTAGTGCTGCGATGGTAGTTCCAAATTACATGCTATTTTCCTTTTTAGGAATGAACAATAATTTCCTCACACTTCCGCTTATCTATATCGCATACAATATCCCAATGGCTGTTTGGATAATGGTAGGTGGAATGCAGGGTGTACCTTATGCGATCGAGGAAGCGGCTCAGATCGATGGTGCTTCAAAATGGTATATTATTTTCGTACTTGTACCAAGCATATGTAAGCCAACACTTGCATGTGCAGCTCTTATGATTTTTATCGGAGCATGGAATGAATATACCGTTTCGTCTGTACTTGTTAATTCACAAACATTATATCCTATACAGGTGTCTATTTATAACTATATTGGATATTTTGGTAGGGAATGGGGACCATTAACAGCGGCCGCGACACTTGCAGTAGTTCCTGTTCTTATTGTATTTTCTTTCCTCGGTAAAATGCTTATATCTGGTTTGACTGCAGGTGCGGTTAAGGGATAATGATTTAGAAGGTGATAAAAATATATAAAATAAATTCTAAGGGGATAAAAAAATGTATAATAAAAAATATGATTTAATTGTTGTAGGAAGCGGTGCGGGTGGGTTTCCAGCAGCTATTGTAGCAGCAAGGAGAGGCCTTAAAGTTTTACTTGTTGAAAGAAATGCACAAATTGGCGGTTTGCTTGTGTCGGGACTTCCTATTTTAGCATACCTTGACCGGGCAGGAAATACTGCTGTTAAAGGTATAGGTCAAGAAATTATTGATAGACTTCTAGAGGTCAATGGAACAAAGGGACATAGTCCTTCTCCATTACTAAATTCAGTGACGCATGTAAGTGCTCCCTGGATGAGTATTATTCTATTTGAAATGTGCGAGCAGGAAGAGAATCTTGATGTACTTCTTTATGCCGAACTTAAGGAAGTTAAGGTGGACAACGGCAAAATGAAAGGTATCAGTGTATTTTGTCGTGGAGAGGAAATGAACTTTGAATCTGATTTGATTATTGACGCTACTGGAGATGCATGTGTAGCATATAAAGCCGGAGCAAATTATGAGAAAGGGGATGCTGAAGGAAAGGGACTTCAGCCACCAACAATCACATTTGAGCTTGGTAATGTGGATTATGATAAGTTGTTCGATTATCTCAGTAAGCATCCTGAAGCTTATAAATTACCGGATACATTCCCAGGACTTGAACAGTCGGTAGATTATTTCAGAAACAACATATGCTTTACAATGATGGGCTTTAGTGACATAGTAAATGAGGCTAGGAGAACAGGAGAATTTACTATTCCGCGCAACATGATTGATATCTGCAAGCAGGTTAGTGGTAATGCGTTTGTTAATGTTACACGTTCAATAGACACAGATGTTACTGATTTCGAAAGTATTATAAAAGCAGAGTTTGTTTGTCATAAACAAGTGAAAGAGCTTGTACCATTTATGCAGAAGTATATTCCCGGTTTTGAAAACTCTCATCTCGTTTCAATGATACCATTTATAGGAGTAAGAGAGAGCAGACGCATTGTTGGTAAAAAGCAGCTTACACTTGATAATATTAAAAACCTCGAAATACCTGAAGATACAGTCGCAATTGCAGGCTATAACGTAGATATACACAGTCCTAACAGTGCAGCCATGCATATGATGACCGTTAAGC
>JAEZOA010000182.1 GCA_023441625.1 Bacillota bacterium
CCTCCTTTGTTTTTTTAAATGCGGTTGGCAAACCTGCAATTATTTTAACAAAGGAGGATTTTATTTTCCACTCAAAGCTATAAGCTTTTTGGAACCACACGTAGAACGTGTGGTATTCGTTTCACAATCAAGAAATCCAGAAGATCCTGATTAGGGAGAGCTTCTGGATTTTTAGCGCACTATATTCTTTTTGTAATAATCTTTTCATTTTATTTTGAAGGTCATCTATTATCTCTTTGCAGCATTTAGTCTCTTTCACTCAAATCCATTGCCATTTCAACTAAATCAATAAACTCACTATCTTCCTTGCTCTTATCAAGGTCCTTCATATCTCTGCTAATCAATAACTCATACACATCCTCCAGGCTTGTGTTACTTGCCCAAGTACTGCCTTTTAGGATTTCAGCTGTCTGAGCAACCAAGGTCATAAATCTATATCTTGGTGTAGCATCATAGAAATTGTTATGTATTTGGGATGACTTAATCTGCTTACTTATTTCATTAGCCTTATTAGTTTCGGGATTCTTATATCTTATTTTTACAATACCAACATCTTCTCCAACATTGGTCTTTAGCTTTACTTCATAAAGGGCAGTAACTGCATGACCAGCACCAATCTCACCTGCATCAACCTTATTATCTTTAAAATCCTCTTTATCAAGTATTCTATTTTCATAACCTATGAGCCTATAGCTCTCTACACTATTTGAATCAAATTCTATTTGTGCTTTTGCATCTTTTGCAATTACCTGTAATGTACCAGCTAGTTGGTCTATAAAAACCTTCTCAGCTTCTTCAAGGGTATCAATATAAGCATAGTTGCCATCGCCTTTATTAGCAAGTGTCTCAAGGAATATATCATTATAATTGTCCATACCAAAGCCTAATGTAGTTAATGTAATTCCTTTTGTTTTGTAATCCTCAACTCTTTTCAATATGTCCTCAGCATTTGTGATACCTTGGTTAGCAACCCCATCAGTACAAAGAATCACTCTGTTGTTTCCATCTTCCATAAATGAATTGTATGCCATATCATAGCCCAGCATCAAACCTTCAGCTGCATTTGTTGAACCTTCAGGTTCCAATTCGTCAATAGCATTCATTATCTTACTTTTCTTACTGCCAGAAGTAGGTTCAAGCAGCTTTCTTCCTGTAGTTCCATATACTACAATCCCAATCTTGTCATCTTCATCCATTTGGTCTACGAGAATTTCCAAGCTCTCTTTTACTAGCTTAAGCCTATTATCCATATCCATAGAGCCTGATACATCAATTACAAATGTAAGTGCAGAATTCTTTAAATTTGAAGTACTGATTTCCTTACCCTGCATACCAATTTCCAGCACATGATACCCTCTGTTAAATGCAGATGGTGCCATTTCAGTGTATATTGAAAACACATCATCTTTTGGCGCAGGATATTGACGTTTAAAGTAATTTACAAACTCTTCTACCCTTATTGCATCCTTTGGAGGTAACGAACCATCTTTTATATATTTTCTTGCTATCGAATATGAAGCAGTATCAACATCTAAAGAAAAAGTGGATAATGGTTCTTCCTTTGCAGCTATAAAGGGATTTACTCCATAATTCTTAAAATATGTATCCTTATATTCATCATCTCTGTCATCTAACGGTGCTTCCTGACCTCTGGCATTATTAACCGAACCATTACCAAATCTAGCTTCCTCAACTACCGCTCTAGTAGTCGCTTCCGAATTAGCAGTATTATTACTGCCACAACCGATTAACAAACCAGCGCTTAATACTACAACCAATCCCCAAGCAACCCACCTATTAGATTTACCACTAAATAATTTTTTCATGTTAAGCCCTCCTTATTTTCTCTCTATTTAATTGCTTTCCATATTTCCATTATATAGTGGGCTTATTTCTATCCTAATGCAAAGTTGTAACAATCTTGTAACAAAATGCTATAAAATACCAATTGTCTTAAATATAAATTCTAATGTAAACTAATTCAGTACAAATTAGTTTGCAAGGGGCAATATAATCTTAACTACAGTACCACCTGTAGCTATATTTTCCATTGCAATTTTTCCATTGTGCCTCTCAATAATTTCCCTACATATTGCAAGCCCAAGACCTGTTCCAGTTATCCCCTTTGTATTTGATGCTCTGTAAAAGCGTTCGAATACTTTTTCTAAGGCATCCTTTGGAATTCCAATTCCTTGGTCTGTAATTGTAAGTTCTGCATATCTACTATGTGTTGAAAGTCTTATTTCAACTCGACTATCAGCAGGTGAATATTTAATACAATTATCCAGTACATTTACTAAAACCTGGACTAATTTATCCTTATCTCCATTAATAAATACAGCTGAGCTAATATTGCTGGTAAACTCAACTCCATGCTTTGACGCTCTATCTCTCATATGCTCTACAGTATCTAAAAGCACACTTGAAAAGTCTATTTTATTAAAAATGAAATTTTCCTGACAAGAATCTAAACGAGACACCTGCAATAAATCATTAACTAGACTTGTAAGCCTTACAGTTTCATTGTTCAAATGAAAAACTGCTTTCTCTAAGTCAGCATCTCCAATAACCTCATCAGCCAAGTATTCTGAATATCCTTTAATTGCAGCTAATGGCGTGCGTATCTCATGAGAAACATTTGATATGAATTGCTTTTGCCTATCAATGTGATCCTTTAGCTGCATACCCATATCATTTATGCTATTACTAAGCTGACCCAACTCATCATTTCTAGATGTATTAACAATAGTAAAGTCTCTTTTTGCATAATTTTCAGTGGTGATTAATAACTTCTTAATAGGCATAACAATCCTTCTTGATATAAAAACACTCAGCAGTATGATTATAAAGCAAAATATAGCGGCACCAATACATAAAATATATATAACTTTATTTAAAATCAAATCCAATAAATCAAATTTATAATTAATAACTAGTACCCCTATTTGTTCCCCATCCATTTCAATTGGCGAAGCAAAATAATATATATTATCCTGAACATAGTTTACTACATTACCTGTTTTAGCAGGTTGCAGTACACTGGTTTGAAACTCCTTCATATTAAAGTCTGGATGTTCAAAAACGTCAACTAATCCACTAAGCAGTTTAAGATTAGTGTCATAAATCTGAAGCTGACCTATGCCAGAGCTCAAATTTGCAGTTACCATTTTGGCATTTGCCTCTGTCAACTCGTTAGATTTCTGCTGCTCAAATAAAAATACTTGCTTAATATAATCCTGCACAGTTTCGTTTTGTTCAATGAGCTGCTGATCTACAGTATTTAGCCAGTAAGCTTCAATGCTTTTTAACACAAATATTCCAACTATAAGCATGACAACCATAGAAGTAAGGGAATAATATAAAACTAGTCTTGATCCAAATTTCATTTTATCTCCATTTCCGGTACGGGATATGCCAATCCTCCCACCTAAGAGTCAAAATCTTCATTCCTTTAGACTTCACCGCCGAAGCGATAACCCATTCCAAAAATTGTTACAATATGTACAGGAGAACTACTATCCTCCTCAACCTTCTTTCTCAGCCTTGCAATACAAATATCAACAACACGACTGTCACCCATATAATCATAGCCCCATACCTTCGAAAGCAATTCATCACGACTGAAGGTTTTCTTCATGTTCCGTGATAGAAGTTCAAGTAACTGGAACTCCTTCTGAGTAAGACTAACTTCTTTTCCATTCTTATGTACAGCCATATTTGTATAGTTAATTTTTAGCCCGAAATGAGTAACTGTATCCTCATCCTCATCCTTATTAACCCTTCGTAATAGAGCTTTGACACGTGCCAATAATTCCATTATCTCAAAAGGCTTTGTAACATAGTCATCGGCTCCCAATTCCAGACACAAAACCTTATCCATTACCTCATGCTTTGCAGTGAGCATTATAGTAGGTATTTTGTTTTTTAGGCATAATTGCTTACACACCTCATGCCCACTCATATCTGGCAGCATAATATCAAGCAAGATTAAATCTGGCTTAAAAGCTTCTGCTAGTGCTATTGCACTCCTTCCATCAATTGCAGTAGCAACCTCATATTTCTCTCTTCTTAATATTAGTTCAACTAAATCTCTTATGGATGGCTCGTCATCAACAACCATAATTTTCTTCATATCGCACCTCATTTTACATGCTAATTGTTAAGTATAAAACATAGCTCAAACTTAAACTATTTTATTCTTAATTCTATAATTTTGGAAAGTCTTGTCACAATATATTTTCACATTAATTTCATTTATAGTCAATGCAAAAGCCACGCCCCCTTAACCATCCAAGTTAAGGGGGCGTGGCTTTTAGTATTTTTTATGTGAATAAGTATTACATTTGCTTAAAGCTCTGTTCAATATCCTCAATAATATCTTCAACATTTTCAAGTCCAACAGAAAATCTTATAAGACCAGGATTTACACCAGCAGCAATAAGCTGTTCATCAGTCAATTGACGATGAGTAGCACTTGCTGGATGCAATACACAAGTGCGAATATCTGCTACATGCACTTCATTGGAAGCAAGCTTTAATCCATTCATGAATTTAATAGCAGCAGCTTTTCCACCCTTTATAGTTATAGAAATAACACCACAGGTTCCTTTTGGTAAATATTTTTTCGCTAAATCGTGATATTTATCCCCTTCTAAAGCAGCATAACTAACAGCCTCAATTTTATCTGAATTCTTAAAGTACTGAGCAACTTTTAATGCATTCTCACAGTATTTCTCCATACGAATAGGTAAGGTTTCAAGTCCAAGGTTAAGTAAGAAAGCTGAATTTGCAGCAGGATAAGCACCAAAATCCCTCATTAGCTGCATTCTTGCCTTAATAATATAAGCCATATTACCAAAAGCTTGGGTATACACAATACCATGATAGGATTCATCTGGCTGAGTAAATTCTGGAAACTTTCCATTAGTCCAATCAAATTTACCACTATCTACAATAACTCCACCAATTTGCAATGCATGTCCATCCATATACTTTGAGGTTGAATGAACAACAATATCCGCTCCAAAATCAATTGGTTTGCATAAAATAGGTGTTGGAAAGGTATTATCAATAATCAATGGAACATTATTTTTATGTGCAATTTTTGCGAATTTCTCAATATCCAATACTGCTAATGCAGGATTTGCCAAAGTTTCTCCAAAAACTACCTTTGTATTTTCCTTGAAAGCTTTTTGAATAGTCTCCTCGTCTGCCTCTGCATCAACAAATATACATTCAATACCAAGCTTCTTTAAAGTCACAGCAAATAAATTTACTGTTCCTCCATATATTGTTGAAGTACTTATAAAGCTATCCCCACTATTACATAAGTTTAATATAGATAAAAGTGAAGCTGCCTGTCCTGAAGAAGTACACATTGCACCTACTCCACCTTCTAAATCTGCAATCTTCTTCTCAACCACCTCAACTGTCGGGTTGGAGAATCTTGAATACATATGCGCTGTTGGCATATCAAAAAGTTCTCCAATACGTTCAGTAGTATCAAACACATAGGTAGTGCTTTGCACAATAGGCATCACTCTTGGTTCACCATTTTTAGGTGTATATCCAGAATGCAGGCATTTTGTTTCATCTCTCATCATATATCTCTCCTCTAATCATTGTTAAAATAAATTATAGTTAACATTCGGCTTATTATAAAAAACAATATTTTGCAAAACAGCAAATAAACCAAACATTTTACTGCAATTAATTATAACATAACCTTTTATATAATACTATAATCTTTATCCAACCTAAATAAGTCTTTTATGCTTATTTAAGAATTGTTCAACTTCATCATAATATCCAGATTGATTAGCATACTTTACATAGTTTTTAACGGTTTTTAGCCATTCTATTGTTGAGGGTTTCGTTCCCTCAATAGCACGCAGTAAGTCCTTCATAGTAATTGGCCTTTCAACACCCGTCTTTATTATCTCACTGATTATATTTTCGGTGGCTACTTCAACTACATTCTCTATATCTGCCCCTGAATACAGCTCAGTGCTTTGAGCTAAAACACCATAGTTTATCTTATCTGTTGGTCTATCCTGCATCTTTAATTCAAAAATAGCCTCTCTAGCCAATTCGTCTGGTGGGAGTATAAAAACTGATTTATCAAAACGACCAGGTCTTTTAAGAGCGGCATCTAGGTCCCAAGGTGTATTGGTAGCTCCAATTATTAACATTTTATCTGTACTTGAATCTACCCCTTCAATTTCAGCCAATAGCTGATCTATTACAGGTCTCATAACTTCAGAGGATAATTTTGATCTGTTAAAGCCAATTGTATCTATCTCATCAAAAAACAAAACACATGGCCTTTGTGCTCTAGCTTTAGAAAAAATCTCCCTCAAGTTCTCTGAACTGACTCCAAGATAAGGATCCAGAATATCAGTAATATGTACAGGTATAAATTTAGCGTTACACTCTCCAGCTGTAGCCTTTGCTATAAATGTTTTTCCACATCCAGGAGGGCCATAGAGCAATATTCCTCCACCTATTTTCTTCTTGTATTTACTGAATAAACCCGGATTAGAAAAAGGCTTAATTATCTTCATATTTATAGTCTCTTTTAAACCTTCAAGACCACCAACATCTTTAAATGTAATAGTTTTCTTACTTCTATCCTCCTCGACAATATACGAATCCCTTTTCCCTCCTCCTATTACCCGTAAAGGTACAGGGGTTGGATTATTACTATTTGTATAGGTGTTATTAGACTTGGTAATATCTTCAATTTTATCTTGAATTTCATTCACAATTCCTTCACAAGCTTCTTCAATATCATTTATAAACTCTTCACATTCATTAATACGCTTATTAAATTCATCTTCATTATCTTGAAGATATTTTTGATTATTATTTTTCATATCATTACACACGTCACTGGCAGTGCCCAAAATATTTGTAAACGATAATTTAGCCAATTCAGACAATATCTTGTTTTTCAGTTTCTCATCACAATATTTTATAGCTTCAGAAAATGCCTGCAAAGCCTCGGACAAGTTTCCTTGTTCAACATATTCCAATCCAAGCAAATACCATGCATCACCATTTTTAGGATCTGAATCTACCATTTTCTTTATAAGCTCAATTTTGTCCATTTTTCCTCTCCCGTTTGTTTTTATTTTTCAAAACTATAGCTAATACCCATGTATATATTGCAAGTACAAAATATGAAATGGCAACAACAAAAAATATTTTATATGCTTTTAAAAAATTCAAGACCAATAAAGAACTAATCATGATCAGCCAAATTATTTTAGGTCCACCAACTTTATCAATAATTCTTTGAGGAAGTAATGCAATTGATCCATTCCATTCTACGACCTTTATAAACTCATTTATATATTTATTAGTGGGATCAAGTAAAAACGCTTGCCTTATTGCCTCTTTAACAGATTTATAATCACCAGCAAAATATTTTGCATATCCAACCTTAATAAGCTTATCTACATCACTATTAGCTACCTCAAAATACTTTTGCAAGGTAAATTTCAAAGCAGGTTTTTTATTTCTAACAAGAAAATAAAAATAGCAATAGTGCAGCACTTCATAACTTTCAGGCTCTAATCTTAAAGCTTCATTTAAAAGTGTTTTAGCTTTCTTGGGATATCCAGCCTTGAGTAGTAGACACGAATATGCAGCAAGGGTTCCAGCACTATTGGGATTTATTCTTAAAGCTTCAATGAAACATTTCTGAGCATCAATAAAACAATTAGTTTCCATATAGATTTTGCCAAGCAAATCATTACAAGTAGCTTTTTCATAATCTTTTGACAATGCTTGTGTACAAAAATCAATAGCCTCCTGAAATTTTTCCAATTGATAAAAACAGTTAGATATAAAGAATAAAATTTCACCGTCGTTTGGCTTTTGAGAAAGAGCTTCAAAAAAGCAATCTAAGGCTCTATCATATTTATCTATTTGGAAATAGTGAATAGCTTCCTGTTTCTTAATGGAAGAAATATCATTATTCATTTTCAGACTATGCTCCTCCCAATATACATCAAAACAAATTCAACTATTATACCTAATATAATCCATTTTATTGCTGGCTTTAGCAGAGGTTCTGTTCCTTTATAAAACGTCTGATATAATGCAAATCTTGATTTCATCAAGAAATAATAGAAACAGTATAAAACTACTGCTCCTATTTTAGAAATCAGTCTAATACTTCTCTGGGCAAGCTCAATTTCCCCTGAAAAATATAGCGTAATTAAGCACATTTTAGCTGCGAGTAGTAAAGCTCCTATAATTGCACTTATGACTATTATTACTTTTCTGATTTTAAGCCATTTCATATTAATACATCCAAGAATAACTGTTGGTATTATACCTCCAAAAAACGCAACAATAAAAATTTGTGAAATATCATATGATTTAAGCTTTTCAAATTCATCCTTTTCAAGTGTAGGCATTATAAACTCATTACTCATAAATAGTAACTCCCATTTCAACATATTCTAAACCAAACAAATACCATTAATTATCATTGAAAGATTTAAATCTACCATTTTTTTAAGTTCAGTTTTGACCATTTAATTTCACCCATTTTTCCATGAATTTTGTAATAGCTGTTACTCCCAGCATATAAATTGCAAGTCCTATATATACTGCAATTAATACATATATAATGGTAACAACAAGAAATAATTTTGCTTCTTTTAAGGAATTTAACAACATTAGTGAAATCAAAATAAGAAGCCAAATAACCTTGGCCCCGCCAATCCTATTTATAATTTTTTCTGGAAGCATTATAATTGATCCATTCCATTCGAAAAAATTCAATAAATTATGTATGCTTTCATTAGTTGGATCAAGTACAAATGCTTGTCCTAATGCTTCCTTAGCAGATTTATAATCCCCCGCATAATATCTTGATATCCCTGCCTTTACAAGTTTATCAACCTCCTTGTCAGCCACCTCAAAATATACCTGTAATGTTGATTTTAAAGCTTTTTTATTATTTTTTGAAAGATAGTACAAGTAGCTATAGTGCAATACTTCCTTACTCTCAGGCTTTAATTCTAATGCTTTGTTTAAAAGTTCCTTTGCTTTATTGGGATATCCAGCCTTAAGTATCAGACAAGAATATGCAGCAAGAGTTTCTGCACTATTGGGATGTATTCTTAACGCTTCAATAAAACATTTCTCAGCTTCAATAAAGCAATCAGTATTCATATAGATTTTGCCAAGCAAATCATTACATAAATCAGCATGATAATTTTTTGCTAATGCCTGTCTGCAAAAGTCTATACTCTCCTCACATTTATCCAGTTGAAAATAACAATTTGATATGAAAAATAAAACTTCAACATCATTTGGCTGTTCTGAGAGAGTTTCAAAAAAGCAGTCCAATGCTCTATCATATTTGTCAATTTGGTAATAGTGAATAGCTTCAAGCTTTTTAATGCTTTTAATCGTATTCATCTCATACAATACTCCTTCCAATAATCAGGAAAACAAACTCAGCTATCACACCTATCATACTCCACTTTATTGCAGGCTTTAATAGAGGTACTGTTTGGCTGTAAAATGTAAAATGAATCATAAAATTTGTTTTCATAAAAAAATAATAGAGAAGATATAACATTATATCTACTATTTTAAAGGTTAAAACAATACTTCTTACAGTAATTTCAATTAATCCCCTAAAATATAGCATAACAAGACATATTTGGGCTACAAGTAGTATTGTTCCAACAATCCTACTAATTACAATGATTTTTCTGTCAATTTTAAGCCATGTCATATTTTTGCATCCCAGAACAATAATCGGTATTATTCCTCCTAAAAATGCAACGTAAAAAAGCCTAGAAATATTATATGACTTAAGACTTGTGAATTTATTCCTATCAAGCAATGGCATTAGTAATTCATTATTCATAGAAAACTCCAATTAAGATTATATGGATATTCTCCCATTTAATCTAAACATAGTCAATATTGTATTTAGTTTATACGATACCAACCGAATGCACTTGCCCACAGCTTGATAAGGATGGCGCAGCTTTTCGTTATATTATCCCTTCGTATTTCTGTCCCTTTTACGAATTATTATCACAAGTATTGCTATAAGACCCAATAAAACAATTCCTGATATTATAACTATAATGACCTTTTTTATGTAACTATTTGCTTCACTATTTGAAGGATTATCTATTGAAGCATTTACTGCCACCACTTCTGTTCCATTTTGTACTTTATTTGCAGAATTATTAATTGATTCATTTGCATTTGTAGGCTGTCGGCCGGGCTGTATACTTAAGTCAGCCGAGGTAGAGGTGGAAGGTATTATATCAGATGCAGAAAATTGTGGTTCATTCTCGGTAAATACCTCTCCACTCTCTGAAATTTTACATTGTATGCTTTTTTGTTGGGTTTGATCTAGCCAGTCCGTTACTTTATAAGTAATAGTATATATACCAGGAGCCAAACTGCCGAGATAGTAGGCATCAACACTTTCTCCTGGTTCATCCTGAATCTCAACCCCATTTTCAATATGGCTGATGCTAATTTGGATATCTGCTGCCTCTGGCCCTAGAACCTCACATTCTGCATAGTAGTTAATGGATTCACCGTTGTTTCCTTTTCTAATACTAATTTTTCCAATGGAAGTAACATCATCTGATAATATATTTGAAGGTAAGCAGCTTCTAATATATAAAGCCAGAATAGAATCTCTCTCTTCAACTGCTTTGTTATATAAAGTAAGCAATTCATCTATTTTGTTCTTGTTTGCAAGTTCTTTTATCTTGTCGTAACTATCTATTGTCTGTTTTATTTCTTCTTTTAGTTTATCCTCACCATCTAATTGGTTCTCTATAAAATCCGTACTGTATTGATAGGTATTATACACTATCTGAAGGTCATATTTAGGTTCAAAGTTATTTCGTTCCCAAATAAGCTCATTTTTAACAAATTTAAAGCCGCTCGTCAGCCTACTAATCTCGTAGGGTTGAATACTTCCTAGCTTGAAGATAACTTTAGCAGAGCCAATCGGCCCTTTCCACATAGCTCCTGTTTTGAGAACATATCCACTAGTTATATAACCCATAGAAGCAAATGTCGGAATAAAGTCATAAGTATTTCGAACAGTAATCTTCTCATCTTCTTTAAAAGGCACTGTAAATGTGAAATACTCACTGTAATTTAATGGTTCTAAAGTTTTGACATTACTTGTATTAGTATTAAGCTTTGTGGCCTGCTCTCTGATAACATTGAGTTCCTTTCCCTTGACATAGGCTTTAAAATTGTTAATTTCTAGATTAGCATCATTTGTTAGCCCATCCTCTTCGTGGTATAGTTTTCCAGGAAAGCCCATTAAAACTTCATTACTCTTTCCAGTGTTGTGGAATATGAAAATGCATTCAACAGTATTGGTCTCCAAATCAACTATTATTTCTTCTGATTCCATTATTACATTATTTTCTTGCAAGGGGAAAACTCCATTTGGGGTTCTTCCAAGACTGGTATCATCAGCATAGACCGATGAAGAGCAAAACAATGTTAGCAATAATACCATAGCAAATATTATCAGGTTAATGGCTTTAAAATTTCTCATACTAACTCCTCCACATTTTCAGCCTCAGGACAGCTTTATGTTTTCCCTATGCTCTGAAAAAGTTTTCTATTATTCTAATTTTACTATATAATTTAATTTATAACTACATTGTAACTATTATACATGATAAAATAATCCAGAAGCACTAATTATAATAGTTTTTCTGGATTATCTACAGTTCATGCAAATATTTTGCTCTCATTTATGGATTATCTCTAATAAGTGACATACTCATGCACCTTGGACCTCCACGTCCTCTAGACAATTCATAGGAATCAAATTCCAAAACTTTTATGTTATTCTTTCTTAAGGTATCATTTGTTATGTGATTACGATTGTAACAAATAACTTTTCCCGGAGAAACAGCAAGAGTATTACTACCATCGCTCCACTGCTCTCTGCTGGCTGCAATGGGATCCCCATCCCCACATCTTATTAGGTTTACTGCTGATAAATCTAAGTATTTCTTTAATATCGCTGATAAATCACTATGTTCATACTGTATATTGAGCTCTTTACTTTTCCCTCTGATAATACTATAAACATCTAAGGGTTCCTCAATACCCGGATATATTGTAAATTGTTCATAATCAACCATTGTAAATACAGTGTCTAAGTGCATGAAGGCTCTTGCCTTTGGTATATCAAATGCAAGAATTGTACTAAAAGATTCATCTGAATTAAAAAGATTTTGAGCTATTTTTTCAATAGCTGTTGAACTGGTTCTATCACTAATCCCTATAGCAACAACCTTATTTGAAAGAACTAAAATATCCCCACCCTCTATGGGATGTGTCTTGTCTCTGTTATACCATCTGGGTACATTTTTAAACCTGGGATGATAATTAAAAATATACTTAGCAAATATAGTTTCTCTATTTCTGGTCTCATTTGCCATAACATTTAAAGAAATCCCTTTCCCTATGGATGCAAAGGGGTCTCTTTGAAAATACATATTGGGTATTGGGTCAAGATAAAAAGGATACGGTTTTTTAACCATATCACCAAGTGTTTTGGGCTTAATAAGTTTTAAATCCTCCTGCTTTACTCCTGTAATACATTTTTCTATAAACTCCTTTGAAGAAAAAGTGCTAAAAAGCTCTTTAATTGCTTCTTGAAGCCCTTGCGTAACAACTTTCCCCTCTATCATAAATTCCATTAAAAACTCTTCCTTGATTTTCGGATCCTTTAAAATATCAGCCATTAAATCAGTAATATAAATAACTTCTACTCCTTCACTTCTGAGAAGCTCAGCAAACTGATTATGTTCTCTCCGTGCCTGTTCCATATATACTATTTCATCAAATAAAAGCCTTCTCAGATAATCGGGAACTATATTCTCTACTTCAACACCAGGGCAGTGAAGAAGAATTGATTTCAACTTACCAATTTCACTATAAACAGAAATACTTTGATATGAAAGCATATATTCCTCCATTAAATAATGTTATCTAAATGGCACTATCCTTTTCAATTAATTTCCAATTTATAGTTCCCTTATATAGTTTGATTATTCTAGTTCATTTACACTTTTCAAGTAGTTCAAGCTTTAATATAACTAATATACTTCCCATACCCCTCCTGCTCCATCTTCTCCTTTGGAATAAACTTTAGTGATGCACTGTTTATACAATATCTTAGACCACCCAAATCTTTCGGTCCATCCTCAAATACATGTCCAAGATGTGAATCGCCAGTTTTACTCCTTACCTCTGTACGTAGCATACCATAACTTTTATCCATAATTTTTGTTATTACATCCTCATTTATGGGTTTTGAAAAGCTGGGCCAGCCGCACCCAGATTCAAATTTATCACTTGACACAAAAAGTGGTTCCCCTGTAGTAATATCCACATATATCCCTTCTTTAAATTCATTAAAATACTCATTTTGAAAAGGTGGTTCTGTTGCATTATTCTGTGTTACCTCATACTGTAATTTTGTTAGGTTTTTTTCTAATATTTCTCTTGACTTTCTACTATACTTTTTACTGTAATCAACTGCTTCCTTTGCCTTTTCAAATTTATCTTTTCCTATATGACAATATCCATTAGGATTCTTGTCAAGATACTTTTGATGGTATTCTTCTGCTTTATAGTAATTTAAAAGAGGTTTCACTTCAATGGCAATCTTCTGAGCATACTTTTGTTGAAGTGATGAAATTGAATTCTTAATAATTTCCTCATCCTTCAAATCCACAAAATATATACCTGTTCTATATTGTGGTCCTATATCACCACCCTGTCGGTTGATACTCACAGGATTTATAACATCATAATACAAATTCAAAATGAAAGATAAGCTGACCTGATTATCATCATATATCACTTTTACTGTTTCAGCATGCCCTGTATTATTATGGCATACCTGCTCATAAGTTGGGTTTTCTGTATTTCCATTTGCATATCCCACTTCTGTATATAAAACGCCTTTGATATTTTCAAGATATTTTTCCGCACCCCAAAAGCAGCCAACAGCTAAATAAATTTCCTTTCTCATAAAAACAAAAAGATCTCCCTTCATTTAAAATTCTGTAGCTATAGATACAAGTTACAATAAATGAAATCGTTTATAAAATAGCAACTAGAATCATGATATTAGTATATCCTATATTCTTATTTCGAATTCAGGACATTCTTTCACTTTCACTGCTTCAGTCAAAAATTGTTGATATAAGAGATTATTTATCATTTCTTTTTGAACCTTTTTTACGAAACAAAGACAAGCTGCCAAATCCACTAATAATAGCCATATAGAAACCAAAGTCATACCACCAGCCTGTATTAGCAATTTCATACACCCTTATATTTTCCTTAAACAACCCCATAACAAGTGAAACTGGTGAAATCCATCCATGCCATATACCCCAAAAGAAGCCTGCTGGATCTGAAGATGTATATGTACCATCTCCAGGAATACAGCCTGTAAGTGTAAATAAAAATGAAGCAACTAGAATAGCTAAAATTAATGTTTTCTTTCTCACTATTAAACCTCCTTATAACTTTTTTTGAAATTAGATTGTTTCTAATTTGACTTTCTTCAAACATATTATAATATTGCCTTATCATTCTTAGTAATGTATATAGGCTCCCTTGTCTAATGTTCAATGAAGATATATTATTATATGCGTTTATAGATGTAGTTCATGATTTAATCTGCATACTCGAAGTCTATCTATCATCAATCACTTTTCCCTACCTTTTTCTTTCCTTTATTTAAATAAACATACCAGTATATTATTCCTACAAAAACTATACCACCAACAATGTTTCCCAATGTAACAGGTATCAGATTCTTAGTAAAAAACGAACCCCAATTCAAGGATGAAATACTGTCCTGCTTAACTCCAAATGAAAGTGCTGCTTGAACAAAATCGGGGTTAGCTTTTGCAAGAATTCCTGCCGGAATATAATACATATTTGCAACGCAATGTTCAAACCCAGATGTAATAAACAGCCAAATAGGAAAAAATACTGCCAGCAGCTTACCAGCTATATCCTTAGCACCACTCGCCATCCATACCGATATACATACAAGCCAGTTGCAGAGAATTCCCATAAAAAAAGCACTTTTAAAGGACATCCCGATTTTACTGACTGCAGTTTTAATCGTGAAGCCACCTAGTAGACTATCCGAAAAGCCTAACTGTCCAGAGTACAATATTAAAAATACAACTATAATTGCACCAACAAAATTACCTGTATATACAAAAAACCAGTTTTTAAGTAATCCAACCAAACTTGATTTTTTTTCGTTGTATGAAATCACAATCAGGCAATTTCCAGTAAAAAGTTCTCCACCTGCTACAATTACCATCATCAAGCCTACAGAAAACACTGCTCCAGCGAGGACTTTTGCAAGACCTAACGAGCTTATTGTATGTATTGCGACATTTGAGCCTTGAGCTGCAAAAGCAATATAGGCACCTGCTAAAATTCCAAGTAAAAACTGCTTTAGAACAGGCAGCTCCGCCTTCTCACGTCCAATTTCAATGTAACCTTCTGCTATCTCTTTTGGACTTAGAAATGATTTCTCCATATGTATGCCCATGCCCAGCATTTCGCACAAAAAATCATGAAAGAAATGGCATGGGCTCGGTACCTCCTTGATTTATTTTTTATAATCTATTCAACTTCTAAAACCTCACTATATAAATTAAATATGCTAATAAACCTATTGTACGACGAACTGTAAGAAGCAACAAGCTATAAGTTTAAATTAATATATAATATAGTAGTACAAAAAATGCTCCCTTTTTAAGAGAGCATTTTAATAATTGAATTAAACTCGTTTACTTATTTCCCTGTCATCAACAAAGTATGTCACTTATTAGAAGCAGAATAATAGGTTTCTTCCAATTTGCAATACGACTTATATACATCGCTATTCTGACTGTAATTTTTACTTTTAATTTTATCAGTTGTGACTTCATACTTCTTTTTCCATGCAGGAGTTTGCTGTGTTTCTGATGTACTTCAATAAAAAACTAATAAATTGCATGTTGATTAAAATATCGTCATTTTTATGGATTAAATTAACTATTATATTAAGCCTAGTTTCCTTAGCTTACTGATAAACTTTCTTGTACAAAAAGTCCATAAGCATGAATAAAGGAATGAAAATATTAAGTAAAACAGAATCATAATTAACGAAAACGCCTTGGATAAACTTCCAAATGCCGGTATTTCCACTATATATGTCAATATAACTATTCCAGAAAACAAACTAATTGTAGATAAAAGAAGAGTAAATATCCACCCTTTTCTATACAATAAACATCCAATAGTAATTCCAAAGGGACCGGTAGTAAGTAAAAAAATTATGGCTTCCTGTGGGCTAACTATAAAAATTATTATAGCAGACAAAAATAGAACCACTAATCCCATTGGTATATATATAATAGCTGCCAGTAACATAGGTAAGCTACTTAACGGACTTAAAGCCATCCCTATTGCAGGTAAGAAAACAGGAGCTGATTGAAATAAAACTGCTATCCCTGTTAGTATACCTCCACAGCAAATTATATAAGTCTTTTTTAATTTCTTCTTCATCAAATTCTCTCGCAATCACTCATTTTTTCTAAAAAGTCTATTTCCTTTATATACTTTTATATATGCGTTATTTTCAAAACTACTACTGATTAGGTAAATAATTTTACTCCCTCTTTAGTATCCGAGAGATTATTAGTTTCTTCAAATGGAGCAACGCCTCATCAGATACCCAGACCGTAATTTGGTACTAATAGAACAGTTCTAATCATATTCTTATAAAGAGGGAATAAATGTTCCCGCCTCTATAGGCGCATGGCTACCAAAGGTAGCCTTTGTACCGCTTCGGTTTTTCAGGCGGTGAGCATATCCTTGGTCTCCGTAGGCGACCTTTGCCTCGTTGAAATGCGAAGAGGTAACAAAATTGTTCTACAAACGAAAAATTTTCTTCTGAACTGATGCGTTATAAAAGAAAACAATTAGAAGGGGTGTAAAGATTGTTGAAGAAAGTTAAAGTTAGTTTAAAGCCAATTGTAAGTAAGATAAATTTACCTACTGTTTTGAAAACAGCTATACTTCCGGGTGAATCAATCGAAAGATTATTTATTGCAACCCAGGTAGGAGAGATCTTTTACGTAGGAAACGGAGTTATAAGGACTTTTTTAGATATACGCTCACGAATCATAAAGCTAGGTTTTTCTGGTGGTAAATATGACGAACGTGGATTGCTAGGGCTAGCATTTCACCCCCAATTTTATTATAACGGTCTATTTTATCTTCATTATTCAGTAGCTGGAACACAAGGTCCAGGCGCCCTTCCTAGTTCAGAAGTTTCAAGACAAGGTCTTCCTGAATTTTTTAAGCCTAACCCATGTGACTCCAGAACCTTAAACCAAAATTGGATAAATAGAGAAGTTAACTATGATCACATTGATACCGTTGAAGAATGGATTTTACAATCCAATGGTCAATCTCAAAAACGCCGAACATTACTTAATATAAGAAGACCATTTTTTAATCATAATGGTGTTAATAGCTTAAACTTTTCACCTGAAACTGGAAAACTTGTTCTAACAGTGGGAGATGGTGGCTCAGGCTATGATCCATTTAATTTAAGCCAGAATGATATGGAAATCGCCGGTAAAATAATTGAAATTGATGTAGATAAGAATACAATTATCAATAATCCACCCGTAGTCACACGTTTTAATGAACTTCCCGCACCTATTCAGGAAATCCTTACGGTAATTGCAAAAGGGACTCGCAATATAACTGGCATTTCATTTCAAAGGGTTCATAATCAGTATATCAAATATGTAGGAATTGTGGGGCAGGATTTGGTAGAGTCAATTTTTTCCTTCATTCATTATAAACCAATACCAGTTCCTCAGCTTATTCAAGCTTCTTTAATGAATTCTGAACCTGATCAGGAAGGCTTTGTAAACTTCGGCTGGCGAGGTTGGGAAGGTGCTCTTCCTACTTCGATAATAAAAGGCTGCTCTGCAAATTCGACTCTAGATTCAAAAACAATTGCTTATTACGATGATGTAATTAAAACTTCAGTGTTGCGTCTTCAGCCTCTAACCTGTTACTATCATCAAGACCCCAGACCTGGTAAGTTTGGAGGAACTGCACTTACGGGAGTCCAGTCATATATGGGGAATGGAATTCCCGATTTAAATGGAAGCGTTGTGTTTACCGATTTTGCGCGGAATGAAGGATCTCAACCGCCCATTAAAGGGGTTTTAGCTTATACCAGAGCAAGAACGGATTGTAAACCTAATGATTTTAGTGTTATTGAAACTCATTATAATTTTGGATCTCAATCAGCTTATTATACTAGTTTGGGAACTAATCTGAATCAAACCAGACTATATTTAGGGGTTTATGGCTCTATGAATGTGACTGATTTTTACCAAGGTACTATTTTTGAAATTGTTTGATGATGTATGACTACAAAATTCGACTTAATACCAGATAGATCCCTTTCTTGGATTTATTGAATTAAAATATAAAACAAACAAGTGGATGTTGTGAAACTCTCTCTGCAAATTACTTCCTATAATAATTTTTATTGGGGGGCTAGAAAGTCGATTTTGACTTACCAGCCCCTGAAAGCCATTGCTCCTTATGTTTTAATTGAAATACTCCTCCATCAATCTATCAATGCACTTCTGCAGCTCTATCTTTTCACAATATAAAGTATCTAACTTTTCATATTTATCGCAGAATTTATTAATTTCCTCTTCTATATCCTTCAGCTTGCCCTCCAACTCTTCTATTTGTTTTTCTAATATCTGTTTCCCCCGCTCAATATTTTCCATTTTAAGATTTACTGATATTTTATCTTTTTTTTCATTGGCTATTTTACTCTTGTCTGCTGTCTTTTTAATTACAGCTTCATTTTTTATCTGCAATGACTTTTCTTTATAGTATTCATAGTTACCATCATAGGAGAAAAGAGAACCCTTGGATAGTTCAATCACTCTGCTTGCTATATTATTTAAAAAATATCTATCATGAGATACAAATAGCAATGTACCCTTAAAACCTTTTAAGTAGTCCTCCAGTTCTTCTCTTGAATCAATATCTAAATGGTTTGTAGGTTCATCTAAGATTAGAACATTTACTTCATTATGCATTAGCATGGCTAGCTTAAGTCTGCTTCTTTCACCGCCGGATAGTGTTCCAACCTTTTTAAAGACCATTTCGCCAAAGAACATATATTTCGCAAGATATTCTCTTGCCTTTCCTTCACTTATTGCTATATCTTCTCTAAAGCATTCCAATATGGTTTTTTTATCATCCTCAAAGGTTATATTTTGAGGCAAATATCCAAGTTTTACAGAACTTCCAAAAGAGGCATTTCCATCATCCGCCTTCTCAAATCCCAGTAAAATTTTGAGCATAGTTGATTTTCCGCAGCCATTTTCACCTATTAAAGCTACAGCTTCGCCACTTTTTATCAGCAACTCAGCTTTATTGAGAAGAACTTTTTGACCATAGCTCTTATATAACCCCTTAATTATTACAACATCATTTCCGGATCTGGAAGAATTGTTTACATTGATATTAATTCTTTGCCTTTCCATAACAGGTTTATCTATTCTTTGAACCTTGTCCAAAAGCTTTTGCATACTGGCTGCCCTTCTGAAGAACTTACTGTTATCCCCTCTGATTCCCCAATCTCTTAACTGATCAATTGACTTTTCCATAGCTTTGATCTTTTTATCCTGATCTTGATAGGCATTCAACTGAAGTTGCAGCTGCCTTTCTCGTTCCTTTACATAATATGTATAATTGCCATCGTAGCTTTTTGATACCCTATCCTCTATTTCAATTATCTTAGTCACAACATTATCTAAAAAGTATCTGTCGTGAGATACTATTATTACTATACCTTTGTACTCTTTAAGATATGACTCAAGCCACTCCATGGCATCTAAATCCAAGTGATTGGAAGGTTCATCCAGCAATAATATATCAGGGCTCTGAAGTAGTATTTTGCCAAGAATTATTGTAGTCTTTTCACCTCCACTCAATTGAGAAAACAACTTGTCCTTGAATTTTTCGTTAATTTTGAGTCCAATACAAATTCTATTTAACTTTTCTTCTTTTTCATAACCACCCGAGCTCTCAAACATACCCTGTAGTTGAGAATACTTATTTAATAGTCTCTCCATATTAGATTCAACAACCGTTGAAAGTTCTTTTTCCAGCTGTTCCAATTCTTTGTATAATCCATCAACCTTTTCAAAGGCTGAACTTAATACATCGATAACCTTAAAGCTTTCGGGGTAAATTGATATCTGCTCAAGATAGCCTAATATTGCTCCTCTTTTGATTGACATCATCCCCTTTTCATACCCTTCAATACCCATAATTATTTTTAAAAGTGTACTTTTTCCACAGCCATTGCTACCTACAATGCCTATTTTCTCAAAAGTCTGCACTTCAAAGGTAATATCCTCTAAAACCATATTGGCTCCATAATACTTTTGAATTTTATTTAAAGCTAATTCTATCATTATAATTTCCTCCTAATTTATCATTTATATTCATATTTGCTCCCCAAAAATTTTAAATTTGAATTTGCCTCAAAACAATTAAAATTAGCTTTAAGGCCACAGGTGACTATAATTTACTGCATAAAAATAAGCCCATCTGTCTTGCACTTTTTAATAGAAACTATTAAAGAAGCTTGGCAATAAAAGGCTTATGGAAGTAAGTATATCCTTATGAACATAATAAAAGACTCAAAGTATAAAACCTTGAGTCCTAGAAAATCTTGATTAATTAGCAATACAATTTCATATTTAATGAATCTGCTAACTGAAAGAAATAGAATCATGGATTATACAATAGTCAGTACTTATTCTAAAAAAGGACGCACTTCTCCCTTTGAAAGCTAACATTGCGCTTTTAGAAATGGCGCTACTGTATTTCCATTGTTTATTCACACAAACCCTAACAGCACTAACCATATAAGCCATACTCTACCCTCCTTTTAACATTATTAAGTTTATTATACCTTAGATTTTGGTTGTTTACAATGTTTTTCCCGTCTTTAGAAGTTAGCACTATAAATCAAGAGTGTTTTACCGGAACATATTCATACTTACATTTCCTCTTCAGATTTGTATTGAACATCTCTTAAGCAGAGTCCCTTTGGTTGGGCGATGGGGACAGCTTTGGTGCATTTTTTATCATTTAATATCTTTTGAACATCTGTTGCTTTTATTTTACCTTTGCCAACTTCTAAAAGACTTGACCAAAAAGGCATTATTGTTCAAGATTCACCATTTGGCTCTGAATGGGACATTAAAGAATTGTTCATTTGACATTTAATGTTATAATTTATCATATAGTTACAGTTAAACAAATTCATATGCAATTATGATAGTAAATATAAATTAATCCTTATAGTTTTATTTCCAAGTTTCTGAGAGTCAAAAATCAAATTTTAACCTTTTTAAAATATTGTTTAATAAGAAAACTCATAAGCTTACTGGGATGCTTTTTGACAAACTCAGCCTTCTGTCCAAAATGCATTCCAAAGGGGGCATCTGGATTGAACGTATCCCACAAAGGCATATCCTCTCCTGTAGAATCCTTTCCGTTTGGGTTACCAGAGCGTATAAAATTTGCCCAATAGTTGCACATCTGTCGCGCCAAATCATAGTGTTTACCCACAAACGGTCTCCAACATTTAGCCAACGTTTCAAAAAAGAACCAAAGATCAACTGAGTGAAAAGCTCCTGGGTTATCCCAGCCGGGTATTTCGGCATCAAAAATATAATAATACAGGGGAACATTAGCTCCTATATCTGAAATTGCCTGAGCCCCAATACGTATAGCATATTCAATACTGTTGACAGTGGCATTTTTTATCATCTCCTCCAGGTCACCTGATTGACTACAGCATATTTTCAAAAACTCGTCAGCATCCTCTCCAAACATATGCACAGCCATTTTAGTTAATTCTTCAGCGCTATTGACATTTGGAGCAGTTAAAAACTCATTGGTGGTGTTCCCCCACAGAATAGGCACCCTCCAACTCTTTCCTTCAAGAAATAATTTAAAGGCACTATCAACACTGAATACATTGTCAATAACAGTACCCCATAAATAATTATATTCCAGTGATTTGTCTCGAATATATACAGCATCAAGCTTACGAGCCTCTGCTAGACTCTTTACCCCAAGGAAATCAAAAAATTTTACACCTTCCTGTTCAGCTTCCTTCAGGTTTAGTTTAAGGAAAGGTAAAAAGTTACCGGGGTAAAGTTCTGTAAGTACTCCGCTTTGGATAATAGCCTTATCAAAAAGGCCTTCATTCTGAGGCGATGTAAGCTGTGTTAAAACACTTCCTCCACCGGCTGATTGTCCGCCAATAGTAATGTTATCGGGGTCACCTCCGAAGGCTGCAATATTTCGTTTTACCCATTGAGTCCCAGCCTGTTGGTCAATATTACCAAAGTTAGCAGGAGCCTCTGGAGCTTCACAAGTAATTTCAGGATGACACATAAAGCCAAATACGTTCAGACGATAATTAACTGTCACTACAACGATTCCTCTGCGAGCTATACGTTCACCATCAAATTCCATTTCAGCAGTATGTCCCACTTGGAGCATACCTCCGAAATACCATACATAAACGGGTAGCTTTTCAGTGCTACTGCAGGCTGGAGTCCAAACATTCAGATAAAGGCAGTCCTCATTCATTGGGATATCAGGGTCCACCGCCCACTCCCTAGAATATATATTGTTTTCATCAATAACCGTGGGTACCTGCATAGAGATAGGTGCAAACTCAAAAGCCTTTAGTACACCATCCCAGTCTTTTACTGGCTGGGGTGCTCGCCACCTGTTTTCTCCGATTGGAGGTGCAGCAAAAGGAATGCCTTTGAAGCTTGTAATACGTGGATCTGCAGCAGAAAGGCCTTGAACAATACCATTTTCAACTTTAACAACTCTAAGCATATGTTACTCCTTATCAGATTAAGGTAATTTTCTCACGTATACAATTTGTACTACATTCTGTATCACTAGCAGCAGATTGGTCTTCAGCTTTTCTGAAGCACAAACGTATAAAATTATATGCTCCGTTATCCCATACATTGAAATCATGAAAGCCATCTTTAATAATTACCTGATAATAATCACCTAGTTTATCACCAGCAGACACAGCAAGACCATTCATTGCTGTCTCAAATCCTGCCTGAAAAGCTATTTCATCTGCATCACCACAGGTAACATAAAGAAGGTCTAGTTTATAGGAACTTGAAGCCAGTCCAGCTCCAAGTATCTTACCCTCACTTGATGTGGGTGCATTTGAAAAAGCACCTGCGTAAGCAAACAAATCTAGCATTCCAGGGGTGGTTACAGTGATATCAAGTCCGTTTTTCCAACTGCTTGATGTTCCTTTATATAAAGCTGAATCACATCTGTATCCTCCAAGTGTCAAATTAAGCGTTTGCATTCCGCCCATTGAAAGACCGGCTATTGCTCTATGCTTACGGCTATAATCCACTCCTTTTGGAGAAGCATCTCTTATATCAGAATATGTATTGAAATTGGACTCAATAAAAGGTATTAAATCATATCTCATTTCATAATCAAAATAATAGAAACCCAGCATATTGATTCCCTCAGGATTGAAGGAACGGTCTTGCCAATCACTTGTACTTCTGCCTTCTGGAAGCACTACAATCAATGGTTCAATATCACCCTTAGCTATAAGCTTATCAAGAATATTTTGCAAGTTACCACTTAACCATTCATTACAGTCTCCTCCGACTCCATGGAGAAGATACAAAACGTTATATCTGACAGAACTATTTTGGGAATCATAACCCGCTGGTAGATAAACGTTACATTTTTTTATTATATTTTCTCCATTAACTATTTCTCTTCCGACATGAACCAAATCTATGTTGGCATCAGAAACAAGCTTCCTCGACTGGTTAATATAGTTCTTTACATTATATTGTACCTCTTTAATTGTCCCTCGTAACTTCTCTTTTGAAACCTGTTTATATTCATCCGAGAGAATTTCTACTTTTATTTTGTTCATATTGTCTTGTATGATATAGTTGATGACTAAATCATACGCTCCTTCCAATATTTTATCATTACCTGCTATAGACTGGAAAGCGCCCATGCTGGGAGCACAATGAAGAAGCTGTCAAACATATGAGTGCTTCTTATTTCTGAATTATTTATTTTTCGGTTACTCCAATGTAAAAGAAGCAAAACTTGCACTTCCCTGTCCTGTATAAGAAAAATACAATGCCTGTATTCCATCAGGAAGCTCTATAGCTGCAGAATATTCTTTCCATACATTTGTAAAATCAACTGGAATGCTACAGAGTGCCTTACCCTTCCATGCTGTCTTTACTTCAAATGCACCTTTACAATACCCTCGTACCTTGATGCTGACTTTTTTAATCCCTTTGCAATCAAAATATTTAAAACCTGCTGTGGCTGATTCCTTCATATTAGCGATGTAGCCAAGCTCTTCGTCTCCATCCTTTCCGTCCTGTGTTATTTTAGGATACTGGTGTCCCATCCATGCCCCTGTGCAATCTGTATACACTGATTCGTCCTTGCAGAATAAATTGCAGGCTATATATGCCGGGTATTCTCCCTTTCCCACAAGAGGTCCTCCGTTTGCGCCACAGGAGGTCATCTCTACTTGAGGGATGGTTCCATTATCCAGAAATTCAATCCGCTCAATGCAGCCTTGTCTGCTAAAATTTGTTCCATTTGTATGTCTATGATAGAAAATATACCATTTCTCATTGATTTCTATGATACTTCCATGGTTATTAGCGCCATAATACATTGGCTTTTCAGCAGGCTTATAGGTATCTATATGTAAATCGCAATTACTTACAATTACTCCCTTATATTCAAAGCCTTTGGTTGGATACTTACTTGTAGCATAACAAAGTTCATGCATGAGAACAGAGGAATAAACAAAATAATATGTATCTCCTCGCTTTCTCATAGAAGGTGCTTCAAAGAACTCATGTCCCTCATAACAGCTTCCCTTGCTGTAAGGTTGGCTAGGGGCGATAAATACAGGTTCTTCCAGAATGGTAAGCATATCTGACCCAAGTACTGTTACCATGGGACCACTTCTTGATTTATCACCAATTGCACAAAAACCAGTATACAGATAAGTTTTATCCCCTTCAGTTAATACTCCAGGATCAAACTGAGGCTCATCACCTGCTCTTTCGCCAAGGCGTGTTCCATCAGAATAATGTACATATCCATAAAATTCATACTTTCCTGCTGGTGAATCACACACTGCAACCGATACAACCGAAACCTTGTCAAGAACATAGTAAAGATAATATCTTCCATCTGGTCCTAAAGTAACATCCGGTGCATAAAGGCACATGCTACCATCAAGATTAAGCGGGTCATCAGTTTTTTTATAAATTACACCTTCATAATGCCAGTCACCCAGATCTTCTACTGGTGCCGACCAGCATACATAATCATTTAGGCAAAACACATGTCCGTTAAAGCGGTCATGTGAGCCATATACATAGACTCTATTATTAAAAACATAAGGCTCACCATCAGGAATATATTCCCATGATGGGAGATAAGGATTGAGTGCTTGTTTTTTCATAAGTGATTTTTCTCCTTAAATAAAATTTAGTTAGACTTAAGCTTCTTAACACCTGACAAATATTCTTTAATTCTCTAAAATTAATCAAAGTTATTCCTTTACAACTCCAAAAGTTAATTTCATCCTATATCACTAATACAGCCTTGTTTATATATCCAATTTTACCACAATTTCTCCAGTTGTCTATTCGTTCATTCAAATAATTACCACTAATAAACAACGCAAGTTAACAAGCCAACATTGCTTATGTTAATCGAGTAGGAGGGAAAATTGAATAAATTTTCCCGACCTCTCACACCACCGTGCGTACCGTTCGGTACACGGCGGTTCAATAGAATTAACATATTTTCATGTACGTATCCAGTAGAGAAGTTAAC
>JAEZOA010000065.1 GCA_023441625.1 Bacillota bacterium
GATAATAATAGCAAATAAAATAGCAAAATGCAATATATATATTACAAAATGCTATTATAATTTATTCTATAGAAAGTAATTCCAATTCAATTTTATATTGATAAGGTAGGTGTGACACCCTTGCATAAAGAGGTCAATTTATCACTGCTAAAATCCCTGAAAGCACTGAATTTTCAAGCCTCCAGGGAAATGGCTAAGTATAAAATAGAAAAAGAACAAGCCTGCATTCATCAATACTGAAAAATAGGAGAGTAGCAGTTAGCATTTATATGCTCATCGGAGGCTTGCTCATATAAATATAATCTATTGGACTAATGAAACATTCCTAACTTATTAAATTTATACCATTTGTCAATTTCCTCAACTGTTTTTACATTTAGATACAACATAACCTCCCTTGCAAATTCTAAAGAAGCTGTATCATTTGCAGTTATGATATTAGAGTCACAAACTGCTTGTTCTTTGGAAAAGTAGCATTCTCCCTTGTAGTGGGGTGCTTGCGATTTCATGAATTCCAATGTATTACCCGTATGTCTGATATGATCCAGATAACCGTTCTCTGCCATAAAATTAACAGCGCTACAAATTGCACCTACTGGAATGTTATTTTGAACAGCATACTCAACCACAGGTTTAATACCGTTGTTTTTCTGCTCTATCCAAGTATATCCGCCGATTAGAAGGAGTATCTCGAATTTTTTAGGAAAATCATTTATAGAGTAATCAGGAATAATTCGAAAACCACCCATTGAAATTTTAGGAGTCTTGTCTAAACTTATTGTTTTGATTATATAATCCGTTTCTGGGGTGTTGAGTTCAGAGCAAATGTGTGCGCCTTCCCAATCAGCATATCCATCAAAAATAAATACCAGTACTTCCTTTTTCATATTATCATGTCCTTGTATTATATAGTAGTAGTGTTTATCGTCCCTCTCCAAGGACTGTTTATTATACTGTTTAAGATACTGTGGATTAGTTCTTCATTTCCATCATAATTGTACAATAAAAAAGATGACAACTATCTGTCATCTTTATAAAGTAAATCTATTTTCCTTATTTGTGCTTTTACTTTTTCTTTTAAAGCTATTGGTGCTATTACTTTAACTTTGTCTTGCAGACTGAAAACTAATTTAGTAGCCCAATCTAAATCACAAACTGAAAATATAATCTGCCCTTTCTCTTTTTCGTTGTTCCCTCTATGGAAGAATTTTGCATCAATCTTATCGGTAAGAAAGAATTCATCTGTAATCTTGTATTCCAGTATAACTTCATATAATGAAGCTTGATCTTGGGAAGAAAATAATCCTAGACCAAAATCTGTTCCCAAATCTATATTATTAATTGCTTTAAAATTAAAGCTGGCATCTAGAATTTGATAATCTGCAATTCGGCTGAGTTTAAACAATCGAAATTCCTGATTATCCTCACAATAAGCATATAAATACCAGAAAGATTGCTTAAAAATGAGTTTATGGGGGTGAATAGTTCTAACTGATCGAGATTTCTTGGAGATATATTCTAAGTGAATACAGTTTTTATTTTCAATTGCCTTATGTAAATCCAAAACCTTTTCTTGAATGATACTGTCTTTAAACCATGAGGACAAATCAAGCACATAATCACTTTCAGAAAATACCTTTTTTGCATCTTCAGGAATTAACTTTGCCATCAGATTTGTTAAATCGGTATTTTCATCAATACTCATCAGACCATTCAGTGCAGTAAAAACATTTTTTATATCATTCTTAGAAAGAATACTATTTTTCAGTTTATAACCCTCGATGACAGCTACACCGCCACCAATTCCTGAATATGTAACAATGGGAACGCCTGACTCGTTTAGAGTATCCAGATCACGAAAAATTGTACGTTTGGACACTTCAAATCTATCAGCTAATTCTTGGATTGTTATCCTATCTGTATTGGTAAGAATACTTAAAATTCCTAATAATCTATAAATTTTCATAGTAACGCGCTTTCAAATATTCATTGGTATCTATACCAATCACTATAAACAAAAATACAGGAAGAAGCCACACTGGTAAAATGTTATAATCAAGCTCATGCTTCTGTAATCCAGTATTTTTGTAGTTCAACCGACTCAACATACTCTTGTTTTAATATGGTCAGCTTCTTGTATTGTTCAGTAAGTCCATGTAATTTTTGCGCTTGCTCATTAATCCAAAGTTCCATTATGCAGAGGTCGTCGTCAGCATCTTGAGGTACATAATAGTCATATTTATAGTTACCAGGCTCTTCCTTAGATAATTGAATAATATTTTGTTCTTTTACCTGATTATAAAATTCATTTCGCTTGCCTTTATGTATGTGGTAACGGACATTTACCATGAAAAATTTACTCATTTTTTCAAATGCACTTTCATAATTTGATGCTTTGACAACTGCAAAATACTTTCCAAATTCCTTTGTCCACCTATCCATTTCCTCTTCAATCTCGTTTACCTCATTCATAATAAAACAAATCATTTTGCAAGTTGTTTTTGCCATACCGGGTAATAATACTGAAAATCCCCACTCTAAGTCTTCTTTTTTATCTTCAAATCCGTTTCTGGCATCCACAATAAACTTACTGCATGCGTATTCCTCTAATAGTTTCCAAGCAAACGTTGTTGGTTCTCTATAATCATCTCCACACGCAAACTTTTTCCAGGTTAGTAAAACTACCTTATCCTGCCCGATATATTGAACATTACAATAATCTGAATTAAATTCTTTCATTAGTAAACTCCTTATATTTTATGCTATTATACACTTTTGTGCTTATGATAAATTTGCAAACAAGTTGACATACCATAAACTGGGTTGATCTCAGTATACATTCCCTAATTTAGGAAGTCAATTTGTATTTAGGAAAGGATATCGTCCACACTCATATACTGAATATTTAAAATAAATGAAAAAACTCTCTTATTGCTGGGGTAATCCATTGGTTTTTTCTGTGAATAACATTTATATATATAGTTGGAATAATATTAGTAATATTTAGCTTACATAGATTATTAGCAGCTAATTCTTCCCTGACAGCAATTTCAGGTAATAAAGAAATTCCTATATCTGATTGAACAAATCGCTTTATAACCTCAGTATTTTCAGATTCAAATAGGATGGAGGGTATAATATTATTTTCCGTAAATAAATTCGTTAATACTTTCCGGTAGCTACAATGAGGCTCTGTAGCAATAATTGGTATTCCTTCTAATTCATTGATAGAAAGAGACTCTTTCATACATAATATATTATTTTTAGAACAGATAAAATATAATGGATTTTCTATATACACTGCGGTATAAGTGTCTTTTGATGGTATTTCAAAATCGATATAAAGTCCAATATCTGCTGAGCCATTATTCACCTTTTCAAATACTTCTGATTTGGTTAACGTTGTTGCTGAGATAGTGACATTAGGATATGTTTCATTATATTTTTTTATTAAGCGTGGTAGCATATTTGCACATAGGGAACTGATACCGGCTATTCGAAGTGTTCCGGAAGGAGAAGAGTTATTAGTAATTGCATGCTTAGCTTCCTCTGATAAAGACAATATTCTGAGTGTATAATCTAATAAAATTTGACCGGAATCAGAAAGACGGATTTGATTCCCAATTCTATCGAAAAGAGGCACCCCTAATTCTATTTCTAATTGTTTAATCTGAAAGGTTACGGTAGATTGTGCGTATCCAAGTGCAAGAGCTGCCTGGCTAAAGCTTTTTCTTTCAGCAATTGTTTTAAAACTAAGTAAATTTTAAATTCCATAAAATACTCCCTATAT
>JAEZOA010000139.1 GCA_023441625.1 Bacillota bacterium
CACTGGAATAACGAAACTAGTTCTAACCATTTAATTCAACTCCTAGCTTATACCATATTATTAACATTTTATTCATAATAATATAATTTATTGTTTTTTTTCCATTTACTATAGAGTATAGTACACAAAACAAGATTATATGTCAATACTTTTGTATTTTTTCTAAATATATATAATCTTTGGATTACAGTTCAGCCTGTGAAAACACAATATATAGCACAGAGCATGTTTTCACAAGCTATATACATAACTTTATACTAAGAGAATTTAAAATTTTATCTAAATATCGTTTGTAATTGTTTGTCTAAATGCAATATATTGTGTTTGAGTTTTTTGATAATCTATGGCGATATTAGAAGAGCAATATTACGGTTGTCGTTCTTGTAAAGTTGAACATCGAAAAATCAAATATCTCAATAATACTATTGAACAGGATCATAGGCATACTAAACGAATTACTAAAGCTATGCTTGGTTTTAAAAATTTTAACTCTGCTTGTTCTATTATCTCAAGTATCGAATCATTACATATGCTTCATAAGAAGCAAGCTGGCACCTCAAATTCTTTGGAAGAGAAGAATTTGATCGACCAGCTTTTTGGTATTGCATAATATTCTTATAAGTTTAGGTGCTTTTTACTCTCCAACAAAATTTACTCCATTGCATTACTTGCAACAGAACCCTTAGAGCAAAAACCTCTAAAGTTTATATCCTTAAAAAACGAATATTCTATTTGTTCAAGAACAGTAATGCTAATATTTTATAAACATCCTTTAATAATTGAAACCAAACTACAGTATATATCTTCTTCAAAATCTGCTATTTCATATATTTTTTTAGCTAGCGTTTTCCGTAAACTTAAATCGTTGGTTAAATATATTTTTGTAAGTATTAAACTCACATTTGTCCACATAGGCTTTGTTGATTCTAATCTTTCAGCAATTGCATGTAAGGAAACCATCTTTTCTTTACCACTAATAGCTCTTAATGTTTTAGAATACAGACATCTACTTTCAGCTATTAAATTAAGCTGCCATAAGTTAGGCAACCACGCATTATTCTCTACATCCGCTAAACATTTTATGGGATTAAATGATTCCTCAATATAATTACCGAATTCCCTCATAGCCTTAAAAATATCATGACTTTCTATTACATTAATACTTCTGATAATTAAATCATTGTAGTTAGTATCACAAGTAGGGTTATCAATCTTTATAGTACTATATTTATCAATTTTGCTTATATTCTCATAAGGTAGTGTACATTTGTCACATCTAGGGCTATAATCTAGACAATTAAGACCAAACTCATCAAAACCGACCACTAATGAAGCATGATTTGGCCTATGGGTTATATTACTAACATCCTTACTCCAAGGGCACCAAAAATAATCGAGCTCAATAATAATTGGTAGCTGTTGTGCTAATTCACTTTTTACTGTTGTCATAAATTCTTCTTTGTTTTTATTAAATTCTCTGCGATTTCGACTAATTCCAGTATATGATTTAAGTAACTTGCCATTTAATGTATTTGGTATATCTAAAGTTGCAATAATATCTCCTGTTTTTATTTCATAATTTACAACAAAATCCCATGCTTCAGCATGCGCGAACTCATACTCCTTTTTCTTCCATTCAGCTACACTTGCTATTAACCCTTTTAAACAATTATGTTCCAGGCTGTCAATTAGTTGAATATCTAGTTTCATTTTATATTTACTCCTTTCAATGTTCCCCTTACTCATAATGTAAACGAAAAATGCTTATGATGTTATTTTTACCTTTCAAACAGCACAAATCTATTATACCATGCTGACCAATAAATCATTGTATTCCGTCAAGAAGATGAATGATTCGTGGTTTTTACATAGCAGCAATGTGTGAGTATGAGACTCTATTGAATCAGCCTGATGAAATGCGCTTAAAGTATTTTTATATGATTTGGACTTTGAAAGAGAGCTATATAAAAGCTGAAGGGAAAGGACTTAGTATTCCTTTGAATTCTTTTAGTATAAGCATCACCAGTAATAGTATTAACATTATTGCTGATGATGGAAATACTAAATATAATTTTTCTCAATCACTTTTATATGAAACAACAGTATATGCAACATGCATCCCAAGCTGAGTATAACCCATATTCTGTAAATATTATTGTAAAAACTAACTATTTGTAAGTTTGTTAGTTTCCTATAATAATATTATGCCAACAAAGCTATTTACCAATTAATATATTTTAAAATAGTTTTAACTTATCTTGTTTTTAACATAAGAAACTATAGCATCAATATTGGGGAATTTACTGTAATACAAATCCTCGTCACCAACTTCAAAGTTGAATTCAGTTTCAATAGCAACCATTATTTTTACAAACGAAATAGAGTTAATACCAATGTCAGTTAACTTCAAATCCATCCCATAACCTTGTAAATGTTCTGGGATGCCAACATTATCATTCACTATTTGTTTAATCCTCTGTTCAATCATTTTTTTAATTACTCCTTCCATTATCCTTGTAATATGTACGGATTGCTGAACAATTTGTACTTATGCGCAAATATCACATCCAGCACCCTAAAATCGCATACCTGAATCCAGAAGTTTCGACGCTATTGTTACTTTAATAGCTTTGTATCTGTGTGAGGTGCACCACAACGGTGATCCGCTCAATCAGATGTGTTAACTTGAAAAAATGCAGATAATCCTGATTTGGTTAAATTTCGACCTTCAGTGTGACGACCAGATAACGTCCAAAACATTTTGGGTAATTCTCAGTAGCATTTGATGTCAGACAATCTTTAAATTCATATTTTCCGTATTTTCTGGTTTTTTTTCGCCTTCCTATATGTGACTCGTGAAACACATCAATAATCTCTTCCAATGCATCCCGTACTATGTTTAGAAGCCGAATATCGGTTTGATAATGAATGCCTGTAGAAGTATGGACAATTGATGAGCAGCTTCCGTTGTTTTCCAGCTCGCAAGCAATGCTTTGGAGCTGGAATGCAACCTATATTAACTGGACATTTTCAACCTATTTATATATAGTTTCTTGGGTCAGCAATTTTCCCTTCTATAGCTGAAGCTGCAACTGTAGCTGGTGAAGAAAGAAAAATCTCAGCTTTTGTGCCACCCATACGGCCAAGAAAATTTCTATTATTAGAAGCTATAACACGCTCTCCGTCAGAAACTATTCCACCACTTCTACCACAGCACAGACCACAGGCTGGTTGGTTAATTATTGCACCTGCATTTATTAGTGTACTAATATAACCTGCTTTAACAGCTTCTGTATAAATACTTCTGCTTGCAGGTGTTACTATAAATTTTAAGTACGGTGCAACTTTCTTCCCTTCAAGGATCTTTGCAGCAACTTCTAAATCCTCTAACCTTCCGTTAGTACACGATCCTAAGAACGCTTGATCAATTTTCATTCCCTCGACACTCTCAACATCAGAAATCTTATCTACATTGGATGGGCAAGCAACGACAGGTTTAAATTTCGAAGCATCATATTCATAAACTTTCTCATAATTGGCGTCATCGTCGCTTCTTAAATACTCAAATTCTTTGCTGCCCATTTTACAAAATTCGAAGGTCTTTTGGTCCGGTTCAACAATACCAACTTTGGCACCGGCTTCAATAGCCATATTACACATAGTCATTCTAGATGCTATACTAAGATCTTTTATGGTCTGACCGCTGAATTCCATAGCCTTGTATGCTGCCCCATCAGCTCCTATGTCCCCGATAATTCTTAATATTATATCTTTTGAGTATACCCCGGGATTTAGTCTTCCATTTATACTAAACTTTAATGTGTGAGGGACTTTTACCCAAAGTTTACCTATTCCAAAAATTGCTGCCATTTCCGTATACCCTATTCCGGTTGCAAAAGCGCCTACAGCCCCATAAGTTGTAGTATGAGAATCCGTCCCAAAAACTACACTGCCTGGAAGTGCATAACCTAATTCAGGCATAAGTTGATGGCATACCCCATCTGCCCTGTGCACATTTTTTATTCCTTGTTGGGCAGCAAATGCATCAGTTATCTTATGGTGTCTAGAATCTTCAATAAAACTAGTTGGTACTAAATGATCATATACGAAAACTATTTTATCTGAATCCCAAACCTTTTGAAATCCCATATCTTTAAATTTATCTATAACAAATGGAGCAAATAAATCATGTACCATTACTTTATCAACATTAACTGTAATCAACTCTCCAGGAGTAACATTTTTTCTTCCAATATTTTTTGAAAGAAGTTTCTCAATAACTGTAGAACCCATTCTACACGCTCCTTTCTTCTGTTGAGTGGCTCTTTCCGTTATATTCCCTCATAAAGGGTGTGAGTCCACCCTTCTCAATCATATTAATCAAATCTTTAGGAATTTGAGCAAACGATAATTGTCGTCCTGAAACGGATATATAATCATCATTCATATTAACATTAATAACAGTGCCTTCCGGGCATATATCCGCTAACTCTTGGTTTTCTAATAATAGCAGACCATTAT
>JAEZOA010000082.1 GCA_023441625.1 Bacillota bacterium
AATAATAAAAATGTTTTCCGTGGAATTAAGGATGCATTTAATAATAATCCAATAACTCTTAAAGAAGTGACATTATAAAAGCACTCTATTTGGAGTGCTTTTATAATTCTACATCTGAACTGTAACTGTTGCAATTATGTTGCAGGAAATGAATTTGACACCTAAAAAGATGTATCGCATCTCAACTGCCTACATGTAATAACATGAGATTAGATAACTGTTTCTCATAAACACTTTTTATCATGCAACAATCTGTATAATTGCATTAACATGTATCAAAAAACAAAGCAACCTTCCTCAAACGAGTTGGTTGCTTTATTTTAATGGTGGGAACTATAGGGCTCGAACCTATGACCCTCTGCTTGTAAGGCAGATGCTCTCCCAGCTGAGCTAAGCTCCCTCATGTATTGTTATTATAAACTCCGATCCCACAAAAGTCAATGTGATTTCCGAAAAATTTAACCACTGCTAAATTATACGATGTTAAGTAAAATTGTAAATATTTATCTGTTTTTTTAATTGAAAACTTGTATAATTTATAATATAAAGTTATAAATCAATTTTTTGGAGGTAAAACTGATGATTCCAACACCGCATATTAATGTAAGCGAGCAAGGTATTATTGCCGAAACTGTTTTAATGCCAGGAGACCCTCTCCGTGCAAAATTTATAGCAGAAACTTATTTAGATAATCCAGTTCAGTTTAATGCAGTTAGAAATATGTTCGGCTTTACAGGATTATATAAAGGAAAGAAAGTTTCAATCATGGGTTCTGGAATGGGAATGCCCTCAATCGGTATTTATTCATATGAGCTGATAAATTTCTATGGCGTTAAAAACCTTATTAGAATTGGCTCCTGTGGTGCTATTCAGGAGAATATTAAAATTAGAGATATTATTATTGGTATGTCTGCTTCGACAAACTCAAATTATGCTTCGCAATATGATTTGCCAGGCACTTTTGCACCATCAGCATCATGGACATTAATGAAGAAAGCTGTAGCTATTGCTGATAGCATAGGTATTGAGACAAAAGTCGGAAACATTTTATCCTCTGATATATTCTATGATGATGATTCAGACACTTGGAAGAAATGGGCTAAGATGGGCGTATTAGCAATAGAGATGGAGGCAGCGGCGCTTTATATGAATGCTGCACGTGCTGGGGTTAATGCACTTGGCATATTCACCGTATCAGATTCGCTTGTATCACACGAAGTGACCACATCCGAGGAGCGACAGACCTCCTTTACAAACATGATGGAAATTGCACTGGAGTTGGCATAAAATAAGCTTATTAGTTATGAGGAGCCTTTGTATAAGTTCCTCATAACTCTGTTTAACATAAGCAATGTTGGCTTGCCGGCTTGCGTTGTTTAATTAATCTTTAACTATATTTCATTATTGACTATAGCCTACCTTAACCCTTTGCATTTCACTGGGTATGCCCTTCCTGAAATTTATTATATTTCTGTTACAATTATCAATTTATTTACATATTCCTTTTATATTTTTTTCTACTTTGGTATAATCAACATTAAATGAAATTCTTAATGTTTAAAAATGCTAAATATTATATTTTATTATAGCTACTAAAAAAATAGCGAATACTATTATATTATTGGGAAGTTGGTAAAGATATGAGAAAAATAAGTATTAAATTTATTATAGTTATATTAGCCGTAATAATTAGTGTAGTAGATTTTTTTAATAACGGTAATGGCTTTTTACAGCTTGCATTAGCTCTGTGTGCTTCTTTTGTGGTTTTTTACATGCCACAATTGCCCTTTAAGCTAAAAAAGTTACCCTTCATTGCACTGCTTTTAGCAAATATAGTATTTTTTGTACTTTCATATAATAAAAATATACTCCTAGTAAATATGCTTATGCTCTCGTATCTTCTTTGGAGCATTGTTACTCCAAAGCTTCTGAAATTTAAGGCATTACTGCCCCTAAGCTTTTTAATAGCATTCATTTCAGTATATGCTGCTTCTTTCGCAAAAGTCAGCATACCTCTGTTTATTATTGTTTTTTATCCAATTTTTGTTTTAGGTTCAAGTGTTAAGTCCAATAATATAATTAAAACAAAAAAGGTATGGCTATTTGGATTTTTTAATATTCTATTTTCTGCCTTTTTACTTGTAATATTTATGTACAAGGCTCTTGGAAACTCAATACTTGGGAGTATTTTATTCCTGAATTTTGATAAACTCGGTACGATGACTGCTGTGTATTTACCCTTTTTAGCCATATTTTTAATGTGGTTTGCTGCAGCATGTAACTTGCTATTTTATATGTTATTTTTACCACCAACAGAAGGTAAAGAAGCTTTTGACTTAACTTCTTACATTAAACCTGTTTATAACTTTATATCATTTTTTGCCTTTACCACTATTGCTACATTTTTTTGTGAATATACTATCAGGCTGAGTATTACGTCTACATTAAAGGATATTATAGACCCCAACATAGTTTTTAATATATTAGTTCTAAGTGGAATTTATCTTGTATTGATTTCATTAATTGGTAAAGGAATTTCAAACATTCTCTTAATAATCTTCACCATATTTCTTACGATAGCAAATTACATAAAATTTACTTATTTTAATGAGCCATTCTATCCTTGGGACATTTATCTAGTTCGTAATTTACTTGGTATTTCAAAAGAGTACTTAAATATACCAATTGTAATGGCAGTAATAGTTGCATTTGTAGTTGGGGTAATATTACTTATCCTCTATAGGAGTAAGGTTGGCAACTACCTAAAGCCAAGACCATCATTAATTTTACTTCCCTTTGCTATAATATTATTTCTCCTTAACGCCAATGTTTTGAAGCACAACCCTTTATCTTCTCAGATTGGAATAGAGAAGTCATGGTATATTGGAAAGTCTGAAATTAAATCAAATGGTATGTTTGCTCAAAACTATTTTTATCTGAAGGATTTAGATAAATATCTGAACTCTAAGCCAGAAGATTATAGTAAAGAAAAAATGCTTGCTATTGATGAAAAGTATAAAAATCCAAGCGCACAAGCTACTTCAACTTCTAAGACCAGTTCAACTGAAATGCCGAATATTGTCGTTATTATGAGCGAAAGCTATTGGGATATCACTAAGCTAAAGGGAATAGAATTTAGTAAAGATATCGCAGAAAATGTTCATAAATACCAAAAGGGTCAACTAGCTCCTCCTGCAATTGGTGGAGGCACCGCTAATACTGAATTTGAGGTTCTTACAGGTATGACTATGTCCTTTATGAGTCCTGGGATAATTGTTTATAATGCATATTTGAGGACTGAAACCCCTAGTATTGCCTCTGTTTTAAAAGACAATGGCTATAATACTACAGCAATCCACCCTAATTCAGGATGGTTTTATAATAGAGATAAGGTTTATGACTACTTTGGTTTTGATACATTTTTAGATGTATCTAGCTTTAATTTGGAAACAGAAGCCAAAGGTCCCCATACCTCAGATGACGCTTTGGTAAATAAAGTTCTTGATACGATAAACTCCTCTGATAAGCCATCATTTGTTTTTGCTGTTTCAATGGAAAACCACGATCCTTTTAATGATAAATATGACACCTTTGATGTAACAGCAAAGTCAGATAAGCTTGATTCAACACAGCTAAATATTGTAAACGGCTTTGCTCAGGGTATTTATGATGCTGATCAATCCCTCGGAAAGTTAATAGATGCTTTGAGCAAAAGTGATAAACCTACATTACTATATTTCTTTGGGGATCATGCTCCAAGACTAGGCTCGCTAGATGATTATTATAAAATGTATGACAAACTTGGTACCAAGAAAACACTAGAACAAGAGCAAGGGCTAGGCGAACTAAAATATTATACGACACCTCTTGTAACCTGGTCAAACTATAAGGAAACGCGCTCTTTTTCAAGCATTATTTCACCATCCCATCTCAGCTATGAAATACTAAAGGACGCTGGTGTAGAATACCCAAATTACTTTAATATACAGCCTCTCCTAGAGGAAAAATACCCTATCATGCATCAAAAGAATATTGATAAGATTGGTGCCACAAGCGACGAATTAATCAAGGACTATCGTTTAATACAATATGACCTTCTATTTGGCAAAAAGTATTTGGAGACAGGGACATAGGGAGGGACGAGGGACACAGGGACGGTTCTTTTGTTTCGTTATTTTTCACCTTCACGCTCATTTGTGATAGGTCTCATTTTTCATAATTTTAAAAGCCCGATATACTTGCTCTAACAGAATAAGTCTAGCAAGTTGATGAGGAAAAGTCATTTTGGAAAGGCAAATCCTAAAGTTTGCGGCAGTTATCAAGCTCTGCTCCAAGCCTAATGAGCCACCAATTATAAAGGTAATATGTGAATTACCTGAAAGCATTATATTCTCTAATTTTGTTGCGAACCTTTGAGAATCAAGCTGCTCACCGGCTAAATCCAACAAAACGATATAAGATCCTTCCTTTACTCTCTTTAGCAGTCGCTCTGCCTCTCTTTGCTTAACCTGCAACTCTTGTGCGGGACTTAAAGATTCTGGTGCATGTTCATCTTCTACTTCAATTAGTTCAAGCTCAGCGAAACGAGAGAGCCTCTTTACGTACTCAGATATTCCGTCTTTTAGATAACGTTCCTTTAACTTACCAACTGCAGCAATAGTTATTTTCATATAAAATCCTTTTTATACTTCTGCTTTTAAAGTATATTCATACGCCCTACTCTATCGCGCTGTGCAACCTCTAAGGATATATCACAGCCTACGGCAAGCTTCTTCTGCGTTAGTGCATTATAGGTTGTCTGATATGCAAGCTCTGGAAAGTTGTTTTCATTGCTCAAGTGTCCAAGGATAAAGCGTTTGCCGCCCTTTTCTGCAAGATGTGCAATTACCTCTGCGCAGATTTCATTTGACAAGTGGCCATGATCACCCATTATTCTCTTTTTTAATGTCCAAGGATAAGGGCCTACCTTTAGCATCTCAATATCGTGGTTTGATTCGAGAAGAAGCAGATCACTCCCCTCAATATGTGAAAGCAATTCATCATTAATATGTCCAATATCTGTAGCAGTGGTTATCCTCTTCCCCTGTACAAAGAAATTATAGCCTACTGGTTCAGCCGCGTCATGAGGGATTGCAAAAGGCTTTACACAAATATCGCCAATTTCAAATTCCTGTCCAGTACTGAAGGCAACTCGATTCTCTAGCTTTACTGCTCCTAATCCACCTTCCATAGCACCCCATGTGGATTCATTTGCATATATAGGGATGTCTTGCTTTCTAGACACTATACCTGCACCCCTTACATGATCTACATGTTCATGGGTAACTAATATAGCGCTCAATTCCGCTGGATTTTCTCCAATGGAACAAAGCGCCTCAAGTATTCTCTTGCCACTTAAACCTGCATCTATCAAAAGTTTGGTTTTCTCAGTACCAATAAACAAAGCATTACCACTACTTCCACTAAACAAACTGCAAAATTTAACCATTAAATATAAACTCCATCTGTTTCTATTCTTCTATTGAAACTCGGCTAATGTCAGCTCCAAGTAAATTCAACTTGTGAACAAAATTCTCATAACCTCTATCTATATACTTTATATTTGAAACTTCTGTACGTCCTTTTGCAACCAGTCCTGCCATTACCATTGCCGCACCTGCTCTAAGGTCTGTTGCCTTAACTGGTGCTCCAGACAAATTTGTCGCCCCGTCAACGACAGCAATTCTGCCTTCAACCTTCACCTTTGCACCTAGACGCTTCAGCTCATCGGTATACTGAAATCTAGAATCCCAAACACCCTCTGTAATAGTACTGACACCTTCTGCCATATTAAGCAGCACAGTTATCTGAGGCTGTAAGTCAGTAGGAAATCCAGGATAAGGCAATGTCATTATATTAACATTTTTAACTTTATTACCACCTTTAATTCTTATAAAATCCTCATCTTCAATTACGTTAACTCCCATTTCTATCAGCTTGGCAGTAAGGGATTCCATATGTTTTGGAATCACATTCTTGACTATAACATCTCCCTTAGTAGCTGCTGCTGCAATCATAAAAGTTCCAGCTTCAATCATGTCTGGAATAATTGAATGTGTACCCCCACCCTTTAAGTGGTCAACACCCTTTATCTTTATAACATCAGTTCCAGCACCCCTGATATTGGCACCCATTGCATTTAAGAAGTTGGCTACATCAACAACATGAGGCTCTTTTGCAGCATTTTCAATTACAGTTTGTCCATTAGCTTTCACAGCTGCAAGCATCAAATTGATTGTGGCCCCTACACTTACTACATCCAAATAAATCTGAGCACCCCTGAGGTTGGAGGCATCAATCTTGACTATGCCGTGCTCTATCTCCACAATGGCACCCATAGCCTCAAAGCCTTTGATGTGCTGATCAATAGGTCTAAACCCAAAGTCACATCCTCCTGGCAGTGAAACCTCTGCTTTTCCAAATCTAGCTATAAGTGCCCCTAATAAATAGTATGAAGCCCTCATGCTTTTCACAAGCTCATAAGGAGCTTTCCAGCAATTTATTTCTCGAGTATCACAAATAATAGTATTGTCATCTTCCTTTGTTACTTTTGCACCCAACTTGCATAGTATGTCTAATAATACCTTGACATCCATAATATCAGGAACATTTTCAATTTTACTAATACCATTTATAATAAGTGCAGCAGGCAAAACTGCAACTGCGGCATTTTTTGCTCCACTAATGATAACTTCTCCATTCAAGCAACAAGGTCCATTAATAACAAACTTATCCAACCCTTTTACACCAGCCTTTAGAAATCTTTAAAATGTTGTACTACATGTCCGTAACATTATACCATTTAGTTCTAAATTATTCTACTACTAAAATTCAATAATACATAAATTCGATTACCATTTTACTCCATAGCTACACCATTTCGTGCATTAAAATAATATTCTTCACCAGTTTCAGTTTTAATTCTCCAGCATAGACCCTCAGACTCATATAAGGTTTTTGTTCCCAAGTCATCATTATTATACCCTTTAAATCCCTTATCAATGTTTTTAATCATTATTCCAGGATAATTAATTACTTCGGTTATTAAAATCTTATATACAGGGATAACCTCGATATCCTCCTTGGCTGTCACGCTAATTGGTCTATTATAGTGATACTTTATGCTTTTTATACTATTTTTACTAGACTCAACATCTATATAATTGTCAAATACCGTATAGCCCTTGTATTGACCCTTATATACTAATCTAGTCTCATTACCAGCCTTAATATCAGGATAATAATCATCTTGTTTGAATTCCTCCAAAGGTATGCCTAACTCCTCAGATATGGTATTTATGTATTTAACAATATCCTCCTCCCTGCTGGAGGTTAGAAAATTATTAACGCCCGAATCATAGAAGTCGAAGCCAGAATCTCCCCTAAAAACTAGGCTCTTAGAACCATTTTTATATACAAAATTATCTGCTTTTGTATAGCCCTCTCCAAGCAGCACGTCACATATCAGTGTTTTAGATTCAAGACTTTTTTCCTCATACTTTAGAATATAGTCACTCCCTGTATACTTTGGTATGGGGCACTCAATTTTTACATCGTTTTGTGCTAAAATTGTAACAGTATTAGTTATGGTCTGCTGAGAAATCTCCTCCCCTTTGAGATTATTGTATAAGGTAACAGCCAGAACTATATTCAACATAAAAAACGCTAAAATTAGTATTGTTTTCGCTCTTTTCCAGTCCATATACCTATCACCCAACAAAACAAAAATTTGTTATGATCCTTTCATAAGAATATCATATATGTGATCCTTAGTAAAAAGCACGAAACTCGGTGCTACTGGAATATCATAGCTTTTTTTATTATCTAGTATATAATATATTCCAAAATCCTTTGCCGAGATTTCTCTTTTTAATTCAGGATAAAAGGTACTCATTTCGCTGTACACATTTCCAAAACTCCAAACATAGTTTTTAGGACTTTTGTCAACTTTAAACTTTAGTGATAACCACCTAAAGTAATTTACATTTTTTGAGGAAGCCTCAATTGAAATGCAATTATCTAGCTGTTCATCGCTATTACTATTAGGAATTTGATAGTTTTTTAGCAAAACAGGCAATTCACCCTTATTCTCTCCTAAAGAAATGCTATAGTCAAAGTTAAATACATATGAACCTGAACCTTGCCCTTCTTCGATAGAATTTAGGTAAACAGATACATTAGACATAATGTCGTTTTGACTTCTATGCTCTAAAATTAAGGCAATTGCTTTTTTATATGCAGATAACACATTTAGATTCTCTGTAACTGCTTGATTTCCAGTATATCTATATCTATACTCTAAAATAGAATTTTTATATAATCTGTATACACCATCTGATTTTTTAAAAACTACTGAACCGTTAACATCTATATCAAAATCATAAACACCGCCATTATTTCCAAATAATTCCTTTTCTATGTTATTTAAGTCCTTATCGTCATATTCCTCTTTTGCTAGTCCCTCAATAGGTTTGTAGGTAATATCAGCATAGCTCTCTTGTCTCTTGTCTCCAAATATACCTAATAAGTCTTTACTTATTTCAAACTTTTTGAACATCTCAATAGCCATCTGATAATTTTTTGAATTAACATCTGACTCCTGTTTTGTATAAATAGCATTAAATACATCAGCATTTAATGCGTTAATCTTAGAATCTTTTAGGTCATATGTATAAATATTTTTGTTATCCCTAATATATAATATATCAGAATAATTATTATTAGGGTCATCAGGGCATATTACAACTTTGTATATTCCTGCTATCCCCTCACCAATAGTTTTCTTGGGTTCTGATATATTTAAAACCCATTTAATAATATCAACTGGAATTTGTGTTTTGAATTCAAAGGTATAGGGATTACTTGCAACTATAGTACCCCAATCATTTTCTGAAAATATCTGTGTATTCTTAGGTTTTGTCCTTAATGCCTGGTCAATAAACTGCTTTGCACCTTCCCATAGCATATTATAATCCTCCGAGCCATTAGCTATGAGATAATGATTCTGATTAAAGCCTGAAGAAAGCACTACCCTATAAGGTAATAAATATTCACTTTTTGAATCCTCAATTGAAACAGGAGATGGACTCTTAGAATTTGAAAATAAAGAAATAGGAAAACTGCCGGATTGACTACTCCACAGAATTCCTACCTGTACAATACAAAGAACAATTAATAGAATTAACAGAATTGCCTTAAATTTTTCATAAAAATATGCTAAACTTCTAGGTTTGGTTTTCATCATTATTTTTTCTCAGTGTCTTTGCCAGTAAACCAGTTCCACACTTTTCCTAACCAATTGTCATCTTTCTTTTCTTCAGCAAGAGTAATAGTGTATTCTTCTATTTGAGGGTCACTTTTTGTAGCACTTGTATAGGCTTTGAGTTTAATCTGATTTTCGCCCTTGTACTTCAAAACAAAATCTTTTCCAAAAAGCTTCCCAACAGTAAAGGATGCCTCTCCCTCCGTTGTCAAAAGCGTAGTATACTTGCCTGTCTCTCTGTCCTTATAAAATAACTCTATCGTAGCTTCATCATTTATACTACTACCACATAGAGAAAAAACGTCTTTAGTAACGATCTCATTCCCCTCAGGCCTAGATATATCAACAACCTTCGTAGAAGCAAGTGCTGGTGTACCAAATAAAGATAACAAAACCGTAAAAATTATAATAAATATAAGTAATTTAGACTTCATGATACCACCTCAGTTTGAGACTTTAGTACCTTATTCCAGTACTCTATTATAAGTATAATATATTTTCTATTACAAATCCATTACATCAAACTTAAAATAAATTTACAAGTTAATTGGTACTCTTACTGTGACCTCTGTACCCTTTCCAACCTCACTTGAGATAGTAATTATTCCACCATGTGCCTCAACAATTTCCTTTGCAATAGAGAGACCCAGGCCTGTTCCTCCAAGGTCCCTAGACCTCGCCTTGTCAACCCTGTAAAACCTCTCAAATACTCTTGTTAAGGCTTCATCTGGTATTCCAATACCAGTATCTGTTACCTTTACATATATATCATTAATCAGTTTGCCAACATAAACCGTTATTTGTCCGTTATCAGGTGTATACTTGAGTGCATTGCTAATTAGGTTAACTATTACCTGCTCAAGCCTGTCTTTGTCAGCATTTATTTTTGGAATATCACCTATAACAAAGCTCTCCAGCTTTTGGTTCTTTTGTCCAGCTTCAAGCTGCATCCTACTCACAATATTTTTAACGATTTCCTTAAGTGATACCTCTTCAAACCTCCAGCTCATTTGCTGATTATCCATCCTAGACAATTGCAGCAAGTCTTTAATTAGTCTAGTCATTCTATCCGCTTCTGAATTAATTACATTTAAAAAACGATTAGTAGTCTCAGAGTCCTCTAAAGCTCCATCGAGCAAGGTTTCAGTATAGCTTTTTATTGAGGTTATAGGTGTACGCAGCTCATGAGAAACATTTGCCACAAATTCACGTCTCATGCAGTCTAGCTTTTGCTCCTCAGTTACATCATGTAAAACAACAATAATACCCTCAGGCTTTTTATTTGTGTCAGTAAACACTGCAAAATACACCTTCACATACATATCATTTATAATTGTGTCCGATTCTCTTACCGATGCTTCCTCAAAATATACTATATTCTCAATTTTTACATCCAAGCCAACTCTTTTAGAAAATTCCTCAAAGGGCTTGTTCCCAATGTTGTCACCTAATAATTTCTTTGCTGCAGGATTTGCGTGTATAACAACACCTTTTAAATCAAATGCCATTACTCCGTCCGCCATATAGTTTAAAATTGTGGTAACCTTATTTTTTTCACTCGAAATCTCTGAAAGAGTATTTTTGAGCTCCTGCGCCATATAGTTAAAGGTCTTTGTGAGGTTTCCTATCTCATCCTCTGACTTAACAGCCAGCTGTTGGTCAAATTCTCCCTGTGCCACCTTCTCAGCCTTTTGCATAACACTTATAATAGGGGATGTAATAGTTTTAGATAATAGATATCCTAAGAGCAGTGACAGAATTACTGCAATAAATGCACTGTAGAAAATAAGAGAGTTAAATCTTTGTATAATATCCTCCCAAGCTTCTTTTTGATAAGTAAAATACAACACATAATTATCATTTGGCTTTAAGATATATTCAAAATATTGATTTTCTACAAGATTATTATTTTGTTCTGATTCTCCACCAGCCCAAATCGTCCTTAGATTTTCAGAATTACCAATAAGCCCATTCCCAAACTCCATCGAATTATCTGAGTGTATATTCTCATTAGAAGAATATATAATAGCTTTCGGAAATGGCATATTTCTCTTGGATACATCAATTATAGTCAAGTTGAGCAAATTAGAATTTACTCCAAAAAAAGTTCTATCATCGCCCTTAACTGCGAAATAATTCACAAGCTTCTCATTTGTCAAAAGGTCTTTATTTGCATCTGTGATACCCCAAGAATCCTTCCAACTTTCATAGCCATTGTCAATATTCTCTTTAAAGTTATTATAATATATAGTTTGAAGCCCTGAATTTATAGCAATATATACAACGCAAACCAAAATGATACACATGGAAATAAATATATATACCAGCTTCCATTGCAAGCTTCTTAGCAGCTTTAAAAAACCCTTCCCCAACCTCATATTAACTCCTCTTTATTGTCCAGAACCCTATTTATAAACATGTCAAAAGTTCTATTATCAACATAATCGAAAATAATAGAACTCTAATTTGTGTTAGCTATTAAAAAAGTATCCTACTCCACGCTTTGTAATGATATACTGAGGATTTGCAGGATCAAGCTCAAGCTTTTCACGGACTCTTCTGACTGTAACATCAACTGTTCTAACATCACCATAGTATTCGTAGCCCCATACCTTTTCGAGTAATGACTCTCTAGAGAAAATGGTTCCCTGCTGCGTGGCTAAGAATTTAACAAGCTCAAATTCACGAAGAGTAAGCTCTATTATATTATCTCCTCTTCTTACCTCATATCTATCTATATCTATTGTTAGATCACCATATTTATTTGTATGAGCCTTTTCTGTATTCATCTGCTCTCCAGGTGTAACCCTTCTAAGGTTGGCCTTAACACGAGCAATTAACTCTCGTGGACTAAAAGGCTTTGTAATGTAATCATCTGCACCCAACTCAAGTCCTAATACCTTGTCAACCTCTTCCTCTTTGGCTGTAAGCATCAGAATAGGTGTAGAAATGGATTGTCTAAGCTTTCTACACACTGTAAAGCCATCCATCTTTGGCAGCATTATATCTAATAGAATAAGATCCGGATTTTGTGATAGCGCTAGATTAACCGCCTCTTCACCATCATAAGCCTCTATGGTTTCATAGCCCTCTTTTTTTAAATTAAACATCAAAATATCAGCAATATTTTTCTCATCTTCTACAATTAATATTTTTTTACTCACGATAACACCCCTAAAAATAAATTTTAAACCAAAACACATTTAAAATACATTTAGAATTATATCATTAAATCGTTGTAATGGAAAATTAATATTTTGGTAATAACAAAAGCATTCCGTAATTTAGACGTAATAAATCCGAAAAGGTTGCGAAAAATAGAATGATTTCTAAAATAAAAGTTTACATTATTAATCTAAGAACTCTGCTTATAGTTCGGCACTATAACCTTCATATAATCACGTGCTTTATCTGCATTTGTTAGAACAATATCCTTCAAACATTCAATCTCACGTCTGAGAAGAGCCATATCAGTATGTAACGGCTGTGCCACAAAAATCTTGTCGTTCTTGGTAGCCTGTATGCCTTCCTCTGCAAGCAGCAGTTCTTCATACAGCTTTTCTCCAGGCCTCAGGCCAGTAAACTCTATCTTTATATCAACATCAGGCTCAAAACCAGATAACTTAATCAGGTTTCTAGCTAGGTCATATATTTTTACAGGCTCTCCCATATCGAGCACAAAAATTTCTCCTCCCTCGGCCATTGCACCAGCTTGAAGAACAAGCTGTACTGCCTCAGGTATTGTCATAAAGTACCTAATAATTTCAGGGTCAGTAACTGTAACAGGCCCTCCCTGTTCAATCTGCTTTTTAAACAGCGGAATAACACTTCCATTGCTGCCAAGCACATTTCCAAACCTAACAGCCACAAACTCAGTCTTACTCTGCTTTGAAAAGGCCTGTATAATCATCTCGGCAACTCTCTTGGTAGCCCCCATTATATTCGTTGGGTTTACTGCCTTGTCAGTGGAAATCATAACAAATCGCTTTGCACCATATTTATCTGCGCATTCAGCAACATTTAAGGTGCCAAAAATATTATTCTTAATAGCCTCTGTAGGATTTGCCTCCATAAGAGGAACATGCTTGTGGGCCGCTGCGTGAAAAACAATATCGGGTCTATAGGTTCTAAAAATATTTTCAAGCCTGCCCTTTTCTCTAACACTGGCTATAATTGTATTTAGTTTCAAGTGGGAATAATTGACTAAAAGCTCATTTTGAATGTCATAAGCGTTATTTTCATAGTTATCCAAAATTATTAAACGCTTTGGTGAAAATTTTGCTATCTGTCTGCAAAGCTCGGAGCCAATGGAACCGCCACCTCCGGTGACCATTACAACATGATCATTGATAAGATTACCAATCTCATTATTATCCAGCTTAATAGAATCTCTTCCAAGCAAGTCCTCAATATTAACATCACGAAGCTTTTGCACCGAAACAGTTTCATCAATAAGTTGTGATAATGATGGTAGAATTTTGACCTTACATTTTGTATTTGAACAAATAGTATATATCTCATTGATGGTCTTTGGTGATGCTGATGGAATGGTAATAATAATTTCATCTATTAGCTTTTCCTCTGCAATTTTAACTATGTCTTCTCTTGTACCCAAAATAGGGACTCCGCTGAGTTTTTTGTTCTGCTTTCCACGACTATCATCAATTATCGCAACTGGTGTACACTTGAGCTCAGGATGCATATTATATTCATTAATTAGTGCAGCTCCTGCATCTCCCGCACCAATAAGCATTACCTTTTTTGTATTCTTGATAAGTAGAATATCACCTCTCAGGAAACGTCTAAATAGACGATATCCAAATCTTATCGCACTAATAAAGAAACAATCTATGAAAAAAGTAATTATAAATATACTTCTAGGTATAGGAGTTTGTGTAAGAAATACATATCCCATCATGAAGATATTACTAACTAACGAAGCCAAAATAACCTTTGAAAGCTCATATATACCCGCATACTTCCATAGACTACTGTATAATTTGAAGGCTATAAATGTAGTAATTTTAACGATTGAGGCTATAATAATCAGTCGTGGAATAACCACTACAAAACGCATATGTTGTGGATTGGTAAAAATGTCCTCAAGCCTTAAAAAATAAGCTAATATAAGTGCTGCGTTTATAAGAATTAAATCAAATACTATTAAAAAAAAAGCCTTTATTTTATATTTCATATGTAAAACATCTCCATTATAATAAACTTCTAACCACTTAATATATTATAGCAATAAAACACATTTACGTGAAGTATTTTAAAAAGGTTTGAGCGATGTGCCCAAACCTTTTATAAAAGTAACTATTTTAGTATAAAAACTAAATCTATGCCTTCTTAAACAAATACTCCTTAACCAGGACTATTCCAACTGCAAGTATACCACCTATAACTAGACCAACAATAGCATTAAGGGCGTTGCTTGGACTTGTTTTATTAATCGGAGCTATTGGTTCTGACAATAAGCGTATGTTCGTTTTAGCAACATTCATGATACTTGACTTCTGAACGTCATATATCCCTGTTTCATAGTATTTTTCTATCGCCTTCTTTTCTATATCAAGCTCTTTTAAGTATTCTTTATAAGCTCTTATATTATCTTCTGTCATAATTATCAACTGCTTATTTGCTACTATACCCTCCTGTAGTTTGGTATATGCAGGATTAATAATATTTTCAATAACCACATTAGCATTAGTACTAGTTAACTCATTCTGATTAATTGTCTCAGGTGTTTGCGTTAGTATTTCTTCATTTTTCTTAAGAATTTCTTTTGTACTAACTAAAATAAGTTCCTGACCTTCCAAACCAGCACTAAAATTATCGTAGTAATAACTTACAGCTTTTTCTTTAGTCAACATATCCACATATTCTATATAGTTTTTATATAGCACTTTAGCAAATTTTAATGACTCCTCAGGACTTTTTTCAGATACTTTTACATCGAATACATTTTGAGTTAAGTTTCTTGCATCAATATCTCCTAAAGCTATTTTCCCTTTTAACTCTGAAATTGTAATATCTTTCCCTCGCTCATACCCCATGTCCTTCATGGTATTTAGTATTACGTCATTACTTATAATTAGCCTTAAATATTGTCCATTAGTTGAAACAGGTAATTTGTATTCACCATACTTCGTAGTATATGTCTCAGGAATATTTACATCTATTTTCAAATCGGTATTATAAACAG
>JAEZOA010000113.1 GCA_023441625.1 Bacillota bacterium
CACAGATCATCTCTAGTTCTCCGCCAATCAAGTCCATTGCTTCTTGAAGCTCTCTAGCACGAACAGCACTGTAAGCAAAGCCTGCTTCACTACCTATTGCGTTCTGTCCACCTGCACCGTAAGTAGTGATAAGTGCAACAGTTTCAGCGCCCTTTTCGAGTAAGCAGTAAGCCAATAAGGAGTTACGCTCATCATCAGGATGTGCACCAGTATCCATTATTGTCGATACACCTGTTATTTGTTTGATAGCCATCCACAATTTTTCTGCTCCTCTGTTATTGGAGTTCAGGTTAGTAGCAGAAGCATCCATAGGTGTTGCAATTGATACTGATATTGCGAGAGTTAGAGCAGCTGCGATAGTTCGACAAAGTTTTTTACCAATCTTCATTTAAATCTCTCCTCTTATTATATATTTCTGTAACCTTTAAGATGTGAACCTTAAAAGATATGCAGACAAATTAAACATTTATTAATAAAGTTTATTAATAAATATAAAAATGAGAATAAAGCATAATTTTTAATAAAAACTATATAACCTAAAATATTTTTATTTACTTGAGAAGCTTAATTTTATGACAAGAAAATGTCCTTAATATACTTACTTGTTATAAGATGTGTTGTACCAATAATACCGGGTTCATCACACTTACGTAAATCAATATTTACATCTAAAGCAGATAATTTTTTAAATTGATCAGAAACTGACACTAATAATTCTTTTCCCAGCATATCAACAATAATACCACCTAGGACTACTTGATTAACATCAACTATGCTAATTATATTAAATATAGTTCTCCCGAGATGAGGAGCAATATAATCAATAATCTCATTAACATCACACTTGCTTTTAACTCTATTTTCAAAATCCCCAAACTTAGATAATAATGCATGTAGATTTATTAATGATTCCAAAGAACCAGATAATCCTTCAGAAGATTTAAAATTATCATCGTAAACAAGGGAGCCGATTTCTCCAGCTGTAAAATGGTTACCAAAGCGTAATTTCCCGTCAAGGATAATTCCACTTCCAAGACCGGTACCCAATGAAATGTAAACTAAGTCTTCTTTTTTAAGATTTCTAGTTATATACTCTCCAATAGCGGCAGCATTAACATCATTGCAAAAAAAAGTCGAAATTCTTAAGGCTTGCTCAATTTTATTCGTTATATTTTGTAAAGAATAAGTATTATTAACTCCAACTAGTGGTCCTAATCTTATCTCATTATTATCTAAGTCTACGGCGCCTGGAAGACCAAGACCTATTCCATGAATTTTGTTAATTGGTATTCCAGACTCAGTTATCAGATTTACTACGTTCTCTATTAATACATGTGTTAACACATATTCAAAGTCATTTCTAACATGGATTGTTTTTTTGAGAATAATTTCACTGCGAACATTAACTATTCCCATTTTGAGATAATCACCTTCATACTCAACACCAATAGAGTATGCGAAATTTGGATTGAACTTTAACATCTGGGGTTTCCTGCCAAGAGCAGACTGACCTTCTCCTACATTAATTATGAAGCCTTTATCACATAGATAGTTTGTAATTTTAAGAACTGTAGGAGCACTTATGCCTGTCAGCTGCGTTATTTCGGAACGTGAAATTTCACCAACATTAGCTATTAAATCAAATACTGTTTTTCGATTCATATCTCTTAAATTTGAAGCTATATAAGATTTCATAATTTATCTCACTATACAATATGTATTTTAAATTCAAGAAACATTATTTAAGAACATTTATTAATTAAATTAATTATATAACCGTATTTTGGTTATGTCAACCATCTATTATTTATTTTCTTGTATAATTTCTAGATAGTCTTAATATAACCTCGATTTTAAGCTTCTTTGTGTATTTAACTAGGGCAATAGGTTAAATTAACAGCAAAAATTACGAGGTGATATTTATGGTAAAGATGTGGGAAGAAATTTTAGAACACTATGAGTGTGACCTACTTTACCGATTCACCACTCGCAGAGGCATCAAAATATCATCTTTTCTGTGATGCTGGTGTTGAAAAAAGTGTAGCAGCAACAAAGACGTTTACTTCCACAGTATTTCTTTTGATAAACTTTATTGCAAAGTGGGCGCAAAATGATGAGTTATTGAATGAACTTATACAGACACCTGATATTATGACGAATATATTTACCCAATCAGATGTTATTAAAGAAATAGTACAGAAGTATAGATTTATGAAGGAATGGTTTGTACTAGCAAGAGGTATTAACTATTCAATTGTTTTAGAAGCTGCTCTAAAAATACAAGAAACTACGTATGTGCGTGCAAAGGCATTTGCAACTTCTGATTTCCATCATGGGCCTTTTGCAATGGTTGAAAGAGCAGGAATAGGCGGGGGAGTACTTGGAGGTTTATTTGACATATATAGTTGGTATATGAATTTTTGGCGAAAAGTGTTTAGTACAAGGTGAAGAAATTATAATATAGCAGAAGTGTGAAAGAACTAGTATAATTAGAAAAGGCGGACCGAGTCCATGCTAGTATTTTAATGGAGTTTTGTGCCAAATATGGGGCTGGACATATTTATAACAAAAAATGATAAAATATACTATGGAGGTCTTGATGAAAAAGGTGCTCAAAAAAATAGGGATTGTGTTGCTTATACTGATAATACTGTTCATATTATTTGTTCTGATAAGCTATATAAATCATAAAATACAGCTTGGAAAAGAGGATGAATTATTTAATAACTCAATTGGTGAGATGGTTGAAGTAAATGGACATTTAATGAATGTATATTGTGAGGGAAAAGGTGACAAAACGCTGGTATTTATGTCTGGTGGAGGGACTTGTTCGCCTGTGCTGGATTTTAAATCGCTATATTCTTTATTAAGTGATTCATACCGTGTTGTAGTGATTGAAAAAGCAGGTTATGGGTTTAGTGAAGTTGTCGACGTTGACAGGGATATTGATACCGTTTTGTCGGAAACACGGCAGGCTCTAAAACTTTCAGGAATTGAGGGACCTTATGTTCTTTGCCCCCATTCTATGTCGGGAATTGAAGCACTTTATTGGGCTCAAATTTATCCGGAAGAGGTGACAGCAATTGTTGGTCTTGATATGGCAGTTCCGCAGGCATATGAAAACTATAATATAAGTATGCTCCCGGTGCGATTTGCTTCAGCTGCTGCAAATACTGGTATAATCAGATGGTTTCCTAGTTTTTCAGAAAGTGATGCTATCAAATATGGCACATTATCTGAAGAGGAAAAGGAGCTTTATAGGACTATATTTTATCGTCGGACAGCTACAGAAACAATGCTTATTGAGATCGAGGAAATTAAATCAAGTGCTAAAAAAGTAATGGCGGATGGTGCTCCGACTGTTCCTATTCTAATGTTTTTATCGAATGGTCAAAATACAGGTTGGGATGAGATAACATGGCGAGGATTTCAGAAAAACTATATACAATCCTGTAAAAGTGGAACTCTAGTTGAGCTTAATTGTTCCCACTATGTGCACGATATTGAATATGAAAAAATTGCAAAAGAAATTAAAACATATATGACAAACCTTCAAAAATGAAGTTGTTAAATAATATAACCAGTTTACTAATTCTAATTTGCTAATTCTAAGGAATGGTAAAAATATTGTTGTGGAGGACTTATGCATAGTAAAAAAAATATACTATTAAAAGCATCACGCATTGGCTTGTCTATTTTATCTTTAGGATTTGCCAATTACATAGTTCAAAAGAAAGTAGCAAAAAAAACAAGGTTGAATTGGGTTAATGATAATAATTTTATGAAAATTAATGGTGTAAATACTCATGTTATGATTAAAGGAGAAGGTGAACCACTATTATTAATTCATGGAAGTCAAATGAATTTATATGATTGGAGAGAAAATATAGATTTCTTTTCAAAGTATTATAAGGTCATTGCGTTTGATATGTTGGGTTGTGGTTTCACAGATAAGCCTAAAATCAAGTATACTGTTGATGATTTTGCAGATTTTATAAATGATGTAATGAAGCATTTTGAAATTAGTAAAGCATCATTCGTTGGAAGTTCTTGGGGTGGAGGACATGTACTTTTGTTTGCTCTAAAATATCCTGATAAGGTTGATAAGTTAATACTATCTTCTCCGTGCGGATTTAAGCATGAACGTCATCTTGTAGATAGAGTACTAGCCACACCTATTCTTGGTCAATATGCCGTGGCTGTATTTAATTCAAGAGCAACAATAAGAGCACAATTGGAGAGAGCTGTTGGAGACAAGAATTTTGTAGATGAGCAATTTGTAGATTCGGTGTTTGTACCACTATATACTCAGGGTGCAGTAAATTCTACTGCTAAGGCATATCAAAATGAGAATTTTAACTTTGTAGAAACAAACCTAGAGAAAATCCATGCACATACATTATTAGTATGGGGCGAGAAAGATGCAATACATCCTAGATGGATGATGGATGAAATGCATAGAAGAATTAAACAAAATGAATTATATATAATTGAAAATGCAGGTCATTTGCCTCATGAGGAAATGCCTCAATTATTTAACAAAAAGTCTATAGAGTTTTTAAGGGGAGCTACCGACTTCTAATCAACTAAAAATTGACCCTTAAGCACATCGAATACCCCTCTGGCAGTGATTCTTACTTCTGGTATAACTGGTAATGCTAAAAAAGACAGGGTGATAAATGGGTCAATATCATCCTTCACTCCCATTTGATGGGCTTTCTGAATCATTTTCTTTAGTTTTTCATTAATAAGCCTATGGGGTTCAGTGCTTATAAGGCCCATAATTTCTAGTTGTAATGTCATGAATTTTTTTCCATTCTCGAAAATAGTATATCCACCACCACAAGCTATCAACTCTTGAATGGCTAATAGCATATCTTGGTCATTATCCCCTATAACTATGAGATTATGTGAATCATGACAAACTGTTGAGGCTATAGCACCGTTTTTTATAGAGAAACCTTTTACAATACCAATCCCTTTTTTGCCAGTTGCATGATGTCTTTCAAATACGGCTACTTTATTATAGACCTCATCAGCAACAAATAGCTCTCCTTGAACTTTAACTTTTTCTACATTTCTTTGAGTAAGTATTTGTCCTCCGATAATATTAATAATAGACGTTTCGTTTGATTTTAATTTCATATTTAAGCTGTTTTGGCTTATTAACCCTATATTGACAGTTTTTAGTAAAGTGCTATCAAAGGGCTTTGCCATAATGGAGGAATCCTTTTTAATCTCTTTCCCTTTATAAAACACTTTCTCCACAGTAAAATTATTCAAATCAGATAAAATTACTAAATCCGCTTGATAACCTGGCGCAATTGCTCCTATATTTTTTAATGAATAACATCTTGCGGTATTAATTGTTGCAATTTTAATAGCTTCAATTGGATTTAATCCCAAAGATATAGCTTTTTTTACATTAAAACTGATGTGTCCCATATTATCTATTTCTTCTATATGTTTATCGTCTGTACAAAATGACAGTTTATCTGTAGGAATCTGGTTTTTAACAATTCCATTAATAATTGCTTCTAAATTCTTCGCAGCAGTACCCTCTCTAACAAGAATTTGCATTCCATTTCTCATTTCAAGTAATGCAGTATCAAAATCGCAACACTCATGATCCGTTTTGATTCCAGCCAAACTGTAGCATGCTGTTTGTTTATCGTTCAGGTAGCCTGCGTGACCATCAATAATCCTATCTTGAAATAGGTTCAATTTTTTAATCATTTTTGTTTCTGCAGCTAACACCGCTTGGCAGTCCATTACTTCACCTAAGCCTAAAATTCTGGGATTACCTAAATACTCTTGCATATCTGTAGCACTTATCGTATATCCATTATCTTCAAAATCTGTTGATGGAACACAAGAAGGCATCATTACAAATACATTTGCTTGTGAAGCCTCTGTTTGTTCAAGAATAAAATCAATTCCTTTTTTTCCTGCCACATTTGCAGCTTCATGTGGATCAACTATAAAAGTAGTGGTTCCATGTAAACCTGCACTATGTATTAATTGTGCAGGTAATACAAGTGTAGATTCTAAATGGAGATGAGAATCGATTAATCCTGGGCATATATACTTTCCTTCTACATCAATTTCATTTTTACCATGATACTCTCCAAAACCAACAATTATACCATCTTCAATTGCAATATCACCTTTGATTATTTCATTTGAAAATACATTTAGTATAAAACCATTTTTTAAGACCAAATCAGCTTTTTCAAGTCCCAAGGAAATATCAGACATTTTTTTTGTATATTTATAATTCATTTTTATCACCCAATTATATTGTATACTATTTTTCGTATTTATAAAAAGGTAAAAATAGCTTTGTTCTAATTTTTTGACGGTGCAAATGGAGAGTGGTGGAAAAATCAATTAGTCTATATTCGAGGAGATATTTAGTATTTTTTTTAACCTGTTAAAATTAATCTCGGTAGGTATGCCCTCTCTGCTCCAATGATTCTTGCAGCCGCAATAATCCAACAGCACACACTGGGCAGGGATGCCCATATCGTTTAGCATCCAGCCGCCCGAAATAAGATTGAGCACACATGCAATTCCTACTACACCTGTTTCGCATGATAGTAAACCTTTGTCTGTTTTCGTTGATGATATTGATGATTCATGGGGGAACATAGATATCATAAAGCCTTCCTTAGTACCAAGCTTAGTAAGTGTGTTAACACTGCACTGCTCAGTGCATCCGATGCACTGCAAAGTACTTTCTGACTTTCTCGCTTTGCATTTATCGGCAGAAAGCAAACGCATACACGCGGGCAACATTATCAGTTTTCGCTTTGTTTTAATAAAAGCCTTTCTATATGCTCTGTTCATTATTTCAGCACCAACCATATTCATATGGTATTCTGATCTTCTACGTCCACAGAATATGACATCCTCGTGCCAGTACCGTCCTGTGCGTATTTCATTGAGATATCTTTCCACATTAGAGGTGTACTTGCCAAGAACCTCTTCGCTACGAATTTCAAACCAAGCAGCAAGTGTTATTGTAGTGGCTATTATATCTGAGGCTTTTTTACTATTAAGGGCTTTAAGATACTCCTGCCAATTTCTTAACCTTTTAACTTCTCTTTGGAAATCACCTGTAGCATCAAGCCAATTTAATAGCTTTTCCATCTGCTCAAGTGTTGGGTCAAGTATAAACATATTGTCATACAAATCAGGAGATAGAAAAACAGTGGCCATAATTCCACGTATAAAATCAATACCAGGTTTAAGCTTTCCACCCTGTTCACGCAATTTTACAAGCCCTGTAAGCAGTTGCCTTGGTACTGCATTGAGTCCAAAGGCATCTCCACTGTATATTTTCCATAAAGTCCCTAATGCGAGTAGCTCAAAACAGTATTCTGCCTTTGAACAAATCTTTAATTTCGAGTTGCCTTCACAATAAGCTGTATATTTTTCTACTATTAAGCCAATAAGATTTTCCATTTCAGAAACAACTTCATCAGTATAGCTTTCTATGTCATGATAATACTGCTCTGAGTCAATATTATCAGTGCTTCTTAGTGAATAAGTTACTGCGTACATAGGATATATCCCCTTTAATTAATTATTTTTCTATTATTATACATATATGATACGCAAATTCGACAAAAAAGTCTAAATCCTCTCCATATCTACAACAATGATTCGAGAGCTTTCGAAACTTTAACCAAACTCTCGGCAGAAGTGTTACATTTTTTAAAACATATCACTGAAAATACATATATTGACATTTATATCGATATGACTTAATATCATTTCATAAATATTAGTCCCAGAATTTAGATATTAAACAGAAATGAGGGTGGTAGCTATTAAAAAAGCAATAATTATTATTTTTGTGACAATAATCTGTATTTCTGCAATAATTTTATGGAGGACTATTCCTCGAAGTATAGATTTAGAATATAAAGGACTACAGTATGATATGGGTACTAAAAACTATGAAGAGCTGAAAATAAAAATAAACGGGAAATTATATAAAAATGATGTATTCAAAGGTAATATCGTTATTGATAATATTGATTTAACAAAAAAATATGATATGATACCGATTACATTTGATATAAATATAATGAATGGAATGGGAACTCTTGTATATACAACGGTAGTTGACGGAGAACCTGTATTGCAAATGGTTGGTACAATAAGAAGTATAGATGATTTTAGTAAAGTATACATTAATACTAATAAATCAGAAAATAGGGATCAGTTTATTATTGCTGCACCTGCTCGAAATTTAGAAGAATTTAATAATATCAAAAATGAAATAGAAAAATAAGTTTCATAAAAGTATTTTTAAACTAAAACCCTGAACCACAGCTGTTCTTATACACAGCTGTGGTTCAGGGTTTAATTAGTTTACTCTATTTTCAGCCACTATTATTTATCAGCAGCCATTTTCTTTAAATACTCATACTTCTCTGTTGCATGTTCTTCAGCATGTGCAAACAGTTCCTCAGCCTCATTAGGGAATTGCTTTGCAAGTGAAGAGAATCTCACCTGTCCAAGGATAAAGTCCCTAAAGCTTGACTTAGGCTCTTTTGAGTCCAGAATCAATGGATTTTTACCTTGCTCCTTTAAATCAGGATTAAATCTGAATAAATGCCAGTAGCCCGCTTCAACTGCCTGCTGCTCATTTGCAACACTTCTGCCCATACCTTCCTTAATGCCATGATTGATACATGGAGCGTAGGCAATAATAATTGATGGTCCTTTGTATGCCTCTGCTTCAGCGATAGCCTTTAATGTTTGGTTTCTATCTCCTCCAAGACTTACTTGAGCAACATATATATTGCCATAAGTCATCATTAGTGCAGAAAGGTCTTTCTTCTTTGCCTTTTTACCAGATGCTGCAAATTTGGCTATTGCAGAGGTTGGAGTTGCTTTTGAGGATTGTCCGCCAGTATTTGAATATATTTCAGTATCAAATACAAGTACATTTACGTCTTCGCCTGATGCAAGAACATGATCAAGTCCACCGTATCCTATGTCATAAGCCCAACCGTCTCCACCAACAATCCATACTGAACGCTTAACGAGGTAATCAGCCTTCTCAAGGATTTCTCCAGCTAGCTTGTTCTGCTTATCATCGGTGCCCTTATAATTTTCAAGAGCTTTAACAAGATTCTTACTTGCAGTCTTTGAAGCTTCGCCCTCTTCAGAGTTTTGTAACCATTCGGTTAGTGCTTGCTTAACATCTTGTGAAACATCCAAGGTTAAAAGCTCATTAGCTAAATCAGCCAATTTTTTTCTTAATTGTTTAACGCCCAGATGCATTCCAAATCCATATTCAGCATTATCCTCAAAGAGTGAGTTAGCCCAGGAAGGACCTTTTCCTTCATGATTGACTGTATATGGAGTGGAAGGAGCAGAAGCACCCCAGATTGAAGAACAGCCTGTTGCGTTTGCAATCATCATGCGATCTCCAAATAACTGAGTTACTAACTTAATATATGCAGTTTCACCGCAACCAGCACAAGCCCCTGAATACTCCATTAATGGTGTCTTAAACTGACTATCTTTAATAGTTTTTGTTCCGAATCTATCACCTTTATAGGAAATGCTCTGACATGAAAACTTATAATTAGGAATTTCCTTTTCTGTTTGAGTATCAAGCTTTTTCATAACCAGAGCCTTTTGCTTAGCAGGGCAGACATCTGCGCAGTTTCCGCAGCCCGTACAGTCCATAGTACTTACTTGTATTCTAAACTGTAAGTCCTCAAGTCCCTTTCCAACAGCCTTTATAGTCTCAAAGCCTTCAGGTGCATTTGATAACTCATCTTGAGTTGCAAGTACAGGTCTAATAACAGCATGTGGGCAAATCAAAGAACAAATATTACACTGAATACAGTTTTCTGGAATCCACTCAGGAACATTTACTGCTATTCCGCGTTTTTCGTACTCAGCACTTCCAACTGGGAAAGTACCATCTTCCATACCAAGAAAAGCGCTAACAGGTAAGCTGTCACCATCCTGAGCATTCATTGGCCTTAGGATGTTTTTAATGAAATCTGGTTCATCAATAGAAGGAATAGCTTCATCAGTAGCACTCTTCCAGCTATCAGGAACATTAATCTTTACAACTGATTCAAATCCTTTATCAATAGCTTGATAATTGATGTTAACAACATTTTCGCCTTTATTGCCATATGCTTTTACAACTGCGTCTTTAAGATATTTAGTAGCAGCATCTAATGGAATAATGTTTGCAAGCTTAAAAAAGGCAGCCTGCATAACCATATTAATTCTGTTACCTAATCCGATTGTTTCAGCAATTTTTGTTGCATTTACTGTGTAGAAATTAATATTCTTAGCAGCTATTTCCCTCTTAAGCTTTGCAGGGAGATGCTGTTCTATTTCGTTCTCACTCCACAGACAATTTAATACAAAAGTACCCCCAGTTTTGATACCCCTTAATAAATCAAATTGGTAAACATAGGACTGGTTATGACAAGCGATATAGTCTGCTTCATCAATAAGGTACGAGGATTTAATTGGCTCATCACCAAATCTTAAGTGGGAAATGGTAACTCCACCTGATTTTTTTGAATCATATGCAAAGTAACCTTGAACATATTTTTCAGTATGATCACCAATTATTTTAATAGCTTGCTTATTTGCTCCAACAGTACCATCTGACCCAAGCCCCCAGAATTTACATCTGACTGTAGACTTAGGAGCGGCATTTATTTTCTCAGTTACCGCTAAGGATGTATTAGTAACATCATCAACAATAGCAATTGTAAATCCATCTTTAGGATTTTCTAGCTTAAGATTATCATAAACAACCTTTATATCAGAAGGCGTAGTATCCTTTGAACCAAGACCATAACGACCACCTATAATTAAAGGAGCATTTTCCATACCATAGAAAGCCGCCTTTACATCAAGATACAAGGGTTCACCTAATGAACCAGGTTCTTTTGTTCGATCTAATACAGCTATTTTTTTAACAGTTTTAGGAATGGCATTTAATAAATGTTTAACAGAAAAAGGTCTGTAAAGATGTACTTTAACAACACCGTATTTTTCTCCGGAAGCATTTAAATAATCAATGGTTTCTTCAATAACTGTAGTAATGGAGCCCATTGCTATAATGATGTTCTCAGCGTCAGGAGCACCATAGTAATCAAAAAGATTATATTGCCTTCCAGTTAAGCTGCCCATTTTCTGCATGTATTCTTCAACAACACTGACGATATTATCATAGTATTTGTTTACTGATTCACGAGTCTGAAAATAAATATCAGGGTTCTGAGCAGTTCCTCTTATAACAGGATGATTTGGAGAAAGTGAGTTGCCTCTGAATTCCTCAAGAGCTTCTCTATCCAACAAACTTGCTAAATCATCATATTCTAATGCTTCAACTTTTTGTATCTCGTGTGAGGTTCTGAAGCCATCAAAGAAATGTAAAAATGGTAGTTTCCCTTTTATAGCCGCTAAATGTGCAATTGGTGCCAAATCCATTATTTCCTGAACTGAACCGGTTGCTAATAGTGCAAAGCCTGTCTGTCTACAAGCCATTACATCCTGATGATCTCCAAATATATTAAGAGAGGAAGCTGCTAATGCTCTAGCGCTTACATGGAAAACGCCAGGTAATAATTCACCGGCCATTTTGTACATATTCGGAATCATCAACAATAATCCCTGTGATGCAGTATATGTTGTAGTTAAGGCGCCCGCCTGAAGAGAACCATGTACTGCTCCGGCAGCTCCAGCCTCTGACTGCATTTCAACAACACTTACCTTTTGTCCAAAAATATTTTTTTTGCCTTTAGACGCCCATTCATCAACATACTCAGCCATTGTTGATGAAGGTGTGATGGGATAAATTGCAGCTACATCTGTAAATGCATATGAAATATAAGCAGCAGCATTATTGCCATCAACCGTCATTTTAATTTTTGACATAAAAATTCCACCCCCGCATTTTTATAAATTTGATTTAGTATTACAGTTTAACTTAATTATAGCCTACTATATTAAAGCTTACTACCATTATCTACCCATTTTTTTGCATCAATAACATTTTCTAAAGATGGCATTGATACGTCAGAAGGTTTTAATTTTGATTTTTCATTTGCCCAAGCAGCTGTTCCTTCATTATCTGTAGGATTAGAGGATGACATGCGTTCGTTCTTATTACCCTCTAGTTTATTAGTTTTTTTATTCATTTTTACCTCCGAATGCATTGAAATAAGTTAATTACTTAAAATATTATTTGTTATTATAAATAAATTATTCTTTAGTTAACTTTTTTTATTATATTTAAATTTGGGTGTGAACGTAACATTTTTCTCTACTAGACATAATATGTAATATATATCATCTAATGTCTAAGCATCTCTATAATCCCGACTAACAGCAGTGAGATAAGGAGTGCTAAGACCATAGATATCCTGTCTAGGATATGTGGAGGATAAACTCTTTGTTAATGTTAAGTCTAGAGGAGGCATAAACATGCATAACTATATGATCAATCGAAATATGATGAACCCAAACATGATGAACCCAAACATGATGAACCCAAATATGATGAATCCAAATATGATGAACTCAAACATGATGAACCCAAATATGATGAACCCAGATATGGAAAAAAATATAGATATGAAAAGTCATGATAATACAGAATTAGCTGAGGCACTTGAACTTATAAAACAAGCTGTAGAAGGCGAAAAAGAAGATAGACTTTTCTATGATTACTTAATAAAAAATGCATCTTCAGAATCAGATAAGGAAATAATAGGTGGTATAAGAGATAATGAGATTAACCATGCGAAGTTATTTAGGCAGTTGTATTATGAACTTACAGGTAAAACAATACCACAAAATATGAATGTTAGCTTTGAACCGCCAAAAAACTATTGCGATGGGCTAAAAAGAGCTTTGATTGGAGAGACAAACGCTGTAAAGAAGTACAGGAAGATACTGTTTGTAATGAAGGATAGGCGACATATAAATATGCTTACAGAAATAATCACTGATGAATTAAGACATGGTATCTTATACAATTTTTTAATTCACAGCAATGATTGTAAATACTAGTCAATTGCTTAGATATAAGATATAAAATATAAGTTAATGTTTCGTCTGTGGCAATAATATTGGGAAATATCCTTATTATTGATACAGACGATTTTTATATTATACCTGTATGCTTAAGTAGCTATTGAATTTATTAAATAAAAGCTAATACAATAAATGTTAATTATACGTTAATTTATTTTTTAGGGGTGTACATATCCAGACTTTTAGGTTAAATTGTAGTATATAGATATGAAATGACTAAATAATAATGAGGTTTTGACATGGATACAATAGTACAGTTTGTAGTACAGGTTTTTGATTATTTAATGCACTTGGATAAACATTTGCCCCAACTGATAAATGAATTTGACATTTGGATATATCTGATTTTGTTTTTAGTAATTTTTTGTGAGACAGGCTTGGTTGTAACACCGTTTTTGCCAGGCGATTCCTTGATATTTTTACTAGGTGCTTTAGCAAGAAGCGGAGACTTAAACTTTCCAGCTATAATTGCTATTCTTATGGTTGCTGCTGTACTCGGAGATACTTGTAATTACGAAATAGGAAGATTCTTTGGTATGAAATTATTTCGTAATAAAAATTCAAAGATTCTTAAAAAGGAGTACCTTGATAAGACCCATGATTTTTATGAGAAGTATGGTGGAAAAACAATAATAATTGCAAGATTTGTTCCTATTATTAGAACGTTTGCTCCATTTGTAGCAGGTATGGGTTCAATGAATTATAAAAAGTTTATTAGTTATAATGTGATTGGTGGTATTACATGGGTTGCTATATTCTCTTTTGGAGGATTTTTCTTTGGTGGAATTCAGGTGGTTAAGGATAATTTCTTTCTTGTTGCAGTAGCTATTATAGTGATTTCAGTATTGCCAGCTATCATCACCTTCTTAAAAAGTAAAAAGTCTGAAGCATCAAAGAAAAAGTAATTTAAATAATTGATTAAGAAATTTATATTAGCTGTCTTGCCGTAGAAACTTCTATAGCGAGACGGCTTTTTTTGCATTAGGTGGAAATTGGAAATTTAATTTACAAATTAGACACAATATTTATAGCAATAGATGAGAAAGATATTGTTGAAAGGAGGTGATAGTTTTGAAAAAACTTCAAATTCTTATTACTATCGCGTTTATATTCTCAACAATATCTTTAAATGTATTTGCAGAGGAACCGAAGCTTAACCAAAAACCTGGAGTAGAGCAAAATGGTTCAAATGAACAAAATACAAAGGAATCTAATGAAAAGAAGGACAAGTGTAACAAGTGTGATAAAGATCCACTAAAAAGACTTGAAGAAAGAAAAGAGAATATTCAGAAGGAATATAAGGAAGGGAAGATATCAAAGGAGAAGGCTGATGAATTAACAGAAAAGATAAATAAGCATATCCAGAATGTAAAAGAATTCGACAGCCTTACTCTCCCTCAGAAAAAGGAGCATATTCTTGCAAAAGTTAAATCTCATGTTGAACAGGACATAAAAGATGGGAAAATTACAAAAGAAGAGGGAGAAAGGAAAATCAAGGATTTTACTAAAGAATTAGAAAAGTGGGATGGTAGGGGATTCCCTAAATCCATTGGTAAAGGTGACAAGCACAAGAAGTAATTATCTAAAAAAAACACGTATGTTGCAGCATGTCAATAATTCTGACATGTTGTTAACATGCGTGTTTATAAATTTAATATTAAGTATCATTGGTTTAAGCAGCTTGCTTGAGTATCAAAAGTAACTATATTCTGACCTACTGACAATAAAAAGTTTCCAAGAACAGCACGTTGACAGCCATCTATTCCTTCAGAAAGTATTAAAGATACAGCGGTTGCAAGAAGTGTTAGTTCACATGGACTCAATGAAAAAAACCAGCTGTTACAGCTAGAATTGCAATCATTATCTGAAGCTTTGTTCAAACTTAATCCCCTCCCTCTACAAAACTTTTGATTCCAATTGTTCAGTTAGTTTATCCTGTATATTATATGAATAATACTGAAAAAGGGTTAAAGATTTATAATGCTGGCTGACAGATACACAATACAATAGGCTCTGAAATAACTACGATTTGAGTTCAGATACCTTCATTTTAGTTAGGAAATTTCTATCCAATTTTACAGCAGATATTAAAACAGTTAAAAGAATAATTATGCAGCCAACTATTGCTTGAATTCCGCTAAAACGCTCGCCTAGAAGAATGGCACCAAGCAATGCAGTGGTTACAGGCTCAAAGGAGTAAATAATAGTAGCATTCTCTGGTCGTACATATTTAATTGCTGAGCTTTGGAATAGTGATGTGGATATTATCACTAAGGCATTAATAATAAGGAGTACAAAAAATAATGGGCTTGCTATATTGCCAAAAGAGATAGTGCTTGCTTCAAAAATAAGTGCCAGTAATAAAAACGCTACAAAATTTGTGGTGTGTTGAATAAAAGTAAACTGTATAGGGTTTACCGACTGTGAAAACTTATTTTGTAATGCTATAAATAGTGAGAAACAAACAGCATTGCATAGAGCGAACATATCTCCAAGGTTTATATGCAATCCTTTTCCAGAGCATGTAATCAGGTATATTCCAGCTAAGGCCATTAATGCTAGCACTATAGTTTTAGGTTTAGGAGCCTTTTTGTCAAGTATAGCCATAATTATTGGTGTAATAACAATAGAAAGCTGTACTATAAAGGCAGTATTTGACCCTGAGGTCCTTTTGAGTGCAAGCATGCAGAAAGTATTACTTGCAACAGAGACAAGGCTTATTAATGAACATATTAAAATTCCTTTTTTATTAATGGATTTTAATTGCTCTTTAAAAATAATTACTGTTAATACCAGACCTAAGAGGGAGCATATAAATAGAATGAAAAACGGAGGTAAGAAGCTTAACAGCATTTTTGACCATATGTATGAAGAACCCCAAAATAAGGCGTTAAGTAGTAGGAAAAATTGAGCATTTGTTTTTGTGATTATTTTCATATATATATGTCCATGCCCCGTATTTGGCACAAAACTCCATTAAAGTACTAGCATGGACTCGGTCCCCCTTTTCTTACTTATTTTAGTTCTTTCAACCTTACCACCTAATGAAAATTTATGTTATACTAATATTATACTCTGGACTTTTGCAATGTTTATTGCATTAAATGCTTTAAACTTTGCAAAAGCTGCTTTTATCCGATGTATACCGCCGCTAATACCCCCACTTCTATAAATGTGGGATAAAGGGCGCTACGACCATGGATAACGATTTCTAAGCTCCTGATGGAGTAAAAACTCCACCTGAAGCCAAGAACTCTGTTTATGCTATTAATCTTTTGGTTTTCATATAATAATAGTAGGAGAGGGGTGTATTTAGGTAAATATGTCTGTGCTCTGACTTGGGGTTTACAGATGTTGATTATGGGAGGTGAATATGGATAGAGAACAAGCAATAAAAAAGGGATATCTGCATAATGATTTTAGATTTTTTCATTTAAAAGATAAGAAAAATGTCCAATTTGAGCACCATTATCACGATTTTAATAAGATAATTATTTTTATCTCTGGTGATGTAGTTTATAATGTTGAAGGCAAATCATATAGACTTAAGCCTTGGGACATACTATTGGTTCCAAGCACCCAGGTTCATAAACCAATAATTGAACCTGAGCAGGAGTATGAAAGAATAGTCATATGGATAAACGATGACTTTTTAATAGAGCATGGCAATGAGCAAAATAATCTTTTGACTTGTTTTAATATAGCAAGAGAAGATAGAAATCTTGTAAGGCTTGGTCAAAATTCACTTAGTTCCATAAAGGCTATACTTGCAAAATTAGAGCAGGAGCTGAAGAATAAACAGTTTGGAACTGACGTATTATGTAATGCTCTATTTGTTCAATTTATAGTTTATATTAATCGACTTCAGCTAAAACCAGATTTAAATACCGAAAATATAGAGGTCGAGTTTGATGAGCAGATTACGCAGGTTATTCAATATATTAATTCAAATCTTGGTTTGGATCTTAGCATTTCTGAATTATCTTCTAAGTTTTACATTAATAAATTTTATCTTATGCATAAGTTTAAGGATAATACGGGTTACTCTATACATAAATATGTTAATAATAAAAGATTGCAAAAATGTGCAGCATCAATTAAAGCTGGGACATCTCCTTCAGAGGTGGCAAGTGAATTTGGATTTAATGACTATTCCAGTTTTGTCAGAGCTTTTTCCAAAATGTTTGGAGTATCACCAAGTAAGTACTACAAAGCTTCAAAAGCTTTAAATGATAAACCATTTCAAATTGAAGGTTAGAATATAGAGTAAGGAGAGGCCAAAAATATGAAAAATTATAAAATAGCTGGTAGTCTGGTACTTGTAATGATTTTTCTCGTAATTAGTCTTTTCTCTAATACCTTTGCAGCAGGTGCTGAGAAAAAGCTATCAATTCTATTTACTCATGATATGCACGACCACTTACTTCCAAATAAAAGTGTAGTAGATAATGTAGTTATGCAGACAGGTGGATATGCTAGAATGCAGGCTGCTATTGACCAGCAAAGGAGTGAAAAAAAGAATACCCTTCTGGTTGATGCTGGTGATTATTCAATGGGGAATTTATTTCAGGCAGTATATTCTAGTGACGCACCGGAGCTAAGGATAATGGGACAAATGGGATATGATGTAACAACGTTTGGGAATCATGAGTTTGATTTTAGGGATAGTGGGCTAGCAAGACATTTATATGCTGCAAAAAATAGTGGTGATAAGCTTCCTCCAATCGTAAATTCAAACATTACATTTCCTGCAAAGGAGAATATGACTAAATCCTTACAGGATTTACAAGGTGCGATGTCTGCATATGGTGTTAAGGAATACATAGTCCTTGAACGAGATGGGATTAAAGTTGGCATATTTGGCTTGATGGGAGAGGATGCTGTTAGTGTTACACCAATGACAGAGGTTACTTTCAATAATTATATAGAAAGTGCTAAGAGTACTGTCGAAAAGCTTAAGCAACAAGAAAAGGTAGATTTGATTGTCTGCTTATCCCACTCAGGAACCTCTGAAAGTACCTCTAAATCTGAGGATGAGCAACTAGCAAAAAGCGTTCCAGAAATAGATGTTATTATTAGTGGTCATACTCATACAAAGCTTGAAAAACCAATACTCGTGGGAAAAACTATTATTGGTTCCTGTGGAGAATATAGTAATTACCTGGGTGTTATTGATCTTATTAAGGAATCAAATGGAAGATGGGAAATGGAAGACTACAAGCTTGTGTCTATTGACAGTAGTTTAGAAGAAAATCCTAAAATAAATGCTACAATAAATTACTATAAAGGGCTAGTTCAAGAAAAGTATTTAAATAATTTTGGCATGAATTTTGATGAAGTTCTGGCAAAGAATCCATTTAACTTTATTCCAACTGAGAAAATAGGCAAGGAGCATAAAGAAGATCCTTTAGGAAATCTTATAACTGATGGCTACATATACTCAGTTAAGAAAGCAGAGGGTGATCAATATGAGCCTATATCAGTTTCGGTGGTGACGGCAGGAGTAATGAGGGGCTCCTTTGTAAAGGGTGATATAACTGTAGAGGATGTCTTTATTTCCAGTTCTTTAGGGATAGGTCCAGACGGAGTTTCTGGATATCCTCTCATATCTATTTACCTCACAGGAAGGGAGCTCAGAGATTTGTGTGAGGTAGATGCTTCAATTTCACCAATAATGGGAAATGCACAATTATATATGTCTGGCATCAGCTTTACCTTTAATCCAAATAGATTGATTTTTAATAGGGTTACAGATATGCATCTGGAAAAACCAGATGGTACGCTTGAAGAAATAGATGCTTCTAAGTTATATAGAGTTGTAACAGGCCTTTATAATGCACAAATGCTTTCAATTGTAGGGGAGAAATCCTTTGGGCTGCTATCAATAGAACCTAAGACGAAGGATGGTACACTAATCACTGACTTTGAAGCTCATATTGTATATGATTCCTCAAATGGACGTGGAAACGAAGTTAAGGAATGGCTGTCAACTGCCCAATATCTTAAAGCATTTGAAAAGGTTGATGGAGTAGCACAAGTACCTGAATATTACAATAAAACACAAAATAGAAAAATTGTTGATAATAATAAGAACGTATTGGCCATCCTTGCAAATCCAAACAGTATTGCAGTTAAAATATATATTGTGGGCGCAGTAGTGGTTATAATTATAACTTTTGTGGCTTATAGGCTTATTACTCGCAGGAGGAGAAAGCAAAAGAGGATGAGTATTAAAGCTTAAGGCTTAAATATGAAATTAAATTGCGTTTTAGAAGCCAGTTGCACATGGTTAATGACTATATGTGCAGCTGGTTTTTTTAATAGTGTAAACAAAAATTAAGTATACAAATACATAGCTGAAAGTTTTATGGATAGTAAGAGTTTTGGTAAAAAATCGTTTTGGTAAAATTTTTAAAATATGTATTGACATGATATATCAGAGCATGATATAGTTATCACATGATATATCACGAAGCGATATATCATAAGGAGATATAAGGTTGAAAAATTAAAATGAAAAAGGGGGGATCGAGTCCATGCCAGTACTTTTAATGGAATATTGTTACAATTGCGGGGCGTGGAAATATATATGAGAGATGAACTTATAAAGTCATATTTACCAATGAGTGAGCCAGCATATTATATACTGTTATCCCTAAAAGAGCCTAAACATGGATATGGAATTATACTTTATGTAAAAGAGCTTACACAAGGTAGAATCACCCTAGGAGCAGGGACAATATATGGGACGCTCACAAAGTTTGAAAAAGACATGCTTATTGTATCGGCTGGAGAGGAAGATAGAAGAAAGCTGTATAAGCTAACAGAGGATGGCTTTTGGTTACTGGAGCAGGAATTGAAACGAATAGATGAGCTGCATACTAATGGTCATGTTGTTTTAGGGGGGATGAATAATGATCAAAGTATTTAAATGGTGGTGGGCATGGAACTTCGAAGAAGTAGAAGACTGGCTTGAACGAATGGAGGCGGGGGGCTTGCGCTTAGTCGAGACTAAGTTTAATGGAGTTTACTTCTGCTTTGAAAAATGTACTCCAACAAAAGCCAGATACTGTATTGACTATCAGAACAAGCTAACCCCCGAATATATTACAATTATAAATGATGATGGCTGGAAGCTTCACCAAATTGGAATGGGCTGGTATTGTCTCAGAAAAGAGTATCAGGAGGAGGAAAGACCAGAACTATATACTGATTTCGAAGGACTCATTGCCCGTAATAAGGTTCTTTTGTCTATAGTGATAATAGGTCTTGCTATCGAATTTATATGCCTTGGAGGTATGATTGGGGGGTTGCTTGAATCACCCGATAATGGACGATTAGCATATACTTGTATATTAGGGGCTCTTGTACTTGCATTATTTTCGTTTATTATTGCTAATTTAGGTATGCAAATAAGTAAGTTTAACAAGAAAAAAAATTAAAAATGATATATGTTTACATCTAATAATATACTCATTCGGGTTCTTAACTGTTTGAGTGTTGAAAATAATTTTTTAAGAGGTGAATGAATTGGGATTAATAGTTGAAAATGTCTCCAAAACCTTTGGAGAAAAGTTAGTAGTTAATAATATTAACTTAGAAATGAAAGAGCCTGGTGTGTTTGGTTTGCTGGGAACAAATGGAGCAGGAAAAACTACCACAATTAGAATGATTTTAAACATTGTACAGAAAGACAGCGGAACAATAAAGTGGAATAATAAACCAACCGTTGGACAAGTGCCAAACTTTGGATATCTCCCAGAAGAAAGGGGACTTTATCCAAAAGTAAAGGTAATAGAACAGCTTATGTATTTTGCACGGTTAAGGGGAATCAGTTCTGCAAAGGCAAGAAAAGATATTACATATTGGCTCGATAGACTAGAAGCAAGCCAGTATACAAACATGCTGGCAGAAAAGCTTTCAAAGGGAAATCAACAAAAAATACAGTTTATAGCATCAATAATTCATGATCCTGAGCTAATATTTATGGACGAGCCCTTTAGTGGATTAGACCCAGTTAATACTGATTTATTTAAGGGAGTAATATATGAGCTTATTGAAAAGAAAAAATATATTATCATGTCTAGTCATCAAATGACAACAGTTGAGGAATTTTGCAAGGATATATTAATTTTGAAAAATGGTGAAACCGTACTTAGAGGTAAGCTTAAGGATATTAAGCATAGCTATGGCAGAAACAACCTGATAGTCAATTGCGAAGGGAATATTGTTGAATTAGCTGAGGCAGAGAATATAACAAGTTTTACACAAAATACGACTGGTTATGAATTTAAGATTTCAAATGAAGAGCAGGCCTATAAGTTACTTGAAAAAATTCTGAGTAAAAGGCTTATGCTGGATAAATTCGAAATTCGTGAACCGTCACTCCATGAGATATTTATTGAAAAGGTAGGTGAAGCAAAATGAGAGAGTTTTTAGAGGTTTTTAAATATACCTTCAAAGAAAATATTAAGAAGAAATCATTTATTATTTCGACTATAGTTATTTTAGTAATGGTAATAGGCTCATTGCTTATACCTGCTATAGTTACAAAGGTTCAGTCTGATGACGAAAGCAGTAAAAAACCAGAGGATAAAAGCATTGTTTATTTGATAGATAAAACTGGATTTTATGAAAATAATCTTGAACAAATTCAAAAGGAACTTTCAGAATATCAAATAATGAAAGAATCAGAGAGTAACGTTGAAAGTCTAAAAAATGATATAAAGGAAAATGGAAAGAACTATTTAGTAGTTGCAAGCTTAGTTGAAGCTGTTCCAAATTTTGAGTATTATACCAAGCAATATGATGATGGACCAAGCGCTGAAATAATAAACAAGGTGTTCAAAGATATATTTTCTACAAGTCTCTTAAGACAGGCGAACGTTTCTGAAGATGTCATTTCAAGGACCTTAGGTGACTTAAAAATTAACGTTACTGAACTAGGACAAAATAAATGGGTGGGGTATTTATTAAGTATCATGATATCTGCTTTGCTATTCATGGCAGTTTACTTCTATGGATATGGAGTTTCAATGTCTATTGCTTCAGAGAAAACCTCTAGGGTAATGGAGCTTCTTGTAACCTCGGTTAAGCCATCAAGCATACTACTTGGAAAGACTGCTGGAATGGGAGTGCTAGGAATTATGCAGTTTGTATTAATTATCATTGCCGGATTAGTGACTTACATGCTTGCTTTTCCAAGTGATTTTACTATTGAGGGCATAAGCTTTGATTTATCGAGCTTTACCCCCTTCTCGATAGCTATGATCATAATATATTTCATTTTAGGATATATTCTATATGCATTGATGAATGCTGTGGTTGGGGCAACTGTAAGTAAGGCAGAGGATATAAATTCTGCAATGATGCCGATGACATTTATTACAGTAATTTCATTTTACTTACCCTATAGTACATTTATGAATCCTGATAGTACTGTAGCAAGAGTAGCTTCTCTAATACCATTTTCATCGGCATTCTCGGTTCCTTCGAGACTAATCTCCACTGATGTACCAGGGTGGGAAATAGCAGCGTCTCTTGTTCTTCTTATTGCAGCAATAGTGTTAATTGGGATGATTTCTATAAAAATGTATTCATTTGCAGTTTTGCACTATGGAGACAAACTAAAATTAAGTAAATTGTATAAGATTTCTAAAGAAAATAAAGTACAAAATTTAAATAATAATATTTAGTCTTTGAATTTTTTCATTAGGAGATGGTGATATGAATATAAGAAAAGCAATGATAGCAATTAGTACATCTGGATATCTGATTTTTTTTGCAGCAATAGTATTCAGACGGTTTTTTTCAGATTTTGCATTAGGTTTTTGTCAAAGTATGGCTTCCGTATTTTTATGTGTTTGGATTATATATTTGGCTTATTGCTTTATAAAAAAGAAGAATCCTACTAAAGTATAATTTAGGATATGAGGTGATATAGGATGTTTGGAAAACAGAATAGTAATAGATTTAAAGTTATTCATAAAGAAGGTACTCTTTCTATGTGTAAAATAATAGTAGACACAGAAACTGGAGTTCACTATTTAATAAATGTGGATGGATATGCTGGCGGGATAACACCTTTACTGAATAAGGATGGAAAGCCAATAGTTAAATCAATTTAAATTGGGTAAATAGATGCAAACTGTTCAGAAAAAGAAATTTTCAAGGTGCTGGATTGCTAATTATATCCATTTACAGTTAAGTTATGATATAATGTACCTGCCAAAGTGTAATTACATAAAAGTAAATACAAGGGCAGGTGCTTTTTATTAACATAAGCAATGTTGGCTTGCACCTTGCTGTTGTTTTAGTTCAAAAAGAGGAGAGATGAAGATGATAGAGGTAAAAAACTTAACCAAAACCTATAAAAAGTTCAAGGCAGTTGATGATATAAATATATATGCAAATGAGGGTGAAATCACAATACTTCTTGGACCTAATGGAGCAGGTAAGTCAACAACTATCAAAAGTATTGCCGGCTTATTGAAGTTTGAGGGTCAAATAACTATATGTGGTCAGCTAAATAAAACTGTTGAGGCTAAAAAGATATTTGGTTATATCCCCGAAACTCCAGCTTTATATGACCTGTTGACACCGTGGGAGCATGCTGAATTTATAGCCAAAGCCTATAAGCTTGAGGATAATTGGAAGGATAAAATCAAAGCTATTTTTGAACGATTGGAGATTTATGATAAGAAGGACAAGTATGTTCGTGAGTTGTCTAAAGGTATGACACAAAAATTAAGTGTAGCCTTAGCCCTTATGACAGACCCTAAAGCGATACTATTTGATGAGCCATTAGTTGGCCTTGATCCAAAGGCAATTAATGAGGTTCTAAAGATTTTTAAAGAGCTTAAGGGAGAGGGGAAAAGTGTTTTTATAAGTACTCATATAATTGATACAGTAAATGACATTTGGGATAAAGTGTACATAATGAATAAAGGCAAAATTATCTGTGATATGTCCAGAGAAGAATTTGGAGACAGAGATTTAAAGGCAATGTTCTTTGAACTAACTGAGGGGGAAGAAGAATGCAAGCTATAATTTACTTGTTAAGAAAACAGATGATAAATAGAATTAAACGCACTTTTTCTAGTGTGGTTTCAATTATAGTTACTATACTTGCGGTACTTGGTCTTGGGGGGACATTTATTATGTCTTTTTCGTTGGAAAGACCAGTTGTAGAGAGTAAAACTGCTGAAACCATATTAGCAGGGGTAGTATTATTAATAGGTGTTTTTTTATATAATACTTATCTGTCTCGAGATAACGGTATTTTGACAATGGCAGATGCTAATTTCATGTTCACAGGTCCGTTTGAAAAAAGAACAGTTTTAGCATATATTCTCATATCAACAGCACCTGCCTCGGTTTTAACAGGCTTTTTTATGTGTTTTTATTTTCCCTTCTTATTAGGACCAGTGTTAACGTTACCTATGTTTTTAGTTGTATTATTCATTATAAGTCTTTTATTTGGATGTATATTTCTATCCTATTATTATTTGTACATTATTGATGCAGAGAGGCCGGGTCTCAAAAAAAAGGTAAGGAAGATATTCTTGGCTTTTTTAGGGGTTTTGGTGCTTGCCTTTATAATTTTATTTATAAGTACAGATTTTAATATAAAAGCTGCCTCTCAGAAGTTTTTTACAAATTCATGGTATAATTTGTTTCCTTTGTTTGGGTGGACAAAGTGGGCGATTGGTTCACTATTATCAGGAAACCTGATACTTGGATTTCTCCCGGCTACTTTACTGCTTGTTATTACAAATATAATACTTTGCGTTGCCTTGTACAACACAAAGTCTGATTTTTACGAAAAAGCCTTAGAGGATTCAGTCAACCTCCAAAAGCTATTGGAGGATGTAAAAAATAATGGAAATGCAGATGTTCGTTCTATAGCAAAATTGAAGGACAAGGTTTCTGCTGTTAGGTTTAAAAATGGAGCTGCTGCTATTTTCTCAAGACAGATGTTAGAGTATAATAAGCTTAGCTTTGTTTCAAAGTGCAGAGAAGTTTTCATGGGCTTATTTTATGTGGCATTTGGAGCAGTATTTGGACTTGATTTCAGTTTTGTGATAGCCATGATTGGCTTTAGCGCTCTATCTATGTCTCTCAATGATTCTTGGCATAGAGATTTCAAGAAGCCTTATGTATTTTTGATTCCTGCCAGTTCATTTAGCAAGGTAATATATTCAGTGCTTACAGGGGTTGTTAAATCAGTTATCAGCGGTAGTATATCTATCATATTAGCAGCTTTGGTATTTAAAATTCATCCTGTAGACCTATTAAGTTATTTACTTATATTTACAAGCTTTGTTATACTGTTTGTTTTTGCAGAGGTTCTTACATATAGAATGATTGGACCAGGGGCAAATGTTATGGCAGTATCGTTTATAAGGATGTTTTTTGCGATTGCTACCTGTATTCCGGCTTTTATTGCATTAATTATTTTTGCAGCGATTTTAAATGACATGCCAAACATGATAGTGACAGCTGTTTGTATATTAGCCATAAATTTAGCTGCTAGTTCGCTGCTTGCTTATTTGAGCAGAGGTATTTTTGAGCAAAGTGAGATTATGGATTAAGGACGAAGAGGGAGGCAAGGTTTCCCTTGCCCCTTATTAACATTGTTTATTTCTTCCACCTCTTTAGGTTTGGGAAAATCTCCAGCATTGCTTGTCTGGCAGTATCCTCATCAGGCCACGGATTTCCATTAGAAACAAAAGGAATACAGCTATCAATCATCTGAACCATTGTCTCTTCCTTTAGAAAGGAGCCATCTTTGAAGCAGTAATGGCAATAATCCTCATTTTTACTCCCATCTGAATTTGTTCCGTGCAAATCAAAACTCTCCAAGGGCATTGCGCAGCTTTGGCAAAAATTCATTTCCTGTTTTTTCATATTAATCTACTCCTCACTATTTATTATAGTTACATTTTAACTGTGATAAATGACATATGTATGTCATATTTAAAAAATTTTTAGCGGAAATTCGCAAGGGTACCGTGGAATTACGATGGGATTTATAGTAAAATTTAGACAGTTAAACATGATACAATAGCATATGCCTAATATGGAGAATGAGTTATGATTACCAAAAAAGATATACAGAATTTTTGTGAGACTTATCGAGTTTTGGCCCGTGCTGATGATTTTATTTATCTTTTACCCCATCAAGCGCTGAGGAATTGGATTTCAAACTATACCATTACTTTTCTGAGTAAAAACATGATATCAAAGAACTATACTGTTATACCTCATGGAAGTGCAACACTGGTATTTTCTTTTGACGGAAAAGGTTTATACAGTAATTTGTTTGGTCCAGCTACAAAGTCCTGTATGGTTGGCGACCAAGCGAATCAATTTGATATGCTATTTATTATAGAATTTCAACCGGCAGGCTTATACCCTTTTGCAGGTATCAATCAAAAAGAACTGACCGACCACACAATTCCCTTTGAATTGATAAATCCTATACTAAATAAATTGATTGCTGAAATGCTTTATAATGCTAGCAATATATACCAGTTGATTACTAGTCTTGACAGGTTATTACTATCAAACCGTCATACGGCTTGTCCATCAGAATTGAGTTTTGTAACCCAAATGATTATCGAGGATATAGGGAATATCTCAGCTAAGAAGTTGTCTGATTCAGTATACTATAGCGAGCGACACCTGAACCGCATTTTCAACCAATACTTGGGTATGAATATAAAGACTTTTTCTCGTTTAGTCCGTATCAACAAAGCCATTCGCTTGCTTCACGACCCACAAATCAGTATTACCAAGACCTGTAATTTAACTGGATTCTATGATTTGCCTCATTTTATACATGATTTTAAATCTGCTTGTGGTTTTACTCCTCAAGAATACCGTTCCAACATGTCCGATTTTTACACTGAAATAGCGAAATTCTGATGTATAATGGAGAAAATCTACACAGAATAGGAGTGTTAATATGAAATATTGTGGTACACTAGTCTCAGTATCGGATATGGAGAGAACCAAAAATTTCTATGAAAAGATTATGGGACAAAAGGTTTTATTGGACTTAGGTGTTCATGTGTCATTTGAGAATGGCCTTTCTTTTCAATCCAATTATGAGGAACTTGTAGGAGAGAAGCTTGAAATGCATTATAAGCCGAATAACTTCCAGCTTTATTTTGAAGTGGAGGACTTGAATTACTGGGAAGAAAAGCTCAAGTCCACAGCTGGGATTGAATTTATCCACCAAAGTAAAGAATATCCATGGGGTCAACGTGTCATAAGGTTTTACGATTATGACAAATATAT
>JAEZOA010000143.1 GCA_023441625.1 Bacillota bacterium
TAAAGCGAATATAGCAGGTGCTGAAGAAAGTTTTGATTTTTATTGTAATGAACATTTTTGAGATTAAAAACATATAATATATCTGTAATAATACTACGCAATAGAGAGCATATTAAAGCTTTTTGAAGAAATAGATAAATAAATTTGAATTAATACCATTTTAGGTGTTGACTTAAGCTCATTAATTTTGTATACTATCAATTGTCGCTGAAACGCGATATGGTGGTATGGGCGCTTAGCTCAGCTGGGGGAGCACCTGCCTTACAAGCAGGGGGTCATAGGTTCGAGCCCCTTCCGGGTCGCCAATTTGCCCAGATAGCTCAGTCGGTAGAGCAGAGGACTGAAAATCCTCGTGTCGCTGGTTCGATTCCGGCTCTGGGCACCAAATGCGGGTTTAACTCAGCGGTAGAGTGTCACCTTGCCAAGGTGAAAGTCGAGAGTTCGAATCTCTTAACCCGCTCCAAAAAAATGAGGCAGATTGCATATGTGGTCTGCCTCAATATTGACGGCGCTATAGCCAAGTGGTAAGGCAGAGGTCTGCAAAACCTCTATTCCCCAGTTCAAATCTGGGTGGCGCCTCCAAAACAAATAAAACATCTCTCGAAGAGGGATGTTTTATTTGTTTTAATAAGTTAATTCCCGGATTTGAACGTGTGCAACATCTGGGTGGCGCCTCCAAAAATGAGAACTCAGTCGCTAGACTGAGTTTTTTAGCGTTTCAAGAAATAACTCGCAATCAAGTAGATATTTTTTACCCTTGTTCCCAACTGCATAGGAATGGGAATCTGCCTTGTTTGAGCCCTATTCTAATATCATATTCACTTACACCAGATATTAAAGCGGATTTTTTGACAGTTATCACTTTCTTCATAAAATTTTCACCTGAAATTTAAATATGAATATGGTATATAGGCTTTCAATAGATATAATATATATTTTTTGGTTGCGCTTATAGCGGTATAGCCCATATCAATGCTTTGCATTAAGAGCCTTTTTTATGTACTCTTTCGAATAGCAGTTCTTTTTCGAAAAGCCTATAATTCCTGTTGTCAAAATGAAAATCTTTAGGAGGTATACATGAAGGAAAACATTAATCTGGAAATAAACGGACATTAGATTAATGATATTGCTGAAAAAATTGGTTCTCTGTTTGGTGAAACAGGAAGGGCCATCGGTAAGGCAATAGATGGAGTAGCGAAAAACGTAACTATGAAAATTGGTGATAACGGCGGTTTTTGTTACGCTTTTTCTTGTGGCTAATTAATAAATACATTGCATAAATATACAAAAAAAGTATAATTATAAATTATAAAAGTGTATCGAAGGAGGTAGAGATGAAGCACTTCATATCACTACTTGACTATTCTCAAGAAGAACTTACAGAAGTGTTAAACCGGGCTGACTATTTAGCCAGTGCATGGAGAGAAAACCGGATGCCAAACAGTCTTAAAAATATGCAAATAGGACTTTGGTTTTATGGTAATGGGTTCCGTAATCGATTGGCTTTTGAAATAGGACTAAAAGCAATGGGAGCCTCTATTTCATATATTCCTGGGGAATTAGGCAACGATGAACCTTTGGCCGATATTGGACAATATCTCGCTAACTGGTATTCGATATTGATTGTAAGGGCAAAAAGACATAATGACCTGATATATTTATCAAAAAGCTCCAAATTGCCTGTAGTAAATGCCAGAACTGAGTTCAGTCATCCATGTGAAATAATGGGAGATCTCCAGTTTATAAGAAAATATAGAGGTTCACTTGATGGGCTAAAGGTAGTTTTTGTTGGTGAAGTTTCTAATATTTGTATGAGCTGGTTTGAAGCTGCTGCCAGATTTCCAATCAGTGTCACCCAAATAGCACCGAAGGGGTACGAGGCTGGTGAAGAATTAATGAAGGATTTGAATTCAAACGGTGTAGGGAGAATTTTTACCAGTAATGATCTTGAGTTGAACATAGAGAAAGCAGACCTGGTATATACAGACTGTTGGCCATGGGCTGATGATATTGAAGCCCGAGAAAGAATAAAGGACTTGTTTCTGCCCTATCAGATCACAAAAAGACATTTGCTAAGTTTGCATAAAAAAGCTATGTTTCTTCCTTGCCCTCCCGTTACGAGAGGCCAGGAGGTATCCACTGATGCTATGGATTGTGAATTATGCATGAATTATAAATCAAAGGAGTATCTTTTACATAGTCAAAATGCAATTGTTGAAATGATAAACTCATAAGTTCAAGGATTTTTGTGAAATTATCCTGAGAGGAGTAAGGAAGGTTGAAAGAACTAAATTTAAATAAATAAAGGGGGGCCGAGTCCATGCCAGAACTTATATGTAGTTTTGTGCCAATGCGGGGCATGGACATATTTATGAAGAGTAATTATGACGAACTATCAAAAACGTATGATATAAGCCGTAAGGCAAATTCAGATACTATAAGCACAATTATCTCTACTGGAAAGATTTCGAAAGACTCTATCGTTGTAGACTTTGGGTGTGGTACAGGCAATTTTACATGTGCTTTTAAGGATCGAACAAATTGTACAATATATGGTGTTGAGCCTTCTGATGGAATGCGGGAAAAAGCTGCTAAGAAAAGTGAAAATATTACCTTTATGAAAGGAGACCATTCACTTATTCCAATTGAAAGCGGCAGTGTTGACTTAATATATATGACGGATGTGATTCATCATGTTCCGGATATTTCACAGATGTTTTTGGAATTTAAGAGGATATTAAAAAATCATGGCAAAGTATGTATTGTCACAGAATCACATGTTCAGTTGGAAAATCGGTTTTGGGTCAGGCATTTCCCATCGACAGTTGATGTAGAGAAGAATAGATATCCCGATATAACATCTATAATAGACAAAGCTGTACATAATGGATTTGACTTCTTTACTGTATATAGTACTGAGTGTCATAAGAGTCATATGATAACCAAAGAGTTTGTCAACTTAGTTGAAAACAAAGGTTTTTCCATGTTTCATAATATTTCTGATGAAGATTATGAAAAAGGTCTATCTTTGTTGAAGTGGGATTATGAAAACAATATATTGCAAAATTATACTCATGGAGAAACTTTTATCTGGGTTGAAAAAACGGAAAATTAAGAGAGGAAATCAGCATGATTAATAGAACTGGTTTAAATGCGGTTAAAGGTTTTAAGTATGCTGGAATTAATGCTGGTGGCAAAAGCGACAAAAAAACATAGGAATGATAATACCACAAAGGAAAAGGGCTGTTTTAATAAACAGTGGTAATGCTAATTCTTTTACAGGTAAAAAAGGTCTAAATGATGCAAAGAGTTGTATAGATAGAGTTTCAAAATTGCTAAGCATTAAACCTGAAGAAGTATATATTGGGTCTACAGGCATTATAGGAAGAGAACTAGAAAAAGATGTTATTTTAGATGGAATAGACAAAGCAAACAGAGAACTTATGGATGGAGACAGAAAAGCACTAGATTTTATTGAGGCCATTATGACAACTGATACTAGAGTTAAGCAGGCATCCATTAGTTTTGAAATTGAAGGGAAAACAGTTAGTATTGCTTCTTGCGTAAAAGGTGCAGGAATGATAATGCCTGATATGGCAACAATGCTTTGTGTAATAACTACCGATGCCAAGATTGCACCAGATATGATGAAAAAAGCTCTCAGCGAGTCAATGGAAAGCAGTTATATAATAATGTATAATTATGGTACATGGAAAGTTTTTCTATGTGCCACTATTATTTTGGTGGCATTTTGCTATTATGAATATATATGATAAAGTCTTAAAAAGACAATCACTGTTGGTTCAGGCCTTGGACACAGTGGATATGCAGGTGGTGCAGCATATTCCTGTTCAAAGGCCGGTTTGTGGATGCTGACACTCATATTGGCTCAAGAACTTATGCAGTACAAAATCAGTGTAAACGAACTTATTCCAGAACCTGAACAGACATCAATTGATGATAATGTTAAAGTCAGTAGTAATAAAGTTAAGGAAATGGAAAGCGAATGGCAAAAGCAGCCTGAAGACGTTATCCCACTTGCTTTGTTTCTAGCAAGCCAGCCTGATATTGGACCAACAACCCAAAGTTTCAGCTTAATGCGCAGGGATAATTAGCTTTTGCTCCACATTTTATCAGCAAGTAATGCTTATATAAATTTTATTATAAAGATATTAAGGAGGTCTTTTGATGGATGAAATTAGAGAAATAATCATTGGAGCAGGGAAAATATTAAGAGACAAATATTTCAGTAGTTTTCTGGTTCATGAAAAAGAAAAGGGACATCTGGCTGCAGATGTAGATATGGAAGTAGAATTGTTTCTTAAAGAGCAGCTTTATAAAATAGACTCATCAATAGAACTTTATGGAGAAGAAACGGGTGGGGCAGAATTCAGTAAACAAAGATGGATAGTGGATTCCTTGGACGGAACTGCAAATTTCATTTTTGGAGTGCCATATTTCTGCACCTCCATAGCATTGGAAAGGAAAGGAAGGATTATTTTAGCTGCGGTTTATAATCCAGTTACAGAGGAATTGTTTGAAGCAAGTGAAGAAAAAAACGGGGCGCTCTGTAATGGTGTACCAATCCATGTTTCAACGGCAAGCATATTGAATCAGGCAAGAGTTGTGTTTGGCTTCAGTGCAAATTTTAAGAATATAAACAGATACCATACCGAATGGGGAATTGTATTTGATGGTTGCTTGAAAGGTATGGGATTGCTTTCGCCAGCTATGAACCTATGTAATGTTGCCCGTGGAAGAATCGATGCATTTATAGATTTTGGATGCAGTATGGAAGGACAGGCTGCAGGCGGATATATTCTTCAAAAAGCCGGAGGGAAGCTATCAAACTACGATAGAAGCCCATGGAAGCATTATGAGACCGGCATTTTTAGCACTAATGGGCATTTGGAGGTGTAACAGAGAGATGAGTACTATTTCTGATATACATGGCTTTAAGGATTGGAGAACGATTCTGCCAATTGAGAAGGGCTGGTCAAGTGATAAGAAGTATTTTGTAGAATCAATTGCTGGTAAGAAGCTTTTATTAAGGATTTCAGAAATATCTGATTATGATAAGAAAAAAGATGAGTTTGAAATATTAGAAAAGCTTGTAAATAAGGATATGCCTATCCCCAGGCCAATTGAATTTGGTGTTTGCAATAATGGCAATAGTGTATATTCTCTATTGACTTGGATGGACGGCGAGGATGCTGAGAGCGTAATTCCTTCATTTAATGAAAGTGAGCAATACAATCTTGGAGTTAAAGCCGGTCAGGTTTTATTTGTAATGCACTCTTTTACAGCACCAAAAGGACTTCCAAGCTGGGAGCAAAGAATATTGAATAAAGTAAAAGTGAAATATGCTCAATATGAGTCATGCGGAATAAAGGTTCCTCATGACGATGAAATTCTAAAATTTATTAATGATAATTTATGGTGTACAAAGAATGTACAACGTACATTTTGTCATGGTGATTTTCATTTGGGAAACATGATTATTGATAAAGATAGGGAAATAAATATTATTGATTTTAATCGATGGGGTTATGATGACCCTTATGAAGAGTTTAATCGACTGATGGTATTTACCCGTAGAATAAGTATTCCATTTGCGAAGGGGCAAATACATGGATATTTTGATGGGGAACAGCCACCAGAGGCGTTTTTTAGACGAATGGCTTTATACACAGCAATTAATGCTCTGTTTAGCATTGTGTGGTCAATACCTTTTGGTGAGGAAGAAATAAAAGGTGATCTTGAACGCTCTCGAATGAACTATGAAGATTATAATGGGTTTACGACCATTATACCAAATTGGTGGAGGAATGGTTAATGAACACGCAGGATAAATACTTTAATTCCCATAGAGGATACCTAGAAATGGAGCAATTGTTATGATTGTATCAGCATCCAGACGCACAGATATTCCTTGCTATTATTCTGATTGGTTAATAAATCGCTTAAAAGAAGGATTTGTTCTAACAAGAAATCCTATGAATTATTCTCAGGTGAGTAGAATTTCTTTGTCACCTGATGTTGTGGATTGTATTGTTTTTTGGACAAAAGATGCAAAAAATATCATTCCCCATCTCAAAATTATTGATAATATGGGTTATAAATACTATTTTCAATTTACGCTTACACCTTATGATTACACGATTGAGAAAAATTTGCGTGACAAGAAGGATATTGTGAATACGTTTATTGAGCTAAGTAATTTAATCGGCAAGGAGCGGGTGTTGTGGAGGTATGATCCTATTATATTGAACAACAGACTGTCAATGTTGTAAAAAAGTCCTTCGATGATCTGAAAAATGAACTGGATATGAAACGCCTACACTGCCACACTGACGAAACAACCGAATAAAGATGCTTGTTGAAATTGCTTTTGAAAAAATTTCAAGATATTAGTCTTCGACAAGAGTAAATTGTAATATAACTGATCAAGCCGTTATGGGCATATATGCTTTTAAAGCTACTACATCTGAAGGCAGTTATGAATTTAAATTTTCTTCAATATAATCAATTATCTTTAAACGCGTTCGTAGTAATTCAGTATTGCCTCCTTACTTACAAAATACTTTACCAATTTTATAGCAAATTACTTGATTTTTTATCGAAATTTATTTAATTATCTAATTAAATAATGTCTTGATTCAAACAGCCGTCTATTGCACAAAATGATTCGTGATCTTGAGGAAAAATAAAAAATAAGTCAAGATTATTAGGGAATGCTATTTATGTCATTACGATGAATAATATTATTGGATTCAAATAAAATGTAAACAATTACATGAAATTATCAATAATTAAATATACAAAATATATAAAATTTAATGTAAACACTAGCAAAAATTCACATAAATTTGTGTTTACAAAACAATAAAATATAAAAAGTTAACATATATATTGACAAAACTAAAAAATAATCATAATATAAATGTAATGGATTACATTTTAGATACGCGATATTTCGTAACTAAATCAAACATTAAAGGGAGGGTATTGGTCGATGAGTAACATTAAAATCTCCTACAATACACTAGTATATGCAGGAGAAGATATCAGTGTAGGAATTGCTAGATTAGCTAAGTACGGATACGATGGTGTTGACTTTGTTGGTGAGCCTGATCAGTATGATACCAAAGAAATATGCAGACTTCTGGAAGAACATCATATTGGCGCTTCATCCATTTGTGCAATATTTAATGGACAACGCGATTTCGTTTCCAGCAATCCAGCGATTAGAGCAAACGCAATTGCTTATGTAAAAAGTTGTGTAGATTTTGCGGCCGCAATTCATGCGAAAGCAATATCTGTGCAAGCAACAGCCTGTATGAAGATCAACTCGGAAGCTAGTGAAGAGGAAGAGTGGAACTGGGCAGTGGAAGGAATAAGAGAAGCAGGCTTATACGCAAAGGAAAAAGGAATACGATTGACACTTGAAGCATGGAATCGTTATGAAACATACTTAATTAATCGACTGGAACAAGCACTCAAGATGGTAAATGATATAAATCTGCCAAATGTTGGAGTCATGGGAGATACTTATCATATGAACATCGAAGAAATTGATATGGCTGATGCAATACGTAAAGTAGGTAATAAGCTTTACTATTTGCATATAGCAGATAGTAACAGAGCTGCTCCGGGGAGAGGGCATATTAATTTCGATGAGATAGCAAAAGCCCTTCGTGACATCAAATATGATGGTTGGATTTCTATGGAATTACTTCCCCCAGCGGCAAATCCGTTTTCGGGAAAGCGTTGTGAGGAATTCTACGATCAATATAGTGAGGAATCTATTACTTTCTTAAAAAAGCTATTTGATAAAATCAAATAAATTAAATAACTATGTAAAGGGGAAAATAATAATGAGAAAGAGATTTTTAAGTATTTTAGTTATTTGTACATTGATGGTATCAGTATTTGCTGGATGCGGTTCTAATGGCACATCAACAGCTTCATCTACCGATACACAATCAGCTTCATCTACTGATACACAATCAGCACAAACTACAAGCGAAGACAAGCCATTGTTTGTAGCATTTTCAGCTGGTTATGGTAAGGTTCAGCACTGGGAATTAGAAATGTTAGGTTGTGAAGCAGCAGCAAAAGAACTTGGTGTAAAGTTCCAGTATCAATTTGCTGACGGTAATGAGCAAAAGCAGGTTGCTGATATTGAAAATTTCGTGCAGATGGGCATGGACATGTTAATCGTTGGTCCTAACAACTCAGAGGGAATTGTTCCTACAGTTAATGAATTAAAAAGCAAGGGTATTCCTGTTATGACCAGCGATATCGGTATTACAGGCACTGATGTAGTAGCTCATGTTGCATCTGATAACTATAAAATAGGTGTTAAAGCTGCAGAATATATTGGTGAACTGCTTAACGGTAAGGGTAAGGTTGCTGTTGTAGGTTGGTCAGCTGCTTCTGCCACAAAAGATAGAGAAAAGGGTTTTACTGAAACAATTGCATCAAAATTCCCAGATATTAAAATTGTTGCAAATCAGGATGTTGGCGGAAACCGTAATACATCCTTAGAAAAATCTGAAAATATTATTGAAGCAAATAAAGATATAAACGCATTTTTTGGTTCAAATGCTGAAAATGCATTGGGAGCATATGCTGCAACACAAGCTGTAAACCGTAAAGATATTTATGTAGTTTCAGTTGACTCTGACAGCGAAGTTATGAAAGCAATTAAAGACAATACAAACATGAAGGCTACAATTGCTCAGAATCCTTATGATATGGGATATCAGGCACTAACAACTGCTGTAAAGCATTTGAAGGGGGAAAAGGTAGAAAATATTGCAATTGATGCTGAACTTGTAACTGTTGATAATGTACAAAACATTATTGATAGAGATCAAAAGTATCTAGGTAAGTAATTAAATAAAGGCTGCCATCTTTAAGGATGGAGATGGCAGCTCTTTAATAGAGACTGGAGGCAAACGTAATTGTGGATGATACAGTTCTAAAGATGTGTAACATTACAAAACGCTTTTCTGGCGTAACAGTTCTGGATAAAGTTAATTTTAACCTTAAAAAGGGAGAAGTTCATGTTCTTATAGGTGAAAATGGGGCAGGTAAATCTACTTTGATGAAAATCTTAGCTGGCGTTTATCAGAGAAGCGAAGGCGAGATTTATATGCAGGATAAAACAGGAGAATTAAAAGCTGTTGAGATTGAGAGTCCATCAGTAGCGTTGGAAATGGGAATCAGCATGGTTTTTCAGGAATTCAACCTGATGGAAAACATGAGTGTTGAAGAAAATATCTGTATTGGCTATGAACCTGTAAAAGGCGGTATTTTGGATCGAAAAACCATGCATGACGAAGCAAAAAAGCAGTTAAAAAGAGTAAGCCTTGAGAACGTTTCGCCTAAAGTCATAGTGAGTAATTTGACAGTGGCACAGAAGCAATGTGTGGAAATAGCAAAATGCCTTTCTCATGATGCGAAGATTATTATTCTGGATGAACCGACATCAAGTTTATCCGAAACCGAAGTCGCTGCATTGTTTACACTTATTCGTACGCTAAAAGCAAGCGGAGTAAGCATTGTTTATATTTCTCATCGTATGGAAGAGATTTTTGAGTTGGGCGACCGAATTACCGTATTTAGAGACGGTAAAATGATTGATACAGTTAATGTTTCAGATACAGATGAAAATAAACTTGTTAATATGATTATAGGTCGTGAATTTGTGGCTGATAATCAGAGTGAACAAAATAATTATAACAAAGAAGTAGTGTTAGAAGGTAAAAATATATCGGTTGGAAACTTTGGTGTAAAGCTTGATTTTAAAGCATATAAAGGAGAAATTCTTGGGCTATTCGGTCTAGTAGGTGCGGGTAGGACTGAGCTTGCCCGAATGATTTTTGGAGTTGATCCAATTGGTGAAGGCAGCCTTTATAAAAATGGTAATAAAATTAAAATTAACTCTCCAACTGATGCTATAAATAATAAAATAGGGTTAGTACCGGAAGATAGAAAATTACTCGGACTTATAACTAAATTGAATGTGCGAGACAATCTTACCCTTTCCAAACTTCGTGATCTTCCTTGGGTATTATTATCCCGCGATAAGGAAATAAGCATGACAGAAGAATATATAAAGCAATTATCAATTGTAACGCATGGACAGACACAACTAGTTGAACGCCTGAGCGGAGGTAATCAGCAAAAAATTGTCATATCGAAATGGCTTGCAATGAATCTGGATGTGCTTATTCTTGATGAGCCTACAAGAGGTATAGATGTGGGTGCAAAGGCTGAGATCTACAATGTTATGCGTCAGCTAGCGTGTGAAGGAATGAGTATAATTATGATTTCTTCAGATCTACCAGAGATATTAAGAGTAAGTCATCGTGTATTAGTTATGCATGACGGAGCAATTAAGTTAGAAGCTTCAGCTAAAGATTTGGATCAGGGAACTATTATGCATGCTGCTATAAGCTAGGGAGAATATATATGAATGAGAAGATTAAAACTGGATTTATAAAAAACAAAGCATTTCAAAATACTGACATAATAAGACAATTAACATTAGTAATAGTTCTAATCATAGAAATAGTCCTTTTTTCCGCTTTGTCAGATAATTTTCTGTCAACTTCTAATTTGATTAACGTATTGAGACAGGTATCTGTTACTGCAGTGGCAGCTGTGGGAATGTTTATGATCATACTACTTGGGGATATCGACCTTTCAGTAGGCTCGGTGTATGCATTTATAGGTGTTATTAGTGCTACTATATTTCTTAAAACTCAAAACCCGGTTATTACAGTTATAGCTGCGTTGGCAATTGGAACATTAATTGGGTTTATAAGTGGACTTATTACTGCAAAGTTTAAAATACCTGCTTTTGTAACAACACTTGCAATTATGAGTATATGCCGTGGACTTTCATTCATAATCACAGACGGTACTCCAATAGGTGTTGTAGATCCAAAGTTTACTTTATTTGGTTCTGGATATATTTTTAAAACTATTCCAATTCCAATAATAATAATGATTATTGTCTTTATTATCGGATTCTTCCTTATTAACTATACCAGATTTGGTCGCTATGTCTATGCCTGTGGAGGTAATGAGCAGGCTGCACGCTGGTCTGGTATCAAGACGAACAGAATCAAAATTCTAGTGTTTACTATCTCGGGATTTTTGGTTGGTATGAGTTCGCTGATTCTGGCAGGACGTCTTGGGGGAGGACTCCCAAATGCAGGAAATGGAGCGGAACTTGATGTTATTACAACAGTAATTCTTGGGGGAACCAGTTTAACTGGAGGAAAAGGCAAGCTATGGGGCGTAATATTCGGTGTTATTGTTATTGGTGTTTTGAATAATGGTATGACTATGCTCAATGTTTCATCATATTGGCAGCAGGTAGTAAAAGGAATTATTATTCTTATCGCAGTTTTGTTTGACATAAGGGCATCTAACAAAGCCTAAAATAGTATATATAAAGGAGAGAAAACAATGAAAAAAATGACAGCAGTTACTTTTAAAGATATAGCTACCTATGAAATAGGTCAAAGAGCAGTGCCACAAATCGTAAAACCTGATGATGTTCTAGTTTCAGTAGAAGCAGCTAGTATTTGTGGAACAGATGTGCATTTGCTTGGCAACCCTCCTGGATTTATTGGAACAAAAGGTATTGTATTGGGACATGAATGTGTTGGACGAGTTGAAGAAGTAGGAAGTGGTGTAGGTGGGCTAAAGCCTGGAGACAGAGTAGTGTTGGAACCTAATATTTCTTGTGGTTACTGCTATTATTGCCGTTCAGGTGTTCCAAATATGTGTGAGAATGATGTAATTCTAGGCGTAACAATCGATGGAGTTTTCGCCGATTATTTTGTAGCACCTGAACGCGGTTTGGTAAAGATTCCTGACAGTATGCCCGCAGATCTTGCTGTATTTGCAGAACCAGTTAACTGTGTAATGGGAGCTGTAAACAAGGTTCGTTTATTACCAGGTGAGACTGTACTGGTTCTTGGTGCAGGTCCTATCGGATTATATTTTACAATGCTTTTCAAGAGCAATGGGGCTGGAAAAGTGATTGTATCTGAACCGTCAAAGTTCCGTGCTGATTATGCCCGTGAATGTGGAGCTGACGTTATTGT
>JAEZOA010000173.1 GCA_023441625.1 Bacillota bacterium
GAATATCTTCAATGGGCCAAGGTCAAATCTTACAAGTAATTTCTTAAATACAAATGCTGGAATGGCATTTTTAAAAAACTCTTTGAAAAGAGTTAGGAAGAATATGTCTTCATGAATTTGCCGTGAATGAAATAAATTAGATTTGTCATTTATAAAGAATGATGGTAAAATAGTAGCGAAAAACAATGCTTTATTGAATATATCTTAATACTTAGGAGGTGTACTAAATGTCTTATTTTATTAATGATGCTTGTATTAGTTGTGGTGCTTGCGAATCTGAATGTCCAGTTTCCTGCATAGCTGCTGGAGACAGCGTATATGTAATTGATGAGGATGCTTGCATTGAATGTGGTGCTTGTGCAAATGTTTGTCCTGTTGATGCTCCAGAGCAGAAATAGTATACTTAGGAATTAGGGGTCAGGTAAAGGAATATCCTTTATTTGACCCTTTTTTCGGAATAATACCAGTTTGAGAATAAGGGAAACATTCCATATTGATGCAAACGAGTATACGAGGTGTAAAAATTGATAGAAATAAAAGACAAAGAGAGAATAGATGACTTACAACTTAATGGACTGCAACTGATTCAAAATGTAGATAAGTTTTGCTTTGGAGTAGATGCGGTATTATTATCTGATTTTACAGATGTTAAAAAAAACCAAAGAGTACTTGATTTAGGTACTGGAACCGGAATTATACCTATTTTATTAGCTGGTAAAACACAGGCAAAATCAATTATAGGGTTAGAAATACAAGAAAGTATGGCGGAAATGGCAAATCGTAGTGTAATGTTGAACAATCTTCAAGATAGAGTACAAATACTTTATGGAGATATTAAAAAATATAGGGATTACTTTACTAAAGCCAGTTTTGATGTAGTGGTATCAAACCCACCATACACTAATAAGGGCTGTGGACTTGTAAATCCACATGACAGCAAGGCTATTTCCAGGCATGAGATTCTATGCAGCTTAGAGGATGTTGTAAGCTGTGCTGCCTCATTACTTGTGTCAGGTGGACAGCTAGCAATGGTACATAGACCTGAAAGATTGGCAGATATAATATGCTGTATGAGAAGCAATGGAATTGAACCAAAATATTTGAGATTTGTGCATCCTAAGCCTTATAAAAAGCCAAATATGATATTAATTAAGGGAAATAGAGGTGGAAATCCAGAACTTAAGGTTCAGGAACCCTTGTATGTATATAATTCTGACGGAACCTATTCGGACGAAATAAACAAAATATATGGTAGAGAGGTAACAATAAATTGAGCGAAAAAGGCACTCTATATCTTGTAGCAACTCCTATAGGAAATCTTCAAGATATTACATTTAGAGCGGTAAATACGCTCAAAGAGGTTGATTTGATTGCTGCCGAGGATACAAGGCAATCTATTAAACTACTGAATCACTTTGAAATAAAAAAGCCTTTAGTTAGCTATCATGAGCATAACAAGCTTACAAAAGGAAATTACTTGATTGAGCAGCTTATTGAAGGAAAGAGTATTGCTTTAGTTTCTGATGCGGGGAGTCCTGGAATATCTGACCCGGGAGAGGATTTAGTAAAGGTTGCTATAGAAAATGATATCAAAGTAACAATGATTCCTGGTCCAGTTGCAGCGGTTACAGGGTTAGTTATTTCCGGCTTGTCTACTGGACGATTTGTTTTTGAGGGATTTTTGCCTATGAATAAAAGAACAAGGCAGGAACGCTTAAAGCAATTAAAGGATGAAACAAGGACTATTATTTTTTATGAAGCGCCTCACAAGTTATCCTATACACTAAAAGATATATATACTGCTTGGGGTGACAGAAAGATCGCACTTGCACGAGAGCTCACCAAAAGGTATGAAGAGGTTATAAGGTGTCGCCTTTCTGATGCCATGGAGAGATATAAAAGCGATACACCAAAAGGCGAGTTTGTTGTTATAGTTGAAGGACAGGACGAAACCATACTTTTAGAAAATGAGAGAGATATGTACTCAGATATAAGCATTGAAGAACATGTTCAAAGGTATATCACAGATGGGATGACAAAAAAAGAGGCCATAAAAAAAGTGGCTGATGATAGAGGAATAATCAAAAGAGATGTTTATAATGTTGTTATGAAAAAATAAAAACAGGATTTCTGCATGCACATATGCTTTGTATAAAATAAAGGGAGCCTCAAATGAGACTCCCTCTATTTTTAGTAGTATAAAAGAAATAAAATTACTTGCTATCTTTTAAATCTTTCATGCAATCAGGGCAAATATTTTTGCCTTTATAAACTTGAACATCCTTTGCGTTTTGGCAGAATATACATGCAGGTTCGTATTTCTTTAAAATAATTGTTGATTCATCAACATAAATTTCTAAAGCGTCCTTTTCTGCGATATCAAAAGTTCTGCGTAACTCGATTGGAAGAACAACTCTTCCCAATTCATCAACCTTCCTTACAATTCCTGTAGACTTCATAATCAAAATGCCTCCCGTATACACTTTATATTTCGACAAACTTCGAAATTATAATACCATAAATTCCAATAAACGTCAACTTTAAAATATAAAAAAAAACATGCCATTTTGGAGTATTATTGACATAAAAATACGTATTATCAAGGGCTTTAAGATTATTTCATAAAAAATAAAAAAAATATTACATTTATATTAACAAATCATTAATTATATAATTACAAAGCTAGAAAAATAATACAGGGAATTCTGCAGAAGATAAAGAAAAATTTCGACAAAATATTATGAAAAAATAATCATAAAGCATATTAGTAATTTCATATAAATTAAAGGGTATAAGAAAAGGCTACGAGTGGCTTAAGAGATATTGCTGAGGTGTATATGCTTAACTATATATGGATTGGATTATTGCTAATTGGATTTATTGTTGGGATTTTTACTGGCAAAATAGACCAGGTTACCAAAGCTGCTATAGACTCATCTCAAAGTGCTGTAACTGTTTGTATTGGGCTTCTTGGAGTAATGTGCCTTTGGACTGGATTAATGAAAATAGCAGAGAAGAGTGGATTAGTAACAGGTATTAGTAGGGCAGTAAGGCCAATACTTAGATTTCTGTTTCCTAGTATCCCCAAGGATCATCCTGCACTTGGTGCAATAGTAATGAATTTAGTGGCAAATTTTTTTGGACTTGGTAATGCAGCTACCCCACTTGGGATAAAAGCAATGAATGAATTGCAAGGCCTAAACAAGGATAAAAAAACAGCAACTGATTCAATGTGTATGTTCTTAGTCCTAAATACAGCGGCGATTCAGCTTATTCCTGCCAATATAATAGCTCTTAGAACTTCTGAAGGCTCAAATAAACCTGCCGAAATAATAGTATGCATTTGGATTGCATCTATTTGTGCTACTGTAATGGGAATTATTGCTGCTAAGCTATTGGCTAAGGTGTGGAATAATAGTAACTAAACATTAATTAAGAGTTTATAAAATCTAGAATAAACGAATGTGGTGGTCTATGGAAATAATAAGAAGCTTATCAGATTTTGCAATTCCTATTATATTTATTTTAATATTATTGGTGGCAGTATTAAAAAAAGTCAAAGCATATGATGTATTTGTTGACGGAGCAAAAGAGGGTATTGAGACAATAGTAAGAATTATACCCTCGCTAGTAGGACTTTTGGTTGCTGTGGGTGTTTTCAAGGCATCGGGTGCACTAGATATACTTATTTATATTTTAAGACCTCTAATTGACCTTCTGGGAATGCCACCACAGGTAGCACCATTAGCATTGCTCAGGCCAATTTCTGGAAGTGCATCCTTTGCATTTGTAACAGAGATAATAAAAGCTTTTGGTCCAGATACCTTTGAAGGCAGGGTTGCCGCAATAATGATGGGCTCTACTGAGACAATTTTCTATACACTAGCAGTATATTACGGGGCTGTCGGAATAAAAAATATCAGATATACGCTCGTAGCAGCATTAATGGCAGATGTGATTAGTGTTATAGCTTCGCTGTGGGCCTGTAAATTAGTATTTGGCTAGATAAGTTTTTTTGCTCTTAGCAATTTAACAGTGGTACTTAAAAGCAGCATTCCATGACCACCGGACTTAAGAAGAACTTTACTGGTAATCTTGTTCATGCCAGTATTTGCTTTTGGATGTGTAACGTAAATGCTAAGTAAAGTTCTAATAATAGAGTGGTAATTCTTAAAATGATAATCCTTATTCTCAGATGCTTTACCAATAAAATAAATAATCCTATCTTCATACTCCTTTAAATTTGTGTAGCAGAAGATGTGGTTAATATTTCTGGAAAAATGACTTTCATTGTAATTTATATAACCTTCTAATATCTTCTGAATACCACATATCCAAGGGAAAAAGTCATTAATAATATTTTCAAGCTCTTGTTCAGTCAAATCAGGATTGGTGGCTAAAGCTAGCAAAAGCTGTAAAGTAAGAGACGAATCTATTGCCATGCAAAACTCCCAGTTTGATATATCAGGATAGTTCTTTCTGTGTGCACTACTCCAATTAAGAAGGTCTATTTCTTTACCAGTATAATCCGTAGAGTATTTTGTAACCTGTAAATCAATAAATAGTGATAAGTAGGTAGAAAGGTAGTCCCTAATAATATTGAAGGAGGGCAAAAGGCGTACTTTTTGTCTGCATTTTTCAACAAGAATAGTTAAGTAGCCATCATCATCCTTAGAGGGGAAGAACATAAAATAATTTTCATAGGTATCTGTTCTAAGGTTTAACGCATCCTTTAAGGATGAAAAAACCAATTTCAGAAAGGGCTCGGTAATGTATGAGGAATGTTCGCAAATTGTAGTTAAGTACTGAACGATTGCCTGAAAAGAGAAGATAACCTCTGTTGCTAAAGGAGCCTTGACGTTAGGATATAAAGTAAGGACAGATGAAACAGCTAAATCAAATTTATTTTTATTTAAGGACTTTACTGCATTCACCTTAATTGGGTGCGTTTTAATACGATTTGAATATCCTTTATATTCAGAGACCCTCTTAGTAATGATAGGATGAACGATTTTAGTATAGTTTTTTTTAAATCTTATACAGCTTGATAAATTACTCATATAAAATCCTTTCAAAAATTTTACCAATAAGCTAACTATTATCCTTGAAAAATTATAGACAAATATGTATAGTAATAATAAGTAGCTATATAATTATAGCATTATAAGGTATAAATTAATAATAAAACGCAATAATTTGGTATCAAATAGGGAGGAAAGCATGTCTAAAGAAACATATTATATTACAACACCTATATATTATCCAAGTGGTAATCTTCATATAGGGCATTCATATACAACTGTTGCAGCAGATGCTTTAGCTAGATACAAACGGTTAATGGGATACGATGTAATGTTTTTGACAGGAACTGACGAGCACGGTCAGAAGATACAAAGAAAGGCTGAAGAAAAGGGTATAACCCCCAAAGCCTATGTTGATGAGATTGTAGCAGGTATAACAGATCTTTGGAAGTTAATGAAAATTACTAATGATAAGTTTATTAGAACAACAGATGAATATCATATAGAGGCAGTTCAGAAGATATTTAAAAAGCTATATGATCAGGGAGATATCTACAAGAGTGAGTATGAAGGTTGGTATTGTACACCTTGTGAGTCCTTCTGGACAAAGACTCAACTGGTAGATGGAAAATGTCCTGACTGTGGACGAGATGTTGAGCTGACTAAGGAAGAAAGCTATTTCTTTAAATTATCTAAATATCAAGATAGATTAATAAAATTAATAGAAGAAAATCCCGAATTTATACAACCTGTATCAAGACAAAACGAAATGCTCAATAACTTCTTGAGACCGGGTTTGGAGGATCTCTGTGTTTCTAGGACTACCTTTAATTGGGGTATTCCAGTAACCTTTGATGATAAACATGTAGTATATGTATGGGTTGATGCCTTGTCGAACTATATTACTGCACTTGGATATTCTTCTGGAGATGATACTAATTTTAAGAAATATTGGCCTGCAGATGTCCATTTAGTAGGAAAGGAAATAGTTCGTTTTCACTCAATAATTTGGCCTGCAATGCTTATGGCACTTGACATACCACTGCCAAAGCAAATTTATGGACATGGGTGGCTTTTGCTTGAAGGCGGTAAGATGTCTAAATCTAAAGGTAACGTTGTTGATCCTAAGGTACTGGTAGATAAATATGGACTTGATGCAATCAGATATTTCTTGCTTAGAGAGGTTCCATTTGGACAGGATGGTGTTTTCACAAATGAAGCACTTATAAACAGAATTAATTCAGATTTGGCAAATGATTTAGGGAATCTAGTAAGCAGAACTGTTGCTATGATAGATAAATATTTCAGTGGGACTTTACCAGATGAAAAAGTGACAGGTGATTTTGATAAGGATTTGATTAAAATTGTAATGGACACCCCGAAAAAGGTAGAGGCTTTGCTGGACAAGCTTCAGCTTAACGCTGCATTATCTGAGATATGGAAGATAATCTCCAGATCTAATAAATATATTGATGAAACAATGCCATGGATACTTGCAAAGGATGAGGAAAACAATCCAAGACTTGCACAGGTACTATATAATTTGGTGGAGAGTCTCAGAATTGTTTCTATTCTTATTCTGCCATTTATGCCTGAAACCCCAGAAAAAATATGGAACCAGCTTGGAATTGACGATAAGAGCATTCTTCAATGGGATAAATGTAAAGAGTGGGGGTTGTATCCATTAGGTGCAAGCGTTAAAAAGGGAGAGGTAATATTCCCTAGAATAGATATCAAGAAGGAATTAGAAGATATTGAAAAAATGACTGAAGCAAATAAACCTGTTGAAAAGCCTGAGAAAGCAAAAGAAGCAGTTAAAGAGACCTCAAAACAAACTGATAAAGTAGAGGATGAAACAGATGCAAATCTCATAACAATAGATGATTTTGCGAAGGTTGATCTGAAAGTTGCAAAGGTTATTAAAGCAGAAAAAGTCGAAAAGGCAGATAAATTACTAAAGATGCAGCTTCAAGTTGGTGACGAAATTAGGCAGGTAGTATCAGGTATTGCAAAGTATTATACTCCTGAGGAGATGGTTGGGAAGACCTTAGTACTTGTTGCCAATCTAAAGCCAGTCAAGCTAAGAGGTATTGAGTCACAGGGAATGATTTTAGCAGCATCAAATGAAAATGGCTTATCTCTTGTTACCATCGATAAGGAACTTGGTAGCGGAGCACATGTAGGATAAGGGTGATACTTTGATTTTTGATACACATGCACATTATGACGATAATCAATTTGATGAGGACAGGGATTCTCTACTAAGGGAAATGCACAAGAATGGTATTTCTTATATTCTAAATGCCTCTGCTAGTCTAGAATCCTTAGATACCTCAATAGAGTTGTCTCAAAAATATGATTTTATTTATACTTCTTTGGGAATACACCCTCACGATGTTAATAAAATGGACGAAGCTGTGTTGGACAAGATTGGATTGCTTTCAAGAAATAGTAAGGTAGTGGCAATAGGAGAAATTGGGCTGGATTATTATTATGACAATTCTCCTAAAGACTTACAATGCTATTGGTTTGAAAGACAGATTGAGTTAGCAAAGGAGCTTTGTCTTCCCATCATTATTCACGATAGAGATGCCCATGAGGATACAATTAAAATTATTAAAAAAACAAATGCAGAGCAAGTAGGTGGTATTTTTCACTGCTTCTCAGGGAGTGCTCAAATGGCAATGGATATGCTGAAATACAACTTCTATATAGCCATTGGGGGTGTTGTAACCTTTAAAAATGCTAGAAAAACAGTAGAGGTTGTTAAGGCTGTTCCTATGGAAAAGCTTTTGGTTGAAACGGATTGCCCATATCTTGCTCCTGAACCATTTAGAGGAAAGAGAAATAATTCGGGCTATTTAGTTCATACAATAAAGAAAATTGCAGAAATCAAAGGGTTAAGTGAAGCAGAGGTGGCAAAGGCTACACTTGATAATGCAAAAAGGATATTCAATTTGTCTATATAAGGTGACGATATTATTGCACTTAATAAATAAGGGACAAGCAGGCTCTGGAAAGCACTTTTTTAATAAAAGGTCCATGGAGGTGGTTATTATGAAAAAGTTTATTATTGTTATAGTATTTGTATTCTTAATCACTATACTTATTTCTTTTAATTACGTGCTATGGGATAGAGAAAAACAGTTGGCGAGCTTTCAGGATATAAGTGATTCTAAAAGTCTTACTATTGAGACTTTAAGTGAAAAGATGAATAACCTTGATAAGCTTAATAAGGAGCTCACTACTAGAGTAGAGAATCTAACCAATGATAATACAACACTAAGAGAATCTTTATTAAGTAGGAACGATGAAAATAAAGAGCTGAAGAGAGAAATTATATCAAAAAATGAACTAATTACTGCTCTTAAAAATACCATTGATATTACACCTATGGACACAGTGATAAAAAAATGGACTGAGTCCGTTGACTCAAAAAATTACCAGCTGGCAAGGTCTTTTATTAGCGAAAGCTCAAAAGACCAAACAATAAATGATGATGTAAAATTTAAGGAACTATATCAAAGTGAAATAAAGTCTATTAGGCTTAAGACCTCAAATTTATATACGGAATTAACAGATGATGAGCATTTAGGAATAGTACAAATAAAAGTAGTCTTTGAGGTAGACAAGCCAGATGTAACGAAGGATAATGAGGAAAAAGTTTCTAATAGTATTTTTAAAAATGGTGAAAATATTAAGTATATAACTATGGAATTAAATTCTTATACTAATGAGTGGCTAATACAAGAAATCAACGATAACCCATGATTTTGATTAAGAGGCAGTATACAAGTTAATAGAGATAATACATTAATTAACATTTTGTAAAAAAACGCATAAATTCTAGCAATGATTAATATACTAAAATCTGGTTAATAATTACATATAAGGGATTAAACTATAGGATAATTGCCATATTATAGGAAATAAGTTTGACAAAATTATCTTCTTAGAATAAAATTATCACAGTCCCTTTGAGTATTTTAACAGGAGGTTAGTAGTATGACACCGATTGCGAAGAATATTAAAAGGTATTTTTCTAGATTAAAAATAAGACCATTGGATGTTGCAATTATATCTATTGCAGTTGTTATATCCGTTACGACGGGCTTTTTTGTTTTTAATGGGCTTAAAAGACACGTGGTAATCAACGACAATGGAAATGTAATTGCAGTTGATACAATGAAATCAACAGTAGAAGAGGTACTAGAGCAGACAGGCATTACTGTAGCAGATGGAGACTACATTAGTTTGCCGTTTGACACAAAGCTCGGAAAATTTCAAGAGGGTGTAATAGAGATAAAGCGAGCGGTACCTGTTTCAATTAAGGTTGATGGAAAGGTGTATGATGTAAAGACTTATAAGGATACTGTTAAAGAGGTACTAAGCGATAACGCTATTAGCGTCGACGAAAATGACAAGTTCGTTGAGTCTCAATTGGGAGACAAAATTGTATCTAACATGGATATATCGATAATCCGTGTTGATGAGAAGACAGTAACAGAAGTATCAGCTATTCCGTTTAAAACTATTACAAAAGAGAATAACCGATTAGACGTTGGAACAAAAAATACAGTTAGAGAAGGTAAAGAGGGAGTCCGAGAAAAAGTATATAGCCTAGTTTATGAGAATGGAAAACAGATCGCTAAACAACTGGTAAAGGATATTGTCTCATCAGATCCTTTAGATATGATTGTTGAAGTCGGTACGGTATTAAACTACAAGACATCAAGAGGAGATACATTAAGATTTTCAAAGGCAATAGATATGAAGGCTACTTCTTATACTGCTTCATTTGCAGATACTGGCAAGCATCCCGGTGATCCTGGATTTGGTATTACTGCAACTGGAGTAAAAGCAAGGGTGGGGATTATAGCAGTAGACCCAAAAGTTATACCTCTAGGAACTAGGGTGTATGTGGAGGTTCCAGGAGCAGCAGCTGATTATGGATATGCAGTTGCAGCAGATGTCGGTGGAGCTATCAAGGGTAACAAGATAGATGTTTATCTTAACTCTACTAGTGCAGTAAATGCTTGGGGAGTAAAAAAAGTAAAGGTTTATATATTGAAATAAGTATTTGATATTTCAGTATATAAATAATTTTAAAAAGTTTTTGAAGGGACTATTTGGGGCCAATCTGGAATATCTAGATTGGCTATTTTTCTATTCCTGCCTATAATTCAAACACAAATTATCCTATTAATATTTTTGGCTTCAAACTTGGAATAAAGTGAGGTAATTGCTTATGAGATAAATCATTAATTTTAATAGATTATTGTATTTGTTGCTTGCGATACTCTCTAGGTGTTATTCCGGTAATATTTTTGTAAGCTCTATTAAAGGTTCTTAGGGTTTCAAAGCCACATTCAAAGGCTATTTCTGTGATTTGCTTATCAGAAAAGCTTAGGAGATGATTAGCATAGTTTATCCGTAATTCATTTATATACATATCTAGCCTTAGTCCAATACTATTTGAAAAAAGTCTAGACAAATAAAATGGACTTATATCTAGCTCGCCTGCTATTATGGACAAGTTTATTGGATTAGTATAGTTAAGCTGAATATAGCTTAAAATACGTTCCATCAAGCCGACACTTAGATTTTTTTGATTCTTTTGCAGCTCTAGTAAAGGTAAAAGCCTACCTATTACTAGGTATAGATATCCTGTGATAATACCAAGGCTGTTACTTGAAATAACTTCATTATGAATATTTTTAAGCGAGGAATATACTTCACAGGGAACTTGGCAACTTGGTATGTAATTCTTTAGTGCTTTATATGAAGAAAAAATATTTTTGTTTAGAGGAAGCATATCGCCATTAAAAATTATTATAAAATAATCACTATGGTCAAGAGTTTTATAACCATGAATAGTATTTGGAAAAGTAATACTAATATCCCCTTCGCGCAGTGTTTGAGTTGTAGAATCAATTGTAAGCTCAACTTCTCCTTTTGTTACCATTAAAATCTCAAGCTCCTTATGAATATGTGGAGGAAATGTCATATCGCTGCCATATCCACAAGTTAAGTAATCTGATTTACTTTCATAAAATATCATGAAGAACAGTCCTCCAAATAAATAAAGAGCTAGTTACGCTACTACAATTTTATATTTGACTGCAATAATTGTCTATAATATTTTGATGTTTTTCTTTTATAAAATAATAATTTAGAGTACTATGACATTAGTTAATAGCTTATAAAGAAGAATTTCTTAGAATTATTGCAGGCATTAAAGTACTGAAATGGAGGAGTAGGTTATGAATAAAAGAGCTTTGATTGTTAGGGGAGGATGGGATGGACATCAACCTGTTAAGGTCTCAGAGGTTTTTAAAAAAATATTACTAAATGAAGGCTTTGAAGTAGATATATTCGAAGATTTAAATGTATTTGAAAGCTTAGAAAATATAATGAAGTATTCTTTAATCGTACCAATTTACACTATGAGTGAAATAAAAGAGGAGTATGTAGATAACATATGCAATGCTGTTGAAAGTGGGGTAGGGCTAGCTGGCTGTCATGGTGGTATGTGTGATTCTTTTAGAAACAGTACTAGGTGGCAATTTTTGACTGGTTCTCAATGGGTAGAGCATCCTGGAAATGATGGAATTGAATATGAGGTAAATATAATTAAGTCAAGCTCTAGCCCAATTATCGATGGGATAAATGACTTCAAGGTAAAAACAGAGCACTACTATTTGCATATAGATCCAGCTGTAAATGTTTTAGCAACAACTAGTTTTCCTCTTGTACCAGGACCACATAGCGCCAACGGACCTGTTCTAATGCCTATCGCTTACACTAAGAAGTGGGGGAAGGGTAGAGTGTTTTATACCTCTCTTGGGCATCATGCAGATATTTTTGATATTCAAGAGGCAAGTGAATTGATGAGACGAGGGTTTTTATGGTCAAATAATTTAATTTAGTATTAAACTCTAGTTTAAAGCAGCAGAAATGAATAGCCATAATATTATGAAGGTGGAGGATAAATAAAATGGATAAAGTAAAAATTGGTATTATTGGTTGTGGAAATATAAGTGATATTTACCTGCAAAACTTAACAAAAGCCTTTGTTAATACGCAGGTTTGGGCAGTATGTGACAAGGTGGAAGAAAGGGCGCTTTTAGCACAGACAAAATATAATATTCCCAATGTATTATCCTTTGATGAGATATTAAGCTGCCCAGACATACAAATAATAGTTAATTTAACTACACCACAAGGACATTTTGAAATATGCAAAAAAGCTTTAGAAGCGGGCAAGCATGTGTATGTTGAAAAACCATTATCTTTAGAATTTGAAGAGGGAATTGAGCTTAAGGAGCTTGCAAAAAAGAATAATTTGCTCCTTGGTGGTGCTCCAGACACATTTCTTGGGGCTGGTCTTCAAACCTGTAGAAAGGCTATTGATGATGGTCTGATTGGAGATGTTATAGGAGCAACAGCCTTTATGGTATGCCATGGACATGAGAGCTGGCACCCGGATCCCGAGTTTTACTATGATATAGGTGGAGGTCCGATGCTTGATATGGGACCATATTATATCACTGCGCTAGTTTCACTTATAGGTCCTGCAAAAACTGTGGTAGGAATGAATTCTATAACCTTTTCGCAAAGGACAATTACAAGTGAGAAAAAGTTCGGAGAGGTTATCGATGTGAAGGTTCCCACTCATGTAACAGGCACAATAGAGTTTAAAAATGGAGCAATTGCTACTGTTATAACCAGTTTTGATGTATGGGGAAGTACTCTTCCTAGAATTGAAATATATGGCTCAAGAGGAACGCTTGTAGTTCCAGATCCCAATACTTTTGGGGGAGAAGTTAAAATACAGACATATTTCCAAAATGAGTTCAAGGAAATCCCACTTACACATATATACAGCGAAAATAGCAGAGGACTTGGTGTTGCGGATATGGCAGATGCAATATGCAACAAAAGAGTTAATATAGCAAATGGAGATTTAACAGCTCATGTACTGGAAATTATGCATGCTTTCGGAGATAGTTCACAAAAGAGAGCCTTTATTGACTTAAAAACAGATTGTGAAAGACCAAAGCCTCTTAATATAGGAATAATTAAGGGATATGTTAGGTAATAATAGTTAAATAGATATTTATAAAAAGTCACCTCGTGCCGTTAATAAGTACTGCATATAGAGGTGACTTTATTTTTAGGGAAATTGAAATCAGGTTTTCAATTAATCTATTATTAAGGTATAATTGTATTTAATACTGTTATAACATTTAAAGGAGAAATAAATGATAAAAAATAATACATTAGATATTATTAAAAAGCATAATTTAAAGCTTACCAAATCGCTTGGTCAGAACTTTCTAAATGACGATAGCATTGTTAATAAGATTGTTGACAGCGCGGAGGTTGATAATGAAACTCTTGTACTTGAGGTAGGGCCAGGGATTGGTAGCATGACGAGGGAACTAGCACGTAGGGCGTCTGGAGTTGTGGCCATTGAGATAGACAAGTACCTCATTGCCCCATTAAATGATAATCTAAGTGAGTTTTCAAATATAACCATCATAAATAACGATATTATGAAAGTGGACATAGAAGCTATAATATCCGAGTTCAAAGAAAAATATAATGCAAAACGAGTAATGGTTGTTGCAAACCTTCCGTATTATATAACTACCCCTATAATTATGAGATTTTTGGAAGAGGTTAGAGGCGTTGATGGGATGGTATTTATGGTGCAAAAGGAAGTAGCTCAAAGGATGGTTTCAAGACCTGGAATAAAGGACTATGGAGCATTATCGGTGGCAGTGCAGTTTTATTCTAGCCCTCAAATCATTTTTGATGTACCACCACATTGCTTTATTCCACAGCCAGAAGTGCATTCAACAATAATTAGGCTCAATATTTTAAGCGAGCCACCAGTAAAGGTGTTAAATAAGGATTTGTACTTTAAAGTAGTCAAAGCTTCATTTGGGCAAAGAAGAAAAACACTTATAAATGCATTATCAAATTCAGGTTTCTTTAATAAGAATAAGGAAGAAATCAAACAAATTCTCGAAAGCTTAGGACTTAAGGATAATATAAGAGGTGAAGTATTGTCAATTCAGCAATTTGGAGAGTTATCAAATCGGTTTGTAGAAAATTAATACATCTTATAATATTTGTTTATAATGCCAAAAACTCCTTCGGTTAAGCTATTAACGAAGGGGTTTTTTACAATATATTACTGCTGATGTAACAATATTGTTATTATGTTACATGAACCATATTGTGCTATTATACTACATAAATTTACCTATTTCTACATCTATTTATCGAATATTGTCTATTATTAGAGATTTGAAATCATCAATTAAAATTGTACAAGAGAATAGAGCTCGTCCTTTTGATCCTGATTTATTCCAATATAACGAAGTGTAATACTCTGAGTACTATGATTAAAGGTATCCATTATCAGTCCAATATTATACTTAGAAACACTATATGTCCAATAGCCCCAAGTTTTACGTAGGCTATGTGTTCCAAAATTTTCAACACCACAAATTTTTGCCGCTTCCTTTAAAACCCTATAGGCCTGTACACGTCCAATATAGCCACCCTTTCGACTCGGAAACAAATAGGATTCATAATTTAGTTTTGTTTCTTTTAGATATGAATTGATGTTTTTACGAAGTGCATCATTTAATTTGATTTTTTTTTCTTTTCCTGTTTTCATTTCCTTCAATATTAAATAATCTCTGTATTCCCCAGAGCTATTTAAGATATCCTTTACCTTGATTGAGATAATATCACTTATTCTCAAACCCGTATTTAGTCCGAACTTAAATAAAAGCCCATACTTTTTATCTCTTCCATTTAAAAGGTAATAAATCTGCTTTATCTTTGCTTTGTCTCTTATAGGTTCTACAGTCATTGACGTATCCTCTCCCCTTTATATTATTTCTCTGTGAATTGTTGTTTAGTGTTGCACTAATGAATATAACTATTTCAATATATTATAAACAAATTGTTACATTAATAATTAATCACTGGTCTAGCCTTATTAAATCCTTATTATTCATATATATAGTTATTATAAGGTATACACTAAATAAAGCAATGTAACATAATAACAAAATTGTTACATGAAACATTTATATAAATATTCTAATATTTTATAATTTTGAAAATTATTATATTAATTGGTTGATGTATTATTTCAATTGGAGGTGAACAACTAATGTGCAAGATACTAATTGTTGATGATGCATTATTTATGCGACATTCTCTAAAAATCATGCTTGAGAAAAATGGATTTGAGGTAGTAGGAGAAGCTGAAAATGGTAAGGTTGCAGTTCAGAAATATAAGCAATTAAATCCTGATATAGTCACGATGGACATTACAATGCCTGAAATGGATGGAATACAAGCAGTAAGGGAAATAAAGCAGATTGATTCCAAGGCTAAAATAATAATGATATCAGCAATAGGTCAGGAAAGTTATATCAGTGAAGCAATAGTATCAGGAGCTATAGGGTTTATTGTAAAGCCCTTTAAAGAAGAGATTGTAATAAAAGCCATGAACAGGATTTAAGTACAATAATTATATTTATAACTTTGTCTTTATTAATACCTAGGATATAGTACAAATAATTAAGAAAAATTTTATAATGAGGTGACATATTGCTTAATAGAACAGGCATGGAGCCAATGTTTGATATGTTTGTATATGAAACAGTACAGCTGATAGAGCAGTTGGAGCAATTAGTTTTAGATGGTGAAAAAAGCAATAGCTTAGAGCAGCATATAAATGAAATTTTTCGGATAATGCATACAATTAAAGGTTCTGCTGCAATGATGCTAATTAATAATATCTCATCACTTGCACACTCTATTGAGGATGTATTTTACTTTCTTCGAGAAGAAGAACCAAATAATGTAGATTATTCAAAGCTTACAGATATTATTTTGGTAAGCATCGATTTTATTAAAAGTGAAGTGGAAAAGATTGAGGATAATAAATGCTCTGATGGAGATTCTACTGAGCTTGTAGACAGTATTAATGCATTCTTATGTAACCTAAAAGATGAAGGACTAAATAATAAAAGTGTTATTTCAAAATCAGAATTTGTTAAAGAGTTATGTGAGAATAATGGTGCTAATAATAACAGCTACAGAGCGGTTATATCCTTTGAAGAAGGGTGTGAAATGGAAAACATAAGAGCCTTTGCTCTTGTTCATAAGCTAAAACAAATAGCTAATAATATTAGTCACTTTCCAATAGATATTACGGACAACCAAGATACTATAGAAATAATCCGAAAAAAAGGATTTGAAATTTATTTTACATCTGACTTACCCGAAAGGGAAATAAGAGGTCTGCTAGAGGAGACAATATTTTTAAGAGACCTCGTATTAGAATTCTCTGATACGGGAGAGATAATTAATCCTGCAAATACAGAACTCATTCTGAAGGAACCTTCGGAGGAAATAACTGAAAAGCTCCAAAAAGATAATGTTCAAGTAGATAGTAATAATAATTTATCAAAACAGAACTTTATAAGTGTAAATATAAATAAAATGAACAATTTGATGGATTTAGTTGGTGAACTTGTGATATCTGAAGCAATGGTCACTCAAAATCCTGATTTGATTGGTTTGGAACTGGAAAATTTCAAGAAATCCGCGAGGCAGCTGAGGAAGATTATTGGAGAACTTCAGGATAATGTAATGTCAATGCGTATGGTTCCTCTTTCGACCACTTTTCAAAAAATGAATAGAATTGTAAGAGATATGTGTAAAAAGTTGAGTAAGGAAGTGTATTTTGAAATTATAGGAGAGGAGACAGAAGTAGATAAAAATATTATTGAGAATATCTCAGATCCTTTAATGCATTTGATTCGTAATGCTATTGATCACGGACTTGAGCCTATAGAGGAAAGAAAATTAAAAGGAAAATCAGAGAGAGGTAGAGTTACACTTGAAGCAAAAAATGCAGGTGGGGACGTCTGGATTATATTAAAAGATGATGGCAGAGGCCTTGATAGAGAGAAAATTCTTAAAAAAGCTATAGAGAATGGAATTACTCAAAAATCTGCAAGTGAACTGTCAGATAAGGAAATATATTCTTTCATACTTTTGCCTGGGTTTTCAACAAAGGATGATGTAACAGAGTTTTCGGGACGTGGAGTAGGTATGGATGTTGTGCGCAAAAATATTGAACAGGTGGGTGGAACTATAATAATTGATAGTGTTCCAGGCTATGGGTGTACTGTATCAATTAAAATTCCGTTGACCTTGGCTATAGTTGATGGGATGGTAATAAAAGTCGGAAATTCAACCTATATTATTCCTATGACGTCTATACAACAGTCATTAAAAGTCAGTGAAGCCCAAATCATTAAGGATACCCAAAACAATGAGATGATAATGATTAGGGGAGAATGCTACTCGATACTGAGATTACATGAGTTGTACAGCATAGATAATTCAGTTACTAGTATTGATGAGGGAATTGTAATAATTATTGAAAATGATGAAAAGTCTGTTTGTATATTTGCAGATGAGTTGATTGCTGAGCAACAGGTGGTTGTTAAAGCATTGCCTCACTACATAAAAAAGGTCCATGGTCTATCAGGATGTACATTATTAGGAGATGGCAGTATCAGCCTAATACTTGACATATCAAGTTTGATTAATTCTACACAATAAAAGGAGGGAAATCGATGGCTTCAGTATTGGAACAAACAATTGGAATAGAAGAAGAGGATACTCAAAAGGGGCGATTTTTGACATTTGCATTGGGAAAGGAGGACTATGGGATTGAGATAATTTATGTGACTGAAATAATTGGAATTCAGGCGATAACAGAAGTGCCAGAACTGCCAGCTTATTTAAAAGGAATTATTAATTTAAGAGGTAAAATAATTCCTGTCATGGATGTAAGGCTTAGATTTAAAAAGGAGCCAATAGAGTATACTGACAGGACCTGCATTATAGTTATTGACATTAAGGATATATCTATTGGCTTGATTGTCGACACCGTTTCAGAAGTAATATCAATTGAGGATGCAAATATTGTACAACCACCTAACCTTAAAACAGGGTTTCAGAATAGATATGTAAAGGGGATAGGTAAGGTGGGAGATGAAGTGAAGTTGCTGCTAGACTGTGGAAAAATTCTCAGTCAGGAAGAGATGGAAAATTTAGAAGAAGTTCGGTAATTACATACAAATTACTATAGGAGGAGTTCTTATGAAATGGTTCAATAATATGAAAATAGCTTCAAAGCTAATTACGGGGTTTATTCTTGTAGCTCTGATTGCAGGTGTTATAGGAATTGTGGGTATTGTAAATATTAGGTCAATTGATAAAGCTGATAGTGCCCTATATGAGACAAACACAGTACCTATAAGCGATTTGGCAACGGTTATGGAAAAATACCACAGGATAAGAGTTAACTTGCTAGATATGATACTTAATAAAGATACAGAATTTCTGAATAAAAATGCATCGCTAATTAATGAGTTTACAACAGATATTAAGACAAACATGGAGAATTTCGAAAAAACTATTTCGAGCGAAATAGTTAGATCAGAATATAAAACATTAAAATCCTTAATATATGATGAATTCATACCATATTCTGAAAGCGTCTCTGCTCTAGCTAAAGTAAATCAGGATGATCAGGCACATCAGCTTATGAAAGATACAGGAGATGAACTTAATACCAAAATACAGAGTAATATTGACACACTATTTAAGCTGAAGGTGGATGGTGCATCAGAGACGGCGGATAGCAATACTTCTTTAGCATGGACTTCAACTATAGTAATGATTATTTTAGTAATCGGCGGTATGATTTTGGCAATAGCACTTGGTATTTTTATATCTAATACAATAAGCCGGCCTATTAAAAGAATGGTTGAAGCAGCAGATAAGCTCTCACAGGGAGATGTAAGTGTAAATGTTGAAGCGACTACGAAGGATGAAGTAGGAAGCTTGATGCTTTCATTCTCAAAAATGATAGAAAATATTCGTAGTCAAGCTTATACTGTTGAGAAAATGGCAGCAGGCGATTTGACAATAGATGTTAAAGTAAAATCCGATAAGGATCTTCTTGGTATGAAGCTCAGTGAAATGATTGGAATAAATAACGAGGTTCTAGGAAACATAAATTCAGCTTCAGAACAGGTTGCAGCAGGGTCGAGACAAGTATCGTCATCAAGTCAGATGCTATCTCAGGGATCGACAGAGCAAGCTAGTTCAGTAGAGCAAATAACTTCATCAATGACTCAGGTAGCAGCACAGACCAAAAATAATGCCGTTAATGCAAATCAGGCAAATGAACTTGCCACAGCTGCAAAGGAAAATGCAGTTAAGGGAAATATACAAATGCAGGATATGGTTAAAGCCATGGCCGAAATCAATGATTCCTCTGCAAATATCTCAAAAATAATAAAGGTTATAGATGAGATTGCATTCCAAACAAATATACTTGCATTAAATGCTGCAGTAGAAGCTGCTAGAGCAGGACAGCATGGTAAAGGCTTTGCAGTAGTAGCAGAAGAAGTAAGAAATCTTGCTGCAAGAAGTGCTAACGCAGCGAAAGAAACGACAGAAATGATAGAAGGGTCAATAAAGAAGGCAGAAATAGGAACAAAAATTGCTAATGAAACAGCCACCGCACTGGATAAAATAGTTGATGGAGTTACAAAAGCGGCAGCTCTTGTTGGAGATATTGCAGCTGCTTCTAATGAGCAGGCAAGTGGAATTTCTCAAATCAACACTGCGATTGAGTTGGTAGCCCAAGTTATTCAGACAAATTCCGCCACTGCTGAGGAGTGTGCTGCTGCCAGCGAGGAGTTATCTAGCCAAGCTGAATTATTGAAGGAATCCGTGATGAAATTCAAATTAAAGAAAATAAAGCCGGTATATGGAAGTAGTGAAACCATATCGCCAGAAGTTATGCGAATGATTGAAGGAATGATTGATAAAAAAAGGAATCCTCAAGCGGAAGCCCTGTCAAAAGCTGAGGAGGAAGCAGCTCCATCCATACCCCATATAGTATTAGAGGATATTGGGTTTGGTAAATATTAATATATAAGCGTACTAACTGTCAGAAGGGGATATTAATCCTCTTCTGAAGGAATATCATAATATTACTATTTTTATGAAGATGCTAAGGACTAATTTGTTTTGTTATCTGACTTGCTTTTTTGTGCCTTTGTCGTTCATTACCCTATCATCTTCCTTCATCTGTAATGGTATTGTGGATACAACAATATGTTTGTAGTGCTTTAGTAATTCTCGCTCGATGAACACCCTTGTTTGATTGTGGAGAATTTTATTCCACCAGGATCTCACAACAAACTGTGGCAGGATAACAGTAATAATATCCCCTTTCTGATAATCATATTCTGTAGAATCAATAAACTTGAGTAAAGGCTCTACTACTTTTCTAAAGGGAGAGTATTTTATAATCAGCTGTATATCAGTATCAAGCAGGTTAAATCTCTCACGTACTTTTTTTGCATTCTCTTCATCAATTGAAACATTAAAGGCAACAACATTGTCCGATATAGTTTCAGCATATCTAAGAGCCCTTATACTTGCTTTGTTTATACTATCAAAGGGAACGATAACACGGTTCCTGTATACATTATGTCTTATGTGTACTTCTGAAAGCTCCTCTGGTGTCATTTTCAACTGTTTAACTATGGCGGTATAGTGTTTTTTTACCTTAAGCATTAAGAAAATCATCAAGGGAATTATTATAACAACAATCCATGCACCCTGAGTAAATTTTGTAATTGCGATTACAATTACAATTAAAAACGTGGTAAGTGCACCAAAACCATTTATAAGGGCTTTAAGGCTCCAGTTTTTACCTCTTTGTCTAAACCACTTCAAAAACATACCTGTCTGGGATAATGTAAACGAAATAAATACGCCAATAGCATATAGACCAATCAAAGAGGTGACATCTGCCTTAAATAAGACAATTAGTAATGCTGATATGATAGAAAGCACAATGATTCCATTTGAATAGCTGAGTCTATCACCTCTCATATTTAGCTGCCTTGGAACATAACCCTCTTTTGCCATAACAGAGATCAGGTTAGGAAAACCGACAAAAGCAGTGTTTGCTGCAAGTACCAGTATCAGAAAGCACAGCCCTGTTATTAGATAAAAAGCAGCAGTACGTCCAAATATCAATTCAGAAATCTGTATTATCAATGCACCCTTACTTGGGTCTACTGGATAGTAATTGGCAATAATGGAGGTGCCCCCAAAAACCACTAAAACAAATGTAGAGAGCAAAATAAGGACCTTTTTTGCATTTTTTACTGAAGGCTTCTTAAAATTCGGAACTGCATTACTTACAGCCTCTACACCAGTAAGAGCAGCACAACCATTTGTAAATGCCTTTAGTATAAGAAACAAATATACCGACCTGCTTAAAGGCGCTACTGTCATTTGTGAAAGTTCATAAGAGTCAGGTACAGAACCAGTCCGTATTTTTATTATTCCTACTATTAACATGATGATAATAGAAAAAACAAATAAATACGTTGGCAAACTAAAAATTTTGGCAGATTCCTTTATACCTCTGAGGTTCACTATGGTCATTAAAAAAATTAGTAAAATACATATAAAAACTGTATAAGGTTTTAAAGCTGGGAATGCTGAGGCAATTTGATCCACGCCAGATGCAATACTTACAGCCACTGTCAGTATATAACCTATACTCAGTGCAGAACCCGCAGTAACACCTGCAATTAAACCGATATTTTCCTTGGCAACAACAAATGCTCCACCGCCATTTGGATAACTTTCTATAGTCTGACTATAAGAAAGTGTCAATATAGCCAGTAATGCAATAATTGCAAAGGAAATATAGGCCATTTGCTTAAATGCGAATATGCCTAAAACAGGCAGCAGTACAAGCAGTATTTCTTGACCTGCATATGCTACTGATGATATGGCATCGCTAGATAACAGAGGTAGACCCCAGAGTACGCCCAGTTTTTCACCTTTAAGTTCCTCGTTTTTAAGGGGTTTACCAATTAAAAATCTTTTTATTTTCGTTCCCACAATATTCCCACTTTTCTATTTGTTAGTATTAGATAAGACTAAATTATACTTCAAATTTAACGCTGTTGCAACTGTATTTATATTGGTTCTAATACGTCTGAAATATGTAAACTGACATTGGAAATAATTAATAATATTTATAATCAAAATAGTCATACTTTTTCATCTGAATCATATATTTAAATGTTAAAGTATAAAATACATAAGGAGAATCTTTGCGATGGCTAATAATTATCAAAGACTGTTTTATATATTTAAAAATATGGATGGAGATATGGGACATCCAACAGGTTATATAAGGGTTGAGATTAATTACGAGGTAGCAAAGCTACAAATTTCTCTGGGTAATCTACAAAATAGACAAGGGTTAATTTATAAGCTTTATGGGATTCAAAAAGATGATAAACAGCTGAAATATACGGTTATTTGTGATATTCCAAATGAAAATGGCCGAGCGGACATCAAAATAAACACAGATATTCATAATATAGGCTCAAATCGCCTGCAACTTGAGGATATAAATATATTTGCAGTTATTATTAAGTTACCCAATAGAGTGACTTCAATACAATGTCCATTAGTTGCTTATACTTATAGGGAGCTTGAATGGAGAAAGGAATTTGAGGCGCTTCTTACAAATAAAGAGCTAAGTGAAAGAAAAATTAACACAGAAAATGAAACAGGGGATTGTGATTTCAAGCGAGATAGAAACACAGAGCAAGAGCTGGACATTCTTGCTGAGATTGGGAGACTTCAAGAATTAAGAAACGAGGAAATAAACGCATCAGATGAAGTAAATAATGTAGAAATCGGATTTATAGAGGAAGTAAGGAATGTAGAAATGGAAGGGTACGAAAATATAAATAATATGGAAGTATCTGATGGCTTGAAAAATGTGGTGATAGAAACCTCTAGTGGGCACAGAGATGATGAAGCATATGTATTTGATGATATTGAAAACAGTAAAGTAGAAGCGTTAGAGGAGCTAGAGGAAGATGAGTTACCAGATATTATAGAGGGTATTTCCAACAAATTTAATATTACTGATAAATTTGAATCGGCAATAACTAGCATTTACAATGCTAATAATTCTACATTTGAAAATTCAGCAGAGGTAATTTCAAATGACATTGATATTCTGAGCTCGGTTGAGAAAAATTTTAAAGATATTTCAGCAATTGATATAGATACTGATAGGATAAAAGGCGAACTGGATCTCCCAAGTTTAAAGGAGGAACTAGATAAGAGCTTTGAAGGTTACAATCCTTTTAATGTGAAAAGTAAAAGCTTTAGGTGGTGGAAGATAAATAGTCCAGGTTATCTGAACAATATTTTATTCAGAAACAACATAAAAACTTATTTGCTTTTTAACCCAAATGTGATGCTAGCACACTACAAATATAGGTATATTATTTTTGGTATAAGAGTTGATAAGCGTTCAGGTAAGGAATATTTCATTTGTGGTGTGCCTGGGGTATACAGCATTGATGAAAATCCATTTGGAGATATGGGAAGCTGGAGTCAGCTAGAAGGATATAGACCCAAATATGGAGCTTTTGGGTATTGGGTTATAAGGATAAATCCAAGAACAGGAAAATTAATTAAGATAAAATAGTAGTATAATGTTTTAACAAGTCATATTATGGGTAAATATAGTACTGATTGCATATAAAAGTAAAATTTAGATGCAATCAGTGCTATATTTTATTTTAGGATATTATGAGGGGGGCTTATATTGGCAATAGAGTGGAGAGAGAGTTTCGCTATAGGTATAAAGGAAATTGATGAACAGCATAAGAAGCTTTTTGAAGCTGTAGACAAGCTTTTTACAGCATGCTCACAGGGCAAGGGTAAGGAAGAGGTTGGTAATACTTTATTATTTCTTGAAGAATATACTAAAGTACATTTTGCTGATGAACAGAAGCTACATATTAGGCACAACTATCCTGAAAAAAATTCTCATAAGGACGCACATGACAAATTTCTCGTTGTGCTTAGTGATTTAAAAAAACAGTTTGAAGAAAAGGGTGCAGATGTTGTTTTTATATCAACTATAAATAAAACTGTTCTAAATTGGCTGCTTCAACATATTGGAAACTCCGACAAGGCATTTGCTACCTTTGTGAAAGCAAAATAATTTATTGCCGAAATATATAGTAATATAGTATAATTAAGGTTATTAAGCGAGTTTAAAGGAGCTGAGTTAACTTGACCTCAAAAAATAAGGTCGTTATACGAATAGCTGGCAAAGATTATACACTAGTTGGAACAGAATCTGATGAGTACATTCAGAAGGTCGGCTTATATATTGACAAAAAAATGAATGAAATACTAATTCGAAACAGTAGCTTTAGTACCTCTCTTGCTGCAGTACTAACTGCAATCAATGTTGCTGATGACTTTTTCAAATCTCGTGAAAACGTGAGTATTACCGAAAAAGAAAATGAAGTGCTGAAACAAGAGCTTGAGAAACTTAGAAGTGAGGTTTTATTATTAAAAGAGGAGAATAATTCTCTGACTTCCCAAAATACATCACTTCAGGTTGAGTTAGCAAAAAGAGAGGCTGAACTTGGAGAGGTAAGAAACTCTATGAATAAGGGAAATAAACCCTATGTTCAGAAAACGCTAAGTGGATATGACATGTAAATAGAGTATAAAAGTCAATTTTTTAATTTCAAGGAGGCTTTAGCCTCAAACCAAATCTATCGGCTTTAGCCGATAGTAATTAAGTTAAGATAAGGCTAGAGGATATATATTTTCCTCTAGCTTTTTAAATTAAAAAAATTTTGAGTTTTCGCAACCTTTTATGGAGTTCAAGTATCAAATATATGAAAGGAGGGATATTTTGGATGAAAAGAATTTGATAGCAGAACTGAATATGAAAAATCCAGATGCTTTAGAAGAACTTATGACTACCTATGGTACAAGACTTCTAAAGTCAGCCTTCCTTATTTTAAAAGACTACGGATTAGCTCAGGATGCTGTCCAAGAGGCTTTTATTCAAGCCTATTATAAAATATCCCTATTTCGTGAACAATGTACCCTATATACATGGATTTACAGTATTATGCTTAACATCTGCAGAAAGAAACTAAGAAGTAATTGGCTCAGGAAAATAGTACTTACAGATGAAAAAATGAATACCAAATTAATTGGTGAAGAAATAAATATAAGCCATATGGACTTGCAGGACTCATTACAAAAGTTAAATGATAAATACAGAAGAATTGCAATTATGTTCTATTTTGAGGATTTTTCAATAAGGGAAATTGCAGAAATTACTGGTAGTAGGGAAGGAACTATAAAAAGTTCATTAAATAGGCTTCGGGGATTGTTAAAGGACGATATGTTAGGAGGGAATGAGTATGATGAATTTTCAGAATCCAGACAAACAAATGAAATATAGAGTAAAAAAAGAATACGACAAGGCTGTTCAAAACATATCCTTCTCTGAGGACTCAAAACAGCTCGTTTTATCATCTATTAAGAGAAACTTATATATCAGAAAAATTATAAACAAAGTAAACTTAATAGCTGAATATGAAATCAATATACCAATAAAAGCTTATGCCGTAGGTGTTTTGTTACTATGCATATTATGTGGTTTTATGGTTTTTCAAAATATAACTGTATCAACAGCTGATATTAGTGAAGCCAAAATAAACTATATTACTAGTACCTCTGATTTGGGAGGTGGCAATGATAAGAATTAAAGTAAAGCATCTATTATTAATAGTAGCTATTATAGCTTTTATTTTTATATCAGGAAGTCATATTACACCAAGGATTATGTATTTAGCTGGTGTTACGTATGAAACCATTGGGAATGAGGAAAAGGCCAATGCAATATTCAGAAAGCTTGAATTGGAATATCCTGAAAACGAATTTAGCGTCAAGGCACTCTATAATAGGTGTGCCAATCAGTTTACAACAATAAATGACCAACTAGATTTTTCAAGAATCTATACTAGTATTTCCTCTTTTGGTACGTCTTCACCTGGACTTATTATTAAGCCTGCAGATATTAACAAAATAAATGCAGAGTTTTTGACCATATCAAAGACTGCACATAGAAATGATGATTTCAGAAGGCTGGAAATGGTGGTCGGACTTATGAATTGGTTTGGAGGAAATCCAGATAGAGCAATTGAACTTGTAAATAATGCAAGTTTCTCTGACTCAAAAGCTACTAGAGATGAAGCAACCCTATATCTCTCTATTATGAACCTGCAACTGGGTAACTTAACGAAAAGTACAGAAATTTTAAATAGAATATCAGATGAAGATAACGACCTGACCTACAACAAAAGTAAGATTTTAAGTAGTATCAGTCTGTTAAAGGGCGAAATAGTGAAAAATACGTCTTTAAATAATTATCCAAGTAACACAAGAAAGACTTTGGTAAATTTAGATCAACATATGCCTGGTATTTATGGAGTTAATTTATTTGATAGTAAGTCTGGGAATTCGGGTTTGAAAGGGAGTATAAAGGACTTTGATTCTAAACTGTCAGGAGTTATCGTTGGACTTTTTAAAGTAGAAATATATGAGGATGGAGGAATGGGATGGATTCAATCTCCTGAGTATGTCACCTTGGCAAGTGCTGATGGTAGCTTTGAGTTCAAAAATGTACATCCTGGGAAGTATTTTGTAACGGTTGAGGCTCCGTGGTTTCAAATCAAAGATTCACAGGTATTTTTTGAAGGAATTGAAAATAATGCAAATAGATATATAGAACTTGGTTCAAAGGAAGTTAAAAACCTTTCAATTACGTTTAACAAGAAATTTGAAGTTGAGGTTTTGGATAATAAAGATGGCACTTTCAAATTGTATTGGACGGAGGTATCAGGAGCCGCTTATTATCATATTGCTGTAGGACCGATAATTAAAGGGTCAGCCCATTATAATGACTTTTTTAATGCCACCTTCTCGACGAACACTAAAGATATAAAATATACCCTTGATACCAATAAGTATCGTGACGTAAATTCGCAATTTTATGGATTTTCTACATTTGATGATTCTAATGTTGGGGGGATAGATGAAAACCCAATTTTAGGAGCGTTTTACCAATCTGGCGAATATGGTGTTTCTATTACTGCCTATGATAAGAGGGGGCAAACCATTAGTAGTACTAAACCTAATTCGACTGACCAAGATCTAAAGAGAATTAATATAAGTGGAGTTCCACTGTCAGATGCTGACAGACTTCTAATTGACCATAAGTACAAAGAGGCAATAGAAGAGTATAAGCGCCTGATTGATGCTAATCCAAAGGATGCCCATTCAATTAGAATGCTAGCTGTATTACATGCTATAGGCTATTTAAATGATGGAACTGGAAAGGACATAAATAAGGCATTAGAGTATTACAAAATGCTGGATAGGATAGCTCCTTCAGCTTATTCATCATTAGAAATTGGTAAAATTTATTTTGAAAAAAGAGATATGGCTCAAGCAATTACTCATTTCAAGAAGATAGAGGATGAATACTTTGAAAAAAATAGCCACTTAGCAGAGGCATACTTTTTTAATGGTGATTTTTATGAAGCATATGAAACCTTTGTGAATGACAGAGAATACTTTCCTTTTAGCTATCTAGACCCCAAGATTCTTTGTGTTTATTTTGCTCGAGGAGAGTTTGGCGAAGTGAAGACTCTTATAGAATCCAATTATTATTTTGAAGAGCCTGAAGCTGTTCAAAAGCTTTTAAAGCTACAGCCTGATGAAGGATATCATCAGTTGTTTGATATTATGAAAAAGGGTAATAGAAGGGATGCCGAAGCATGGCTTGAGAAAAGTGAAAGTAGTGATTCGTGGAGGATATTTTACGAGAGTATATTAAATTTATCAATATCAGATAAGGAAGCTGCAAAAAAGGCTTTTAATAAAAATCTCAAACGCTTCGGAAACACTGAAAAGGATGCAATTATGATTAGTGCATTAAAAGTACTGGCGAGAAATTGCCGAGGTTTTTAGTAAAGCCTCATTCCCTATTAGAATGTATAGCAAGGGGGAAGATATAAACTATAATAAAAGTTCCTATGCATAACAGCCAGAATAAAACAGCAGCAGGAATTTCGAAAAATTTTAGCTTAGGGTATAAGCCTTTTTTTAGAAAAATTAAATATGCTGCCAATAAAAAAACTCCTATGCCACATAGTGATGCTCCTGTTTTAAATCCAGGAGGCGCATAACTAATGGAAACGGTATTCTCCCCTTTTTCAAGCTTGAACGCAATCATGGAATCAAATACACACAATGGCTCTGTCTCTTTATTGTTTACATGGATTGTATATCCATCTCCATAAATGAGCGGAAGGAAGAGGTAGGAGTTCTCACTTTGCGCAGCTGCTGTTCCGACAATACTATTATTTTTCTGTTTAAGTTGGGCAGGTATAGTATTATTTACAGCATTGTTGAGAACTTCTAGATGCAAACCCTCCAAACCGAATGATTTTGCGTTTAGTTCCTTCAGCACGTCAACTTGAACCTGAACATTTTCGTCAGTATATATTCCAAGGTTTAAAAGTCCATTATTCCACTGATTTGGGTAAGTATCCTGTATAACGGTTCCGTTTACTAAAATTTTAAAGGTGGAGTCAATGTGTTCATACAGACTGTTGGACAGCAGGTCAAAACAGTCGAAGTATAGTGTTTGCGTTCCTTTAACAGCAATATTGTAAGTAATGCTTCCCTTTTTTGATTTATCTATAAATGAGATTAAGTAGTTTCCATTTTTACTAATATTAATGTTATCAAGTTTAGCAGGCTCATAGTTTATAATTAGCTGTTCATTTGTATTGAAAACTGATTGAAAAAGTGATTGCTGAGTATTCAGACGTGTAGTATCTGATATTTTTTGTAAAGAATTAATATCGTTTGTATTTATAACAAAGCCTATCGGGAGTGTAATGCTGTTCTTCTTTATGGCATACTCCGAATTTTGATAGACAATTTTATCGATACTTTTAATTTCATCAATTCTTATTATGGTGTATCGGTTGCCAAGAATAGCATCAGTAAACTCAGTTCCTCCATTGGAGTTTACTTCCATCCAGTAAGAAGAGTAACCAAGCTTTTTCATGGTATACATAAAGCTTTTATTTGTGAGTGATGTATAATGGTTGAGTGTGTTATACCCCATCCCCCCCACTAAGTTTACATCAAAGTACTTTTTATTTGTTTTCACCCGGTAAAGGTCATTGTCCTTAATCTGTCCGCTTAGATTCAGGATTGGCTTACACCAGGACGGTTCATTTGCTGCAGAGCCAATATATACACAGGAGTTGAAGAAAGCTTCTATTATGACAATGGTACAAAGAAAGCTGCAAAAGGCTGTTTTACTCAATTGTTTGAAATAGTACAGAACCAAAATTAAGAAGTATGCTATGCCTGATAAAATAAAAAAGTTCAGCAGCATTACAAAGCTTTTCTTATCACCCCACAAGGTTTTTGTATAAATAGTTAGGGTTTCAAAGTTTTTAGTAATTAAAATATATGCTGCAATAAACAAAACCACCACAGTCAGTATACTGCATATAATAGAAATGTAACTTCTTTTCTTCAAGGCAATGCTAGCATTTGCAGCTGAAAGAACAACTGCAAATAAAATTAATCCGAAAAAAATCGGAATGAAACCGTAGCGTACAGGAAAAGCTTGATAACTACCAGTATGCCACATTTTGTTAATGGGTTCCAGGAATATGGGTAACAGGGTAATAATAAAAATGCACAAAGCAAAGGTTTTACGTTTTATATGCCCAAAAGAAATAAAAGGGTATATTAAAAGGGCAGTAAAAATTGCTCCTGTGCAAAGGATAACTACAACAACAGTATCAAATTGTGTAAACAGACTGCCTCCCTTAAGGCTTGTAATTAAATTTCCTGTACGCGCTGAATTGATATACTGTAGAAGAGACGGTAGCCAGGCCACTGCAGTTACTAGGCCAACAATTAAAGTGGAAATTCCAAAGAGCAGAATGTTTTTTCGGCGGAGTTTTTTTGGTGCACATAGGATAAGATAAGTACCGAAGGCGAGTACCACAAAGATTGCTATCATGTAGCTGAGGTAAAAATTCACTATAATTATTAACGAAAATGACAAAATATAAGGTAAAACCTGGTCTTTTTCTACCAGCAGTATTAATCCCAGTAAAAGGATCGGAAAAAGATACATTACATCCAACCAGACTTGGTTTTGGTAATAAAACATTGTATAACCGCAAAATGCGTACATTAGTGATAACGCAACATTTTGTGGGACATTGAGCTTGTGAAATTGTTTTCTGAAAAAGAAACTAGAGGTGAATGCACAGGTCATCATCTTCAAAATAATCAGAATATTAGCAAAATAGTACATCTCTGATTTACTAACCAACATTACAATAAAAGTAAATGGACTGGAGATGAAAAACAGAAACACCCCCCAAAAGCTTATCCCTCCAGCATTTTGCATGTTGAGAAACATACTTGCTTTACCGCTTAATATATCCTTAATATCCATTAAAAATGGAATAATCTGCTGATTCATATCGCACCAGGATAGAGTCTTGTCACCGAATGGGAACATACGGTAACAAGCAAATACCAACATCATGATTACCATTACTATAGCTGGTGCAATAAAACAAAATCGGGTTTTCATTGTACATAGGTCCATGCCCTGCATTTGGCACAAAGCTCCATTAAAGCTCTTGCATGGACTCGACCCCCCTTATTACATGTTTTAGTTCCTTCAGTCTTACACCTCATAAAGACTAATAATGGTATTATGGGGAAAAAAATTAATAAAAATACATAAGTCCTAGAAGAAAGAGACTAAATACCAAAATAAATTTTGTAGAAGTATTTTATGTAATATAATAAAATGTTTACTTGCAGGAAGTTTAGGAATAATAGAGAATTATTAAAACATAGGCTGCTCATGGGGGTATAATGAAAGTAATATTTATATTTATCGATGGAATAGGGCTGGGAAAAAAGGACAAGGATAAAAATCCTATATATGGTACTAAAGCATTAGTGCTTGCAAAGCTGATAGAGCATGCCAGATTTCAGGCGGATGCTTCACTTGGAGTGAAAGGTCTGCCACAGAGCGCTACCGGACAAACTGCTATTTTTACAGGAGTTAATGCACCAGCAGTACTTAATAGGCACATGAGTGGACAACCAACAATAACACTTAAAAAAATAATACACAAAGTAAATATGTTTGGGGAATTGAAAAAAATAGGTTTGAAGGTTACCAGTGCTAATGTCTATAGAGATGAGTATTTAACAAATATGATTGATGTCAAGAACAGAAGGAATAGACCATCAGTGACATCTGTTATGGGTATGGTGGAGCGAATTAGTTTTCGGAATTCTGCCCATTATATTAATAATAATGGGGTATACCATGATATTACAGGTAAAATACTAAAGGAATCAGGCTACACTGTTGAGGTCATTTCACCACAAAAGGCAGCAAAAAATCTATATAATCTCAGTAGAGAAAATGATTTCACACTCTTTGAACATTTTGTAACAGATATTGCAGGGCACAAATACGAGCTTAAGGAAGCTATCGAGGTTGTTGAGGTATTGGATTCTTTTCTGGCAGAGCTAACAACGCTGATGAATTTTGAGGAGGATGTGCTCATTATTACAAGTGATCATGGAAACTTAGAGGATATTTCTGTTCGTACCCATACAATGAACAAGGTACCAGTTATTGTTTTGGGTAAAAAGGCTGATAAGGTTGAGTTAAAGGTCAATTCGCTAGTTGACATAATGCCGTATGTTCTTGAACTTTTTAGAAGTGTAAACTTGTAATGTTGAAAAAGCATCAACCACATGGAGTAAAATTACTAGTATTCTGCAAGGTACGGATTTACTTTTTATCGATACCCTCCCGAATAATAATAGCTATATCGTTTCCAACTTTTGAAGAAACCTCATTAATAAAATTTTCTGTATTTTTTTCATCTAAGGAAACAAATACGGTTAGAAGTTTCTGAATAGTCTCTGTGCCATACTTTTGATAAATGTCATAAAATAATATGGTTCCTTTTGTATGTACCCCTTCTGGACGGCTTCCATCAACGGTTTTAATTGCAGGCAGCTCGGAATATTGCTTTGTTTTATCATTAATGATTTGATCAAAGGTATCTTGATTATTTGAGTAGAGTAGATATAGTAAAGCAGACCACTCTGCCATAGTTTCATTTAGCCAGTCTTCAAACGATGAAGTGTCTGCACCGGTAGTCCAAAAATGTGCCAATTCATGGGGAAATACTGCTTTCATCCAGTAACCTTGATTCATATCGGATAAACCGTCAAGGACAATGAGCCCATCTCTTGTATATGCGCCATTTTGTGAGCCAGGCTCCGAGAAGGATACTATATTTAGCTTTTTCCTATAACTGTTATTGTCACAATACAAAATATCATTATAATATTTTAAAACATCAATGCAATAATCATAAACTGCTGTCGCGCTGGCCGCTTCTTTTTTATTACAATAATAAATATTGACTCCCTCTTGGGATAAAACAGAATACTCACCTTTCTTAAAGGCAATAATATTACAATCATCATATCTATCATTTCTCATCGTATAAACCCAATTCTTATCTTCCGAACTATATTCACCATTTATCACGTCAAAGTCAGATAAATTTGACATTTTTACAACAATCTCATTAGCAGTATCAGCAGGAAAAGAAAATTCTTGAGGATACCATGCAGAGTAGGAGCTAAGCGCTTTTTTATCCGGTTTTATAAAATTAAACCATCCATCTATTTTGCCATGATATTTTATGGTGATGGCACTATCTGAATCAGTAGTAACTGTTATTTTTTGCAATTCAGGACGAAAATCAAGAGATATATTTTCTCTCTTCCATTTTAAAATACCTTCTGTAGAGCTTATTTCATCTATTGCCAACAGATTATTAACAACAAAAGAGAATTCATTATTATCGACTTTTGGAAACATTAATGCAGACACAATTATTTGATCGTTTGAAAACTCTAAATTCATTGTCATCTTCGCTTTATATGTTTCCTCATCAGAATAACGATTACAGCCAACAAAAAATAATCCGATAAGTATCAATACAGAAATACTCCATACCTTATTTTTAGCAATTTTATTTAACACAGTTACAATCCCTCCATAAATCTTCAAACCCTAACCCAGTATTACAAACCCCATAATAGGGAATTTTTGCTATGCCATTAATTATACTCAGAACCAAATCTGAAGTAAAGTCTCCACTTTATAGATTCTTGCATTACAGAAGCGAAAATGAATTGTGACACAGAAAAATATTGTGTTAGAATATAAATTAGGGGAAAAGCAAATTCTTATCATGTAAGTATTTTAGTTGCAAAGTGCCTAAAGTATGCAGTTATTATGGAGGTAAGTTAACTTGAGTTTTAATAAAAAGATAGAGCTTCTGGCGCCTGCGGGAAGCTATGATGCATTTCTGGCAGCTGTCGAAAATGGGGCAGATGCCATATATTTAGGAGGGAAGTTGCTTAATGCCAGACAATTTGCAGGAAATTTTGATGATGAAGAACTGCAGAAGGCATTAGATTATGCACATTCAAGAGGAGTTCGGGTTATATTGACCTTAAATACACTTGTCCTAGACACTGAAATGCAGGAGGCACTTGAGTATGCAGGCAAAGTTTATGAAATGGGCATGGATGCGTTTATTATACAGGATGTTGGGCTGGCTGCAAATTTAAAAAAAGCTATACCTGAGCTTCCCATTCATGCTAGCACACAAATGACAACATATAGTATTGAAGGTGTACAGGCACTTGAAAAAATGGGTTTTAGCAGGGTGGTTTTAGCAAGAGAACTAACACTTACTGAAATAAAAAGCATATGCCAAAATACCCAGCTTGAGATTGAGGTTTTTGTCCATGGTGCTCTGTGTATTAGTTACTCTGGACAATGTCTTATGAGCAGCATAATTGGTGGAAGAAGCGGAAATAGAGGAAAATGCGCTCAGCCTTGCAGACTTCCATATACTATACAGAAAGATAATAAGAACATAAAGGGCGGATATTTGCTCAGTCCAAAGGATATTTGTTCAATTGAAAAGCTAACGGACTTAATTAATGCTGGAGTTAGCTCCCTAAAAATTGAGGGAAGGATGAAAAGTCCGGAATATGTTGCAACAGTAGTGAGTACTTATAGAAAATACTTAGATAAAATATTGGAAATGCATTCTTCAGATAAAAACCTGAATGAAAATAATAAAGGGCATAGAAAAAAGGAACAAAATAAAAGCAGAATTGAAGTAGCTAAGGAGGATATGCATCAGCTATTACAAAGCTTCAACAGAGGAGGTTTTTCAAAGGGTTATTTGCTGGGTAAGACAGGACCAAATATGATGGCCTACGAAAAACCTAAGAATTGGGGAACTTATCTTGGAACTGTTCTTGATCAAGATAGGAGTACAAACTCTGTAAAAGTAAAGCTGGACAACTCAATAGGAAATGGTGATGGCATAGAAATATGGTCAAATAAACTATTTGAAGATAGCCCTGGTGGCATAATTACTAAAATAGTAAGAGAAGGACAGCTGGTTAAGCGCGCGAATGCGGGAGATGTTGTATGGGTATCTGTTGTAAAGGGAAATGTGGGAAGAGGGAGTAAGGTTTACAAGACCTCAGATAGAGAATTACAAGAGCAAGCAGCTGCTTCATTTGCCAAGAGTACTAGAAAAACAGAAATTACAGCAAATTTCACAATGAAAATCGGGCAGCTACCTATTTTGTCATTAAGTGATAGCAATGGAAATAGTGTTTCTGCTACAGGTGAGGTAATAGCTGAAAAAGCATTAAATAAGCCACTCTCACAGGAACGTATAAGTGAACAGCTAAAAAAAATGGGTTCGACACCTTTTAATATTGCCCAATTGAATTTAGAAATTGACAACGATGTGGTAATACCTATAAGTGAGCTTAACAATATTAGGCGAAAAGCGGCAGAGTTGCTCGAAAAGGAGATAATATTATCAAGTAAAAAGAAAATAAATATAACAAATAGGGAATTATATAATGCTTTGTTACATTTCCCGGGAAATAGTCAGGATAGAAATAAAAAAGTAAAAATATCTGCAATGCTCTATAATTTAGACGACAATTTGGATTTGAGCAACATAAATGCAGATAGATTATATATACCCTACACAAGCTTACTTAAGGACGATGGGCTACAAGCAGTCAACAATTTTAGAGCCCAAGATAAAGAGATATTTGCATACATTCCAGCCATCATAAAGGGCAAATATTGTGGGATAATTGAAAAGAGTGTGCTAAGTATTTCACACAATATTGATGGTTTTCTAGTGGGAAATATGGGAGTTGTGCAGACTCTAAAGGAGAGACTTGGTGAAAATATAAAGCTAGCTGCTGATTATACTCACAACATACTTAATAGCTCAACACTCAATTACTATAAAAGCATGGGGTACAGCGGAGCGACGCTTTCCTATGAGCTGAATTTATCTCAAATTAGTTCTTTGAGCTTTCCACAGGAGTTTGATACTGAAATAGGTATATATGGGAAAATACCTGTGATGACTAGTGAATATTGTCCTGTAGGTGGGAGCGTGGGTAATAATGAGCCGCATAAGTGTAATGTAATATGCAAGAATGGAATTTATCACTTAAAAGATAGAAAAGATGCAGAATTTTTGGTTAAGTGTGACTGTGTAGATTGTAGAAGTACTATATTTAATTCTAATGCAATATTTGCCCCTGAGCTATTGAGTCAGGTGGCAAAAACAGGGGTGCAATACATTAGACTAAGTTTTGTTGACGAAAGCTCTCAGGAAATATATGATATTGTTAATTTGCATAAAAGTATTGTTGAGAATGAAAATTATACTAACAAAGATAGACTGATTGAGAGAATAAAGGCTAAGGGTTTTACAAAGGGGCATTTGCAAAGAGGTGTATAGCTTTTGCCAATGTACGATTTGATAAGGAGGAATAAATAATGTCAGTAGAAGTATTTGTTGAGGTTTGCAGAGAAGATGCAATACTCCCAAAGTATGCAAATCCGGGAGATGCAGGAATGGATATATATGCTGCTCAGGAGGTAACAATAGGGCCTGGTGAAACAGTAATAGTTCCAACAGGCTTAAAGCTTGCAATACCAGAAGGCTATGAAATTCAGGTTAGACCTAGAAGTGGTTTGTCCTTCAAAACCCCACTTAGAATTCCAAACTCGCCGGGGACAATTGACAGTGGATATAGGGATGAATTAGGTATAATAGTAAATAATAGTTCAGGACTGGAATCCAATCAAACTAATGCTGCTCAATATACACTTGATGAGAAGGGTAATAAAAAAGGGACTTATGTGATAAGAAAAGGTGATAGAATAGCACAGATAGTTTTACAGGTGGTACCCAAAATGGTGCTGACAAAGGTAAACTCTGTTAAAAGCATTGGAACAGATAGAGGTGGAGGATTTGGTTCAACAGGGATTAATGAATAGGAGGCTGGTTTTATTAAAATAAATGGTAATACCCAATCAATTAAAGATAGACTATTAAATGAGCTAGAAGAGCTGTTTGATGCTAAATATGGATCTAGAGATTTGCTGCCAGTTGAACTTGCCCAAACAATTGGAAGAATATCTTCTGAAATAAACCGTGAAATATCAGTTTTGATTAATAGAAGAGGCATAGTGGTTGACATAAGTATCGGAGACAGTGGAACAGTATCCCTTCCACAGCTTGATAGCAGACGAGGAAACACCAGACTATCAGGTATTAGATGCATCCATACACATCCAGGTGGGAGTGGATTGCTCTCGCAGGTTGACATAAGTACACTTCAAAAGTTAAGATTAGACGCCATGGTTGCAGTAGGTATTATGGAAGGCCAAATAACAGAAATCTTTGCAGGCTGTCTTAACCTTGATTCTGAAGCAGATATATATGGCCCATTTGCTCTTGGAGAAGCAAGGCTTAACTACATGTACAATTTAATTGAGGAGCTTGATGCATCAGCTAGGGCAGACATATACAAGAATGAAGAAACATCTGAAAAGGCGATTTTAGTGGGCTTAGAAACTGCACAAAGCAGATTGGATAATCTTTCTCAAAGAGAAGCAGAGAGTTCTTTAGCCGAATTGGAGGAACTAGCAAATACAGCAGGAGCTATTGTTATAGATAGATTATTACAGCGAAAACAGACTCAGGATTCGGCATTTTATGTTGGAAAGGGTAAGATAGAGGAATTGTCCTTGATGTGCCAGGCAACAGATGTGCAGCTGCTAATATTTGATGATGAGCTCTCAGGTGCCCAGATAAGAAACATTGAGGAAGTTACAGGTGCAAGAGTAATAGACAGAACTACGCTGATTCTTGATATATTTGCCCAGAGAGCAATATCAAAGGAAGGTAAGCTGCAGGTAGAGTTGGCACAACTCAAGTATAAGCTGCCTAGATTGATTGGGTTTGGTACAGAGCTTTCAAGACTTGGAGGGGGAATAGGTACACGTGGTCCTGGAGAGAAAAAGCTAGAAGTAGACAAGCGACATATTCGAAGAAGAGTAACTTATTTGGAGCATGAACTAAAGCAGTTGGAAAAAAGGCGCGATTTTATGCGTGGAAATAGAGAAAAACGTAACACGCCTGTTGTTGCAATTGTTGGTTATACCAATGCAGGAAAGTCCACCTTGATGAATAGACTTTGCGGAGCATCTGTTTTTGTTGAAGACAAGCTTTTTGCTACACTTGATCCATCAGCTCGAAGACTGATATTGGCGGATGGAAGAGAAGCTGTGTTGATTGATACAGTAGGTTTTATAAGGAAGCTTCCTCATGACTTAATTGAAGCTTTTAAATCTACACTTGAGGAGGCAACTCATGCAGACTTGCTATTGCATGTTGTAGATGCCTCTAACGAGAATGCAACAATGCAAATAGGAGTTGTTGAAAGCTTGCTTGAAGAACTAGGTGCTTCATCAAAGAATACCCTTCTAGTATTAAATAAGCAGGATATTGTAACTGGGGGCTCAAGAATTAATTCAATGGGATATAGCTCAGTATGTGAAGTGTCGGCAGTCACTGGAGAAGGCCTTGAAAAGCTATTAGAAAAAATAACAGAGGCTTTTAAGGAAAAACTCCGGGAGGTTAAGCTGCTAATTCCTTACAACGATGGATGGGTTATGCCATATATTTATACAAATGGACAGGTAATAGAGCAAGAATATCTGGAAAATGGGATAAGCGTAAAGGCTTTGGTTAAAATAGACAAAATTAATAATATTGAAGATTTTATCCTTGTATAATATTGCCGATTAGAGTATTATAATATTAATAATTGAAATTTGTTTACATGAATTTAGGAATAATTTAATCTATCTTAAAAATCCATCAGGGAAGGGGTTTTGATTATGATTGTTAGAAACTGTGCAGGTGGAGTTGTCTTTTCAGGTGAGAAAGTGTTCCTTCTAAAAAATGAAAAGGGGGAGTGGGTTCTTCCAAAAGGGGTAATTAAAAACGGTGATTATCCAGATGAGGTAGCACTCAATAGAGTAAAAGAAGAGACAGGAATTAATGCTGAAATTATTACTACTGCAGGCAATACCAATTATGAGTTTTTCTCTGTTACACGTCAAAGACCAGTATGCAATAAGATTACCTGGTTCATTATGAGGCCCCTAGATGATAAATTCGAAATTAATAAAGATCAAAACTTCAGTGAGGGCGGATATTTCACAATTGATGAAGCTTTGCAAAAAATCACTTATAGTCAGGATAAATCCCTTATTACAGTATCATATTCCAAGTATAAAGCAGATCAACAATAGCTTTTAATTTAATTGATTTAAGAAAATAATTTTAGTAATATATAACAGCACTCTCCATAATTAGCAGGAGAGTGCTGTTTTTGAATATTTTAATTACATGGTATACTATAGAAGATATTATATGTTACAGGTTCTCTATAAAAAAGATGAATCGGCAGTCAGCTCCAAATTAATACAACTAGAGTTAAGTGGAGGAAATTAAGCAAAAAATGATACAAGAGTATAGTACAATATTAAAATCTGCAACAGCAGAATTTGAAGAAAAGAAGTCCAGGTTTATTGCAAATGTTAAGCCGGTATCTGATGAAGCTATTGCAATAGAATTTATAAACAGTCTAAAGTCAAAGTATTGGGATGCTACACACAATGTATATGCATACAGTATTAATAATGAAACCTTGATTCAGCGGTATAGTGATGACGGTGAGCCCTCAGGTACTGCAGGTATGCCAGCACTTGAAGTAATTAAGAGAATGGGTATACAAAATGTGGTGGTAGTAATAACGAGATACTTTGGAGGAACCTTGCTAGGAGCTTCGGGTCTCATACGCGCATACAGCAAGAGCTCAGCAATGGGCTTAGAGGCTGGAGAAATAGTAACGAGAAAGCTATGCTTTAATCTGAACATAGTAATAGAGTATACTCTATTTGGAAAATTACAAAATATGCTTATGACAAATAATAATATAATAAAAGACATACAATATAGTCAGGATGTTGAATTGTGCGTACTTATTGAGGTCGGAAAAGAAGAAAAGCTGATAGATGATATAATTGAAAATACAAACGGTAGAGCTATATGTGAAAAAGGAGATAAAACTTTCATTACATTAGGAAGTGATGGAAGGTTGATTATTTAATAAATTACTATTATAATTTATTTGGTGGAGTTACTCAACAAGAACTAAGTCTAAGATATAATGGATTTTTGAACTATTTTTTATTGGTATTTAGGTGAATATTATATAGAATCTATTAGGAGGTATTTATGTCAGGTCATTCAAAATGGGCAACTATAAAGCGCAAAAAGGGAGAGACAGATGCTCAAAGGGGTAAGGTTTTTACTAAACTGGGCAGAGAAATTGGAATAGCAGTAAAACAAGGTGGAGGAGCCGATCCTAGTACAAATTCCAAGTTGAAGGATATTATAGCAAAGGCAAAGGCAGCAAATATGCCTAATGATAATATTACAAGAAGTATCAAGAAAGCAGCTGGAGAAGGCGATAGTTCAAACTATGAAGAAATAACTTATGAAGGCTATGGCCCAGGTGGAGTTGCTGTTATATGCGAATGTACAACTGACAATAGAAACAGGACTGCTGGTGACCTAAGACATTATTTTGATAAATTCGGCGGTAACTTGGGGCAAAGTGGCTGCGTTTCTTATATGTTTAATAAAAAAGGTGTTATAGTAATAGAGAAGAATGATAAAATCAATGAGGATACATTGATGATGGAAGCACTAGAGGCTGGAGCAGATGACTTTAGTACAGAAGAGGACTACTACGAGATACTCACTGATCAAGCAAGTTTTTCAGCTGTACGTGAAAAACTTGAAGAAAAAGGATATGAATTCTTACAAGCAGAGGTTTCAATGATACCAAGTGTAATGACAAAGTTAACTGATCCTGAACAAATCAAATTCATGGATAAACTGCTTGAAAACTTAGAAGAACTAGATGATGTCTCGAATGTTTACCATAGTTGGGAGCAGGATGAGGAAGAAGAGTAAAAAATATAGCTGTAAAGATAGTCGCCTTTCTGTATTATTGTTTTATAAGATAATACAGAAAGGCGTTTTTATGCTAGTTCAATTTACCCTATAAAAAAAGTTGTATTTCAGTTATTCATTGTAGATTGGTGAAAAAACAATCGTGGCTGAAAAATTTTAAGATTAAAAAGCTTATAAATAATATATAAATACATGATTATATGGTATTATTATTCTCAGGATGTTTAAATGCAGCAGTTAAAGGGGTTGAATCGTTAATGCAAGATATGCCATACAAGGATATTCTTTTGGTTTGTGATATGGATCATACTCTGCTTGATTCTCATTCTACGGTGAGTGAGAGAAATAGGGTTGCTTTAATAAAATTTGTGGAAAGCGGAGGACATTTTACTATTGCCACTGGCAGAATGGAAGGGGCAGTAAAACCCTATATAAGCGGTTTGCCAATAGATGTACCTGCTATTTTATATAACGGTGCCAGGATATATGATTTCAAAAAAAATGAAATTGTATGGCAAAAATGCCTTGAAAATAATATAGTTGATATACTTAAGGATCTGTATAATTGTTTTGAAGATATTGGAATAGAGATATACAATGGCTATGAGATCTATATTGTAAGAGAAAATATTGAAATAAAAAAGCATATTATCAAAGAAAGGACAACCCCTGTTACTTGTAAGCTTGAGGAGGTACCATTACCATGGGTTAAGGTGATATTAGCTTGTGAGCATAAAAGGCTTAAAGAAATTGAAAATTATTTAAAGGATAAAGCAAGCCACTTTCGTACAGTGTTTTCGGAGCCTCAATTCCTTGAGCTTCTCCACAGTAGTGTATCAAAGGGCGATGCACTTAACCGGCTTAAAGATATTTTGGGGTATTCGTATACAAGAACTGTTTCAGTAGGTGATAATCTTAACGACGTGGAGCTGATACGAAATGCTGAGGTTGGTATTGCTGTTGGAAATTCTCATCCTTATTTAATGGAAATAGCAGATATGTGCTGCTGTCATAATGATGATGACGCTGTGGCTCAAGTAATAGAGTGGATTGAACAGGATAAATTAAAAGTAAAGGTTTAGATTCAAGCTAGAATATAGAAGCTTTAAAGCAAAAAGGGAAGCCGATAAGGGCTTCCATAAATTGATTTGGTTTCTTCAATCATTAATAATAACTTTATCCACCATTTCCAACCTACCTTGGTCTATGAATTTTTGAATATTAGCAACGCTTATATCTAAAATAGTAGCAACTGTTCCAATAGAAGACTTAGGATGGCTTTTGAGATATTCTTTAATTTTTGCAAATTCTAATTCGTTTTTTTGGCTGCAAGTTAGACATAGATTGTCATTTGTTGTATAAAGAAAGGTTCCATTACATTCTTTACATTGCTTTAGTTCAGCCATATAAAATTTAACCCCCAAATAAGTCTTTATATATAATATTACATTTTCAAGTAGAGCTTTAATCTGAACAAAGCTGACTGTTTTTTGCCTTAATTCCAGGAATCTTATTTAGATCTTGTTCAAGTGAGGCTATCTCATAATCTGAACCAACAAGGTGCAAAATAATAAGACCTTCGTTAGAGCAAAAATCTTCACCTGCATCATGAATACCTAGTCTGGTTTTTATTATGCATCCTGATTCAGTTAGAACTCGTTGCATTTCATTAACATTTTGAACCCTTTTATTTGTCAATACTGACATTACATTGTAGCAAGCCATATAATTAACCTCCTTAGATTAATATTGTTCTTTTTTTAATTTTACAACATTAGTTTACTAAGCACAAGTTGTAGAGCTGGAATCTCTATATATTATTACTACTACTATTATTACTGTCGTCAGTATCAATGGTTACTATAGAATCAGGGTTCTTTACATCAAGAACATCAAGAATGAAAATAAAAATTGGGATACCTATAACAAGTCCCCAAATTCCAAGTATGTGCTCAGAGACAATTAAAACAATAAATGTATAAAAAACAGGCAGCTTTGTCTTTTGAGACATAAGCTTTGGGTTGAGTACATAGCTTTCAATTGCATGCAAAATAGCAATTAATATAAGTACATATATAATCATTTTAAATCCACCAATACTAAAGGCAATTATTGTAAGTGGAATTAATGAAACAATTACACCAGCAACTGGTATCAGTCCCAAAACGAATACCATAAAGCCCAAGCCCAGTATTTGTGGAAACTTAAGGATAGATAATAGTATCATAGAAAGTATACAGTTAATAAAGGATATTGTTATTTGGGTCTGAATAACCTTGCCAAAGGATTGCAAAAATTTGCGACCAAAGAAGGATAGCTCATCATAGGCAACAGAAATTTTACTATTTTTAAAACCAGAAGTAAATTTTACTATTCTAGTTCTTTCAAGGATGAAAAACAAGCTTAATACTACTGCTATAAATATGTCAAAGCCCCATTTACCTATATTAGTAATAGACTTAAACAAAGTTTCAAAATTATCGCTTATATAAGCAGAGATCTTAAAATCCTTAGATAATGAAATAATATAATTCAGAGTCTCGTTTTCATAGGTACCGTTGAAAAAAAGTGTTGCCTGGTCTATTATTGATTTTAACTCTGAAATTATAACAGGAATATACTTGTATAGAACGTATCCTGCAATAGTTATAATTCCTAGGTAAACGAAAATTATTATTGCCTTTAAAACTCTTGAATTAACAATTTTTGCTTTAGTGAAAAAAAAGCTAGAGGCTGTGCATCCTAAATAAGCAAATATAAAGGTTAACAAAAACACATTTGCCATTCCTCTAAGAAGATAAATTAGGAGCGCAAAGGCAAGAAGGATTAATAATCGCCTAGGCGTTTGTCTGGAGAAAATAGATTTTAATGTTGTCATAGCTGAATCCTTTTTCTGTTATTAGAAAATACATGAATACTGTTGTTAAAGAAAAATCAAAGGAAATAGTATAATGTACTTATCTACCCTAATTATATACAAATTTAAATAAGTAATAAAGGCTTTATATTAACTTTTTAGAATTAAATATAAATAAAAGGATACCGTATAAACGGTATCCTTTTATTTTGGTTTACTAATTATTTCTTAGAATTTGTATAAGCTTCAAATACCTTCTGAGTAATAGTCCCACCGATTTTTCCGGCTTCTCTAGAAGTTAAGTCACCATTGTAACCTTGCTTTAGGTTTACTCCAACCTGAGAAGCTATTTCATACTTCATATTCTCGAATGTTGATTTACTTCTTGCCATAATTTTATTCCTCCTTTAATTTCACCATATTTCACTAAAGATTAGTGATTTTTGTTGGTGTACTAATATAATCTGCAAAATTTAAAAAAATATAACGGAAATATATGTCTTTATTTAATAAGTGATACAAATAATAAAGTGGCGTTTTTAACGCCACTTTAAAGAAATTATTGGTCTCTTACTGTTTCAGATTCCCTAAACAAGAGGCTTATGGTGTATAAGCCGGCAATACCTACTATTGTAAATATTGTTCTTGTTATAAATGATGTAGCTCCAAACAATGATCCAACTAAATCATATCGGAATAATCCTACAGAAAGCCAGTTCAGAGCTCCAATGATTACAACTATTAATGCTACTCTATCCAAAGGTGTTCTCATGGTCACAACTTCCTTTCTTCTTAGATTCACATAAAAATTCTAAATTGAGAATTTTCATGCAGTAAATTATATTTATACATCAGTTATATTATAATTAATATTAACAGTTTTTATACGGGTAAAATAATAAAATAAAATAACCGCATTCCTTTTACAAGAAATGCGGTGTATTTAAATAACCGTCTGCTTTTATGCAAACAGTTAGTATTGACATATATAATTTTTGTTCACCTTTAGTATAATATGAATTATAAAAATTATGTGTGATACCTAAATTTTACTATTGTTCAATTTTTTAAATATAATTATTTTTAATTTTAACTACTTTAAATAAGGGAGGCAACAACTTTGAAACCGGTTCAAATACCAAATTTACCAGCAGATGATGTAGTTAAGGTGATAATTGATGGAAGAGCTCCTAGGAAAATAAAAGATGAGCTGATTAAGCGAGATATTTCATTTATTCAAACCTTAGCGCATCCAGATGTATATACTGCTATAGAATATCACCCAGACATTATGCTTCATCATATAGAAGATAAGATAATTGTTTATGCCCCAAACACTCCAAAACTACTATTGGATCAACTTAGTGAAATTGGTTTTGAAATGATTAAGGGAGAAACATTACTTGGAAGTAAATATCCTCATACAATTGCCTACAATGTAGCCAGAGTTGGAAAATATGCATTCCATAATACCAAACATACTGATCCTGTTATTAAGGAACTACTTTTGGAAAGAGGTATTGAACTTATTCACGTCAATCAGGGCTATTCAAAATGTTTAACCTGTGTTGTAAATACTGATAGTATTATAACCTCGGATGTGGACATTTATAAAAAAGTAGCATCAGTCGGAATTGATGTATTACTGATAGAGCCAGATGAATCGATAAAGCTTGAAACCTTTGATATGGGGTTTATTGGAGGAGCAACTGGTTTGATTGGGAAAAATAAGCTTGCGTTTTCAGGTGATTTAAAACTCCATAGAAATTTTAAAGAAATAATGAATTTTTTAAGTTTAAAAACTGTGGGTGTGGTTATGCTTAATGATGAAAGCTTATTAGACCTTGGAACTATAATACCTATAATGCAGAAATAAATGAAATAATCTTTAACGTGTAGTACCTATAAAAACTGCAATGCATATAATGTAGCATGATTTGGGGTAAATTTAGATTGATAATTTCAATTTGACATAAATTGTAAAAATGTTCACCGCATACTACATTTTACTCAAACATATACTACACTCGAAGGGAAGTGAAGTTGATGCAGTATCAATATCTCTCAATAGGAGTTAAAGATAACGCAGAAAACATTGTACAAGAAATAGATAAGGAGCTTCGACAATTAAATGAAAAAAGCCTAATTTATTCAATAAAAGAAATTGCTTCTGAAGGTTCAACCTCGGTAATATGTACTATTGAAGATGAAGAGCTTGTTCCTATAAACCCAAGTAAATTTGAATTACTTAAGTATCATGTTTCAAATGCACTTGCTGAGTATGTTATGCAGACTTATGAAGAAAAACTTTTAATTAGAATAATAAATAGTAATTATGGCTATTTTAGTTTGTCAGAAAGAAAGGATATTTTAAGAATTTCACTTCGGGTTATAAAAAATGAAAAAAAGATTTTTTTTAACACTTTATTTCAAATAAGACGTAGAAATTTAATTGTAAAAAAGCTTATGGAATACTTTGAGGGTTCAAGCAACATAATTTTAGATGGGTTTGTGAATTTTAGGCTCAAGGATTATATAAAGGAACTTGAGGATATTATTGATAATGCAGTAGATGATTTTTTAATTGAGAGGGAATATAAAGAATTTATACGTTTGCTTAAATACTTTGTAGAAATTCAGGAATCTAAGTTTAACTTTATTCATGTAGTAATGCAATATGAAGATAAATATATATTACTAGATGAAAAAAAGCTGGAGATTACAAATGATTGCATTAAAGATTTCTTGACAGAGCTGCCTGAAACAGAAATAAATCATGATGATTTACTTGTGAGTTCGTTGATAACGTTAGCACCTAAAAGTATAATCATTCATAACTGGGAACGGTTTAAAAATCAAAAGCTTTTAGATACAATAAAAAATGTTTTTTCTGGCAAGGTTATTTTGTGTAGTGGATGTAGTATTTGTGAATACAGTCTCACAAAATCAGACAGAAAAGAATAAAATTTTAGTCTTATAAAAATATAGTAAATTATTAGGTTAAATGAAAAAGTAAATTCTAGCAGAAAAATATAAAAGTAAATGCACAAGAAAACTCCATTTAAAGAGGCTTGTGCATTTTATTTTGATGAAAATAGTTGTATAATTATACCGTGTTAGGGAG